>NZ_JTJC03000004.1:0-300000 GCF_000817735.3 Scytonema millei VB511283 | reverse complement strand
TGCCGATCTAACACGATCAGGCGATCGCTTTGCTCCTGGCTGAAGATTTCCCATGCCATAGCCAAAGTAGCTGTCTGTAAACAGCTAGGGACAGTCTCGATAAAGTCACCTAAGTTGTACTTGGACTTTGACATGAGCTAACAAAATAGTGAGTGGGGAGAAAGCAAAAATGCGGTACTCGATCCACGAATTGAACGCTTGGCGCTGCCATCTTTGGCTCTAGTGTTTTGCTGGATAGATAATTGAATCTAAAACTGCCAAGCAATAGAGACTTTCGATTACAGTTATAGCTCCTTTAGCAACAGAGCTACGCATATACCAGTTATAGTCTCTCAAACTGAAGTTGTGGAAGGAAAGGCGCACGAGAAAACGCTATAATGTTTTAATTTAGTTTAATTAACTTCATAAAAGTAACGGAACTGACACCTTTCTTGAACTCTGGAGATATGAATGCTGACTTAGTAGCGAGCAATCGAACTATATCCACTGGAGCAATCTAGAATCTTTTTTACTCTATTCTGTCTGCTGTCGCCCATAAATAAACAAATAATTTTATGTTTTGTCGTCTCGATTGTTTGATGAAATCATTATGACTAGTAATGCACTGACCGAGTGCGCGGCTTCAACCTCAATTTCTTTTTGATGGCGATCGCTCGATCCCTTCCTAGATCGCAAAGCAGTTAAATTGAACTACCTGCTTTTTTTTAGTCAAATTGCAAATCTAAAAATAGTATTAAGCTAACCATATAATGCTATGTAACACGACTGCCTTGCTATTAGCTATTTTCCTCAGAGTAATTGCCAGTTAACTGCATGGATGAACATCAACTCGGAAAACGCCAAAGCTTATCACAGCAGATGACACTGAATCGCGATCGGGAGTTTCTACAGCAACTAAAAGCTGATTATTGTCAAATCTTGTTGCGTTATTTTAACAACGATAATACAGTAAAACAACAGATCGATCGATTTATTAATGTAGCTTTTGATGCTAAAGTTCCCGTGCCTCAGATTATTGAAATTCATATGGAATTAATTGACGAATTTTCCAAGCAGTTGAAGCTAGAGGGGCGAAATGACGAAGTGTTGCTAGACTATCGCTTGACTCTAATTGATATTTTGGCTCACCTGTGCGAAATTTATCGCACCTCCATGTCTTGACAATCGATGTATCAATTAAACTTTGATAGCATAATAAGTGGTCAGATTTCAGTCCAAACAACCTTTGCGTCTTTATCTATGAACGTGCCTAAAAAAACTTATGTTCTAAAGCTGTATGTAGCCGGGAATACTCCTAACTCTATTCGGGCATTAAGAACGCTCAGAAACATCCTAGAACAAGAATTTCAAGGAGTCTATGCTCTGAAAGTAATTGATGTGCTGAAAAGCCCGCAACTGGCAGAGGAAGATAAAATTTTAGCTACGCCAACGCTCTCGAAAATTTTGCCTCCACCAGTACGGAAGATTATCGGGGATCTTTCCGATCGAGAAAAAGTTTTAATCGGCTTAGATTTACTCTACGAAGAACTCGTTGAGGCAGAGGCACTTGAGGAGTGATTTTACAACTTCAATATGGGATAATCTTTCAGTAAAATTGGATTGTTATAGAAAATAAACTAATTTTAATTTAGTCTTAATTTGGTTTAATAACCCTTTCATTCTAAAGCGATGAGCGAAATCACTTCCAGCGGTAAGCAAAATAAGATTAGCCCAAATGGGACAGGCGTGCAAAAGATTCGCACCATGATTGAGGGGTTTGACGATATCAGTCATGGTGGTTTACCACTAGGGAGAACCACTCTATTTAGCGGGACTTCGGGGACTGGTAAAACTTTATTTTCCGTACAATTCTTGTACAACGGGATACTTTTTTTTGACGAGCCAGGTGTATTCGTTACGTTTGAAGAGTCTCCCAGCGATATTATTAAAAACGCCTACAGTTTTGGCTGGAACTTACCAAAACTGATTGAGGAAGGCAAGCTATTTATTTTAGACGCTTCGCCCGATCCAGAGGGACAAGAGGTGATTGGGAACTTCGACTTATCGGCGTTGATCGAGCGTTTGCAATACGCTATCAATAAATATAAGGCAAAAAGGGTGGCGATCGACTCGATTACGGCAGTCTTTCAACAGTATGAAGCGGCTTCTGTCGTGCGGCGGGAAATTTTTCGCTTGGTTGCCAGACTCAAGCAGATTGGCGTAACCACAATAATTACAACCGAACGCACCGAAGAATATGGCGCGATCGCCTCTTTTGGTGTAGAAGAGTTTGTCGCTGACAACGTGGCGATCGTGCGTAACGTTCTAGAAGGAGAACGCCGTCGTCGCACGATGGAGATTTTAAAACTGCGTGGCACGACGCATATGAAAGGAGAATATCCGTTCACGATTACCAACGATGGAGTGAATATCTTTCCTTTGGGTGCAATGCGCTTAACGCAGCGTTCTTCTAACGTGCGCGTCTCTTCCGGGGTGAAGACGTTGGATGAAATGTGCGGCGGTGGTTTCTTTAAAGATTCGATTATTTTGGCAACGGGGGCTACTGGTACAGGTAAGACGTTACTCGTCAGTAAGTTTCTCGAAAATGGCTGTCGCAGCGGCGAACGAGCAATTTTATTTGCTTACGAAGAATCTCGCGCTCAATTGTCACGCAATGCTTATTCTTGGGGAATTGACTTTGAAGACTTAGAGAAAAAAGGACTGTTAAAGATTATCTGTGCTTATCCTGAATCGGCAGGATTGGAAGACCATTTACAGATTATTAAATCAGAAATTGCTGAATTTAAACCAGCTAGAGTGGCGATCGACTCGCTTTCAGCTTTAGCTAGAGGAGTGAGCAACAATGCTTTTCGACAATTCGTCATTGGCGTAACTGGTTTTGCTAAACAAGAAGAGATCACGGGTTTTTTCACCAATACTACCGATCAGTTCATGGGAGCGCATTCAATCACAGAATCCCATATTTCGACAATTACAGACACGATTTTATTACTGCAATACGTAGAAATTCGCGGGCAAATGTCGCGGGCAATTAACGTGTTTAAGATGCGCGGTTCCTGGCACGATAATGGGATTCGCGAGTATACAATTAGTGCTGACGGTCCTGAAATTACCGATTCTTTTAGTAACTACGAGGGAATCATCAGCGGCTCTCCCAGTCGCGTTAGTACGGACGAGAAAGCAGAGTTATCGCGAATTGTCAAGGGATTTCAAGGTGGCGAGTCATAGTTGACTACGATCTTTAACCGAACCAATGCGAAGGTTCTACACTACATTGATATGGTTCGGGAATGTGACAGCTGACCCAATCTGCTTTATCCTGTAAGACACAGCAAATCCCTTGATGAATTAAATTTTCAATCTGGATGCGATACTCCGCGCGATCGCCAGGAAGTCTATAGGTTAGAAAAGTTAAATTGCAATCGTCTACTGCACTAAAAGCACAAGGAATCCGACTGAGGACGTAAGCAATTAACTCTTGCCGTAAATCGGGATTAGCAAAAGCTTGACAGTGAGGATAGTAAGGATAACTATCTAAAACTGTCTCAATTTCTGCTATTAGTGCTTGATGGGTTAAATTAACTAATGTTTTCGGCATATTTCATTCCTCCAATCCCCAAGCAAAAGTGTATTTTGATAAAATTTATTTCTTTTGATAGATGCGAAGCGATCGTTCAATTGTGTAAGTAGATTTAGACTGGAGAATAGAATTATATAAACCCTGTTTCTAAGCTCGTTACTAACTCTGAAAAACCTCTTGCAGCAAATCGATCTACCTCTCACTTACAATTATTTCAATGCCAAGATTTTCTAGCACGAATCTATACAAAACTCAGTAAAATATTTACTCAACTTAATATACAAGTGAGTAACAAAGAGGAAAATTCTAGAAATAATTGACAGAAATTAAGGTTTGAGATTTGTACAATTTTCTTTAGTTTAAGCTTATTTTTAATTCAAGATTCGCGATCCCCGATTGCAAATGAGATTAGATAAGATCTGTATCGAATTGAGATTATTCTAGAGCGATCGCCTGTAAAAAGTTAGATCCAGGGAGCGATCGCTCCTCCATTTGACGATTAATCTCTATTGCTGCTGCTATACCGGAATGCATTGCACCTTCGACAAAATTTCCGCCACACCAATCACCGCAACAAACTAAAGGTAAGTTAGTTTCAGTAGATAAATAAGATTGCATTAAAGGGCGACTGGGAAAAGCGTAGCGCCAACGATGAACTTGCATCCATTCCGGTTTTGCTAACCAAGGAAGCAAACATTCAGAGGCATTGGCTAACAACTCGTAACCAGCAGCTTGTAGATCGGAATCTAAATAACGCCGAGCAAAATCCGCACTACTTTGCACGACAAAAACTTCGTAATTACTAGTTTTTTCGCCTCGTTTGCTACTATCCCAACCAACCCAAGCGAGAACCGGATTGTCAACAAAACTCACTGCTTGCCAATCTGGTTGTGGTTCCAATTGAGATGAATATCCAGCCATAACACTCAAACACGGATTAAATTCCACAGAACGCAGTCGATCGCACAATGTAGAAACAGTGGAAAGCTCGGTTAATGGCTCCAAGATTGCTAAAGCTTGCGGTGCGGGAATCGCCAAAACAACAGCTTTAGCTATGACTTCTGACAATCGGTTAGTAGTAGCTTCAGAACCAGCAGATTCTAGAGATAGCTGCCAATAAGAATTATGACAAGCGATCGCCTCTACCCTTTGAGAACGCCAAACTTCCAAACCTTGTCCTAAAAACTTTGCAATCGCATTCATTCCCGCAGGAGCGACGTAACGGAATGCGGAATTCGGAATTCGGAATTCGGAATTATCTGTCCAAACTTGGAGAATATGGCGATCGCATAACAATTGCACGAACTGCTGCATCAACTCGCCTTTTGGCTTTAAGTAGCAAGTCCCATGATCGGCGAGAGTATTATGCAAACGGCGCGTGGCGATTCTGCCCCCCAACCCCCGCGATTTTTCCAAAATTAGCACGTTATATCCAGCTTGGTGCAACTGCTGAGCGCAAACCAAGCCAGCCATTCCAGCCCCAATTATCGCAATGTCGTACATAAGAATAGGGAGTAGGGAGTAGGGAGTAGGGAGTAGGAAAGAGGGTGGGGTGTAGGATGTAGGGTGTGGTGGGGAGAATTCAGAAAGAATTTTGAATTTTGACTTTTGACTTTTGACTTTTGACTTCTCCCTTCCCCTTCACTTTAGAAGTAAAATAGCGATCGTGAGTGACTGTTGCTGGACTTGCGGGAGGACGGGATTTTGGATGAACTGAGAGCGGCATTGGAACTAGCTACGGAAGAAGAATTGCAGCATTTAACCCAACTGTTATTTCGCCGTAAGTTTAATCCCCTGGATTACGTTCAGACCCCCGAACCGATTGATGTCCAAAGCTTAGATAGGGAAGCGTGGTTAGATACGCTAGAAGAACGATTCCGCTATTTAGCTGCCGATGGAATGACTGTGTTGCGTGGAGACACGAACAAATTTACCTACAGACAAGCTCTGATTCAAGTTTGTCGCTATCTCAAAATTTCTTACTCCACGGCGCTGAGTACCACCGATTTAGAGGTAGAAGTCTTTTTAAATCTCTTAGGACGGACGTGGAAGCGTCTACCTGCCTCAGAAAAGCAACAACTGACAGCACGGGTACAGCGATCGCTAGCAGCGTCTTCCCCATCACAACCGCTACCGCTAACCATACAAAAAGATCCGATGTCTTTGCTGGTCAAAGGTGGTAGTGCGATCGCCGTTAGCTCGATTATCCAACCAATACTGCTCAAACAGATCGCCCAGCAATTTGCTTTGCATTTTGCCAGCTATCAAATGGCTAAAGAAGCGATCGTTCAAGGTGGTGCAGTTGCAGCAGCTCAGTTTCAAAATTACGTCACGCTGAAAACAGCCCAGCAAGGTATGGCTGTAAGTGCAGCTAGGTATGGAGCAGTCAGGGGAGCATTTACCTTTCTAGGACCGATTATGTGGTCGTGGTTTCTCGCCGATTTAGGTTGGAGGGCAATTTCAACCAATTACGGTCGCGTTATTCCAGCAATCTTTGCTCTAGCACAAATTCGCCTCACCCGTGCTGAATGTTGGGAAATGGCATAAATTGGTCATTGATGAGTGGCTGGTGACCAGTAGTTAGTGGTTAGATTCTATCTCTAGTCACCAGCCACTAGTCACTAGTCACTCTCTACTGATAACTGATGGCTGTCAAAGATCAACGCCTACAGAATGCTTGGAACAGCATCCAATTAGGGCTGCTACTATTTCCGTTACTACCTTTGGTAGGAGCGATCGCTCTGCTATGGGCGCAATTTGTCATTTGGCGAAAACAGTATCGCACGATTTTCCGCAGGCAACTCAATTGGGTACTGATACTCTTAAGTGGATGGTTGGTGGTAATGAGTTTGTATGCTTATTATCGCCAGGATGCTTGGTTGGGTTTATTTAATTTCGTGCCATTTTTTGGCTTATTTGTAACTTTTAGCGTCTTGTTACAGACACCAGCTCAACTCAGACGATTAGCACAAATCTTAGTATTCACATCCATACCGATAACGATCGCGGGCTTTGGTCAACTATATTGGGGCTGGGCAACTCCGAAAGCGTGGCACGATATTTTAGTGACACTAGGTTGCGCGATCGCACCTCAAGGTAATCCACCCGGACGGATGACCTCTATTTTCATGTATACCAACGTCCTTGCTGCTTACCTGGCGATCGCTTTTATTCTCTCGTTGGGATTGTGGATTGAAAGCTTTTTGGAAAAGTCAAAAGTTAAAAGTCAAAATTCAAAACTATTTTATCCCTCACCCCTCACTCCTCGCTCCTCACCCCTTATCACTCAAATCTTACTAGGTGCAATTGTACTGGGCAATTTGGCAGCTTTGATTTTGACGAATTCTCGCAATGCTTGGGCGATCGCGACGATCGCCGCGATCGCTTTTGCAGTGTATCGAGGTTGGTATTGGTTGCTGGTGGGAGTAAGTGCGATCGCGACGGCTATTTTTGGCGCAGCTTTTTCACCTCCACCCCTGCAACAATGGCTGCGGCTTATCGTTCCCGCTTACTTTTGGCAGAGGTTAACAGACCAACTCTACGTTCGTCCAGAGGCGACGCTGAGAACGACACAGTGGCGATTTGCCTGGAATTTGACCCTACAGCGTCCTTGGACGGGTTGGGGGTTACGAAATTTTCAGCCTCTCTACATGGCACAAACGCAAACTTGGATGGGTCATCCACACAATCTTTTTCTGATGCTGACAGCGGAAATTGGTCTTCCAGCAACCATCGTTTTTTGTGCTTGGATCGGCTGGATTTTATTTCAATCGATTCAATTCTTAGCAAACAGACCTACCGACTCCCGTACGGGCGGGTTCGCTCGAAAAATTATTCCTTCTTTGACAGATATCCCGAATAAACCCGCCCCTACCAACTCCCGACTATTACACAACGGCGATCGCCTCATTGTTTTCACTTATCTAGTGGCTGTTTGTGCTTGTCTGCTTTTTAACACTACAGATGTCACTATATTCGATGCACGTTTGAATACTCTATTCTGGATTCTGTTAGCAGCGATCGCCGGAGTGACACAGCGCTTTCAAGAGCCGCTTCTAGCTTAAGACTGAAAATTTTTACCTTACTTTACACCCTACCGTCTCGAAAATATGAAATTAGTATAATAAAATACAATTTACCTGCAAGTAGAGCCATAGTATCTATCAATGTCCATACTTTTGATATAGCTGCTGTAAAGCATATATCTGCACGAAATAATTTCTCCACATATGACAACACAATTTAATCGGCGGAAGTTTTTACTGTACGGTTCTGCCACTTTGGGAACCAGTATTTTATTAAAAGCTTGTGCAAATTCGCCTACGACTGAATCGAGTCCGAATGGAACTGCATCGCCATCAGCTGCTAATGTCAGCACGGCTGCTGCTAGTGGAGATGGAATCAAGGTGGGGATTTTACACTCCCTGAGCGGTACGATGGCGATTAGCGAAAAGAGCGTCGTAGACGCAGAAATGCTGGCAATTGAGGAGATCAATGCTGCTGGCGGCGTGTTAGGAAAGAAAATTGTTCCAATTACTGAAGATGGTGCTTCTAATTGGGATACTTTTAGAGAGAAAGCCAACAAGTTGATCGACGAAGATAACGTCGTTGCAGTATTTGGCTGTTGGACTTCTGCTAGCCGCAAGAACGTGCTAGAAGTATTTGAATCTAAAGACCATATGCTCTGGTATCCAGTGCAGTACGAAGGACAAGAGTGTTCTAAAAATATTTTCTACACTGGTGCAGCTCCAAACCAACAAATCGAACCATCAGTAGATTGGTTGCTGAAAAATAAAGGAAAAGAATTCTTTTTAGTTGGTTCCGATTACGTTTTTCCCCGGACTGCTAACACCGTTATCAAAGCGCAATTAGCAGCAAAAGGTGGTAAGGTTGTCGGTGAAGATTATCTACCACTTGGCAACACAGAAGTTACCCCAATTATTACCAAAATTAGACAAGCTCTACCTAATGGTGGCATCATCTACAACACATTGAATGGAGACAGCAACGTAGCTTTCTTCAAACAATTACAAGGTGCTGGCATGGGTCCAGATAAGTATCCTTCCATGTCTGTGAGTATTGCGGAAGAGGAAGTCAGAGCAATAGGCCCAGATTATCTAAAAGGACACTACGCCGCTTGGAATTATTTCCAAACAGTTGAGTCTGCTGCTAATAAGAAATTTGTCGAAGCCTTTAAGAAGAAATACGGCGAAGATAGAGTAACTAACGATCCAATGGAAGCTGCATATATCGCGGTTTATCTGTGGAAACAAGCAGTAGAAAAGGCTGGTACGGCTGACGATTTAGCTAAAGTTAGAACTGCTGCCTACGGACAAACCCTCGATGCACCAGAAGGTAAAATCGCTCTAAATAAAAATCATCATATCTCTAAAGTTGTCCGAATTGGTGAAGTGAGAGACGATGGTTTGTTTGAAATCGTTTACTCTACTGATAAGGCAGTTGCACCGCTTCCTTGGAATCAATTTGTCAAAGAAACTAAGGGATATAGCTGCGATTGGTCAGATCCCAACAAAGGCGGAAAATACAAGTCAGCTTAATCAGTTATCAGTTGTCAGTTATCAGTTATCAGTTGTCAATTACAGCTAAATTATTGACGATCGAGAAAAATTTTGTTTCTCATAAACAATCGCGATCGCCGATCGCTATCAAACTGTTTAATAGTAGCTGGTAGAAAGTAGAGACGTTACATGTAACGTCTCTAGATTGATAACTGATAACTGATAACTGATAACTGACAACTGAATAGGAGGAAGCGTGTTAATTGGATTATTTGACGGTTTATTTAACGGTATTAGTATCGGTTCGGTGCTATTGATTTCAGCACTAGGGTTAGCGATCGTATTTGGACTGATGGGTGTAATCAACTTGGCACATGGCGAGTTGATGATGCTAGGAGCATACACGACTTTTGTAGTCCAAGCGGGCTTTAAAAAATTGGGCGAACCTTGGTTCGATTTTTATATCTTTTTCGCTCTCATACTTGCTTTTTTAGTCGCCGCTGGGGTGGGGGTGATTTTAGAAAGAGGAGTCATTCGCTATCTTTATGGCAGACCTTTAGAAACCCTACTAGCAACTTGGGGCGTGAGTTTAATCTTGCAACAGTTCGTGCGCAGCGTGAATTGGGTGCTGGCAATTGGAATAGCTTTATTTTGTTTGTTATTTTTCGGCAGTTTGTGGCTCGTCCAGCGTCGTTCGGACTTCCATCGCATTCGGAATTGGTTTGTACTAGTGATGCTGCCTTTATCTTTAGGTATTGCGATCGCAGTTGGCAATATTTTGAGTCAAACTTACAAACTCGCAGTGAATCAGCCTTGGTTTGGAGCGCAGAACGTGGATGTTTCCGCACCGAGATGGCTGCGTGGTGGTTTACCTGTAGGTGGGTTTCAATTGCCGTATGCCAGATTATTTATCATTGCACTGACAATTATTTGTGTCATTGGAGTTTATCAATTCTTGCAACGCACTGCTTGGGGGTTGCGAATTCGCGCTGTAACGCAAAATCGTAGCATGAGTTCTTGCTTGGGCATTCCGACTCAAAAAGTTGATGCCCTTACATTTGCAATTGGTTCGGGACTAGCTGGGGTAGCTGGATGTGCGATTAGCTATCTCGGTTCTGTGGGACCAAATACAGGACAGAACTACATTGTCGATACATTTATGGTAGTGGTTGTCGGTGGTGTTGGTAAATTAGTCGGCACAATTGTAGCCGCATTAGCAATTGGTACGGTAAATTACCTAGTTGGTTCTGGAACTCTCGCAATCCTCACAGCGCCCATCCCGCCTTTATCTGAGTTCTTTACCTTTTTTGCCACTACGAGTATGGCAAAAGTTATGGTATTTGCTTTAATTATTGCCTTTCTACAAGTGCGCCCAGGGGGGATTTTCCCACAGAAAGGACGGACTGTGGATGCTTAATCAGTGACCAGTTATCAGTTATCAGTGAACAGTTATCAGCGATCGAATAATTTCAATTACGACTTACGACTACTCACTAAATACAAATGACGATTGACAAATGACAAATGACCAATTAGCGATCGGAAGACGAAGTTTAGTGCGGGATAAGAAGCGATCGCTCTTAATTGAAGCAGGTATAATAGGCGCGATCGCTATCTTATTAATTTTTATCATTCCAGCTTTAATTTCCCCATTTCGCCTCAATTTGTTAGGACGATTTTTATCTCTGGCAATTGTCGCTTTGGGCATAGATTTGATCTGGGGTTACACGGGGTTGCTCAGTTTAGGTCACGGTATCTTTTTTGGTTTGGGTGGATACGCGATTGGAATGCATTTGAAACTCCAAGTCCCCCAAGGCGAACTTCCCGATTTTATGGGACTTTATGGCGTGACCGAACTACCTTGGTTTTGGCATCCATTTCAAGCTTTTCCCTTTGCTTCGGCTGCTGTCGTACTAATTCCTGGGCTTTTAGCTGCTGCTTTGGGCTATTTGGTCTTTCGCAATCGCATTCGTGGCGTTTATTTTTCGATCTTGACTCAAGCAGCAACCATCGTTTTTTTCAACTTTTTTAACGGACAGCAAAAACTATTTAACGGTACGAACGGATTAGTTAACTTCAAAACTCTTTTGGGCGCAGCAGTAGGGACGCGACCGACGCGATTTAGCTTTTACGTCCTCACAGTGCTGTTACTTATTGCTACCTATGCCTTGTGTCGCTGGTTAACTAGCGGACGCTTCGGACGGCTGCTGGTAGCGATTCGGGATGATGAGAGTCGAGTTCGCTTTTCCGGTTACGACCCGACAGAATTTAAAGTGCTAGTCTTCGCAATTTCAGGGGCGATCGCGGGGATTGCTGGGGCAATGTATACTCTCCAAAGCGGCTCTGTGTCTCCAAGAGCGATGGATGTTGCCTTCTCAATTGAAATGGTAATTTGGGTAGCAATTGGCGGACGTGGCAGTTTGGTAGGCGCAGTTGTAGGAGCGTTGCTCGTCAACTATGCCAGAAGTTTTTTCAGCGAACAATTTGCCGAGATCTGGCTATTTTTCCAAGGGGCGCTATTTTTAATCGTTGTGACTGTGCTACCCGATGGTATTGTCGGTTGGTTGCGTAGTTCAAACTTGTTACGGCTAGGTCAACGTCGGCAGCTATCAACCTATCCTGAAATTGAAGTCAACCCAGAAGTGCAAAGCGAACGGCAGGAGATAGAGACGAGGAGTGAGGAGTGAGGGGTGAGGGGTGAGGGAAGGGAAAAAGAAGACAAGGAGAATAGAGCTGAGGGGGGCTGAGGAAGCTGAGGAAGCTGAGGGAGCTGAGGGAGCAAAAGAATTCAAAATTCAAAATTCTTACACCCCACAACGCCAGTTGCTCATGGGGGGAACCCCCAAGACCGCACTGGCTCCCCTACACCCTTTCTTCACTGATAACTGATAACTGATATAGGGGGTATAAGGTGGGCGAAAAAATTTTAGCAATAGAAGATGTTACGGTTAGTTTTGATGGATTTAAAGCCCTAAAAGATCTTAATTTTAGTTTAGACAAAGGTGAATTAAGAGTTATTATCGGTCCTAACGGAGCAGGAAAAACAACATTTCTGGACGTGATTACAGGGAAGACAAAACCAACTCAAGGACGGGTATTGTTCAAAGGAAAAAACTTGCGATCGCTCAAAGAACATCAAATTGCCCGCATGGGTATCGGTCGCAAATTTCAAACGCCTAGAGTGTATCTCAACTTAACTCCACGAGAAAATCTAGAACTCACTTGCAATCAACAAAAAAAGCTTTGGTCAACTTTATTTGGTAAATCTAAGAGTGCGGAACGCCAAACCGTATCTGGGTTATTAGAAACAATCGGACTAACTGCAAATGCAGATCTACCTGCGTCAAAACTATCCCACGGGGAAAAACAGCGTCTAGAAATTGGAATGCTAGTAGCGCAATCGCCAGATTTATTATTAGTTGACGAACCTGTGGCAGGGTTAACCGATGAAGAAACCGAAAATGTCGGGAATTTACTCTTAGCGTTGGCTCAAAGTCATTCCATTATGGTGATCGAGCATGATATGGAATTCGTGCGTCAGATTGCGCGTAAGGTAACAGTATTGCATCAAGGTTCGGTACTGTGTGAAGGTAACATTGACGAAGTTCAAAACGATCCTCGTGTGATTGAAGTGTATCTGGGACAGGAAGTAGAACACAAGCAGGGAGCAGGGAGCAGGGAGTAGGGAGCAGGGAGGCAAGAGAGCTGAGGGAGCTGAGGGAGAAAAACCACGCAACTACCAACTACCAACTACCAATTACCAACTACCAATTACCAAAAAATAAAATATGAATCCTATCACAGACGCGATCGCCTCATCATTCGATGCTGCTGCTGCCCAAAAACCAGTGTTACAAGTTGCTGGATTGAATGTCTACTATGGCGAAAGCCATATTTTACGCAACGTAGATATTAGTGTCCCAGAAGGACAAATGGTTTGTCTGATCGGGCGCAACGGTGTGGGAAAAACGACGCTGCTAAAAACAATTATGGGTTTAATTAAACCTCGTAGCGGCGCAGTAACTTTTGCCGGACAGCCGATTACTCTCAAGTCTCCAGACAAACGAGCAAAATTAGGAATTGGTTACGTTCCTCAAGGGCGCGAAATTATTCCTCGCTTAACAGTAGAAGAAAATTTACTACTGGGTTTTGAAGCACTACCCCAAGGTAGAAAAAGCCATCAGAAGATTCCCGATCGCGTTTTTTCCTTGTTTCCCGTCTTAAAAACCATGCGATCGCGGATGGGTGGTGACTTAAGCGGCGGACAACAGCAACAACTCGCGATCGCCCGTGCCTTAATGGGAAATCCCCGTCTACTCGTACTAGACGAGCCGACTGAGGGAATTCAGCCTTCAATTATTTTAGAAATTGAGGCAGCAATTCGCGACATTATCGCCACGACTGGAATTTCCGTGCTGTTGGTAGAGCAACACTTACATTTTGTCCGCCAAGCCAACCGTTACTATGCGATGCAAAAAGGTGGAATTGTCGCCTCTGGTACTACCAGCGAACTCAGTCAGGATGTCATTCAGCGATTTTTGGCAGTCTAGATCAAAAGTCAAAAGTCAAAAGTCAAAAGCTTGCTCTTGAGCAAAGCGAAGGGTCAAAACTGAGAACTAACCATCGATTACCATAAATGACAATTGACAAATAACTTTCTACTACTTAGCTGGTTTGGGGGCTTTCCAAGCTGCGTACAATTCGAGAGGAATGCTTCTGAGGGTGGGTCGCACCAGAAATAAGATACTATAGCTGGCAACCAGCAAACTCAAACTGATGTAAAACGGCAACCAGGGACCAGCGAGTAAGGGGATTGCTGTCGCGATAATTAAACAGATCGCATCTCCGTAATCCGGTGTGCCACATAGTTTAGTGATGGAAAAATGCAGCGCTAAAAAACTAGGTAAGGCAAATAATTCTGCCACGCCATAACCCCAAGCTCCTAACACTGGTAGTAGCAGCCAAGCAGCTAGCCAAAACAGACTAATATAGATGGCGTTAAACCGAGCTACGTCGCGATTGTGACCTGCGGCATATAATGCCGAGATATGCATGTTAAATACCGTGTAGAGTAATGTTGCTAGGGCAACAAACGTAAAGACTTGGGTGCTGGGTAGCCAACTTTTGCCAAACATTAAAGGGACGATCCAATTAGCACAGCAAGAAAAAATGGCAAACACTGGACCGACGAGCAGACCTTGATAGATGATCCCACGGCTAATGGCACGGCGCAATGCATCAGTATCGCCGAGTAATTTGGCAAGAGTACTGATAGAAAGCCGAGCGATTACGATTCGCAACATCCCCAACTGATCGGAAAGACGGATGGCAATCCCGACAATTCCAGCCGCTTCTAACCCACCTAGACGGCTCACAACTAAGGGGACGGTGAGAGTTTTAAAATTCCAAATTAAATTAGACCCGGAGTAAGCCAGACCGCTACGCAGTGCAGAAGCGATGAATTGCGGTTGCCAGCGCCAACGCCACGCGATCGGATAGCAAACAGAAGCCATCACTGCTAGTAGCGTAAACTGAACGACAAAACCAGCAATTGGTCCCCAATAGCCCCAATTTAGGAGTACGAGCGGTACGGAGATTGCATAGTTAGATACCTGTGCCAAAGTTTCAACTAAACCAACTTGAGGAAAACGCAGTTCTCGCTCCATCATTGCGATCGATGCACTAGCTACCATTTCCAACCAAATGACGGGAACTAGCCACCGCAGGACTTCGACTAGCACGTTTTGTCCCGTCCACGCACCCACTAGAGGCGTAGCAAACCACAGCAACACGCACAGCCCGATCCCTGCCGTATTGTAAAACGCTAAAATCTGCTCTGCGGCATCTTTAGGTAAATTGGGTTGGCGGATCGAGTAGACATCTAAACCGCATTTTGCCGTCCAGAAAGTGAAGTAAAGAATAAATGCAGCCGAGACAACTACGCCATAATTTTCTGGTCCTAAGACGCGAGCAATGACCAGCACGCTGACTAATGAAAGCGCTGATGCTGCTAACTGTCTGATAGTTAGATAAATACCTCCTTGGAGGACTTTGTTTTTGAGAGTTTTGAGAGATTGGTTGGTATGCATTAATTCTTGGTTTTAGACGGTAGTTCGTCGCCATCCGGTCGCACTAAGCTAGACGATTGAGGACTCGAACTACTTAAAGCATAAGTTACAAGCAACACTTAACCCGTACTGAGAGGAACTGAAAGCCGATCTCTGAGGTTCGAGATTCGCCGCCGCAGAGCATGAAATATTGCCAAGATGCGATTGTAGCCATCAGCACCACACCAGCGCACGATCGCAATTGCTACACTCAGGCGAATGTACTCTTTAGAGTACCGCAGTTGAGGGGAATAGGCGATCGCAGTGGTACGAAATTGAATTGCTTGTTTGTAATCCTTGGTTTGAGTTTGCAGGCATTTCCAAGCAAGGGTTAAGTTTACCAAGCCATAGCAACGGTCTTTTAAATCTTGTAGTTCTGGCAGTTTAGATTGAAATGCTTTGTCCAGCACTGTATAAAAACATTTCTCCACCCGCTGCCAGTTTTTGGACATGCTGTTCGAGTACTGGCGATAGTAAACTAGAGGTTCTTCGATCGCCCCAAAATGATAGCGAGCGGCAATTCGCAAACACATATCCCAGTCGCCAACGTGTGATAAGGTCGTGTCGAATACCCCTACGGTTTCAAAACAGCAACGGCGGATCGTAAACGAACTGCCAGATTCCGTAATATTGTGTTGTACAAGTTGCTGCCAGACATCACCCTGGGCGCGATTGGCAAAGATTCTGCCCGTAGGTTTGCCTTCGGGATCGATCAATGCTGTCCAAGTATACACTAAGCCGACTTCTGGATGTTCGTCTAAATAGCGGACTTGTTTAGCTAACTTGGTTGGATGCCATAAGTCATCTGCATCGAGGAATGCTATGTATTCTCCATGCGCCAGAGCAATACCTGTATTGCGCGCAGCACACGTACCTTGATTGGCTTGAGCGATCGATTGGACGCGCCGATCTTGGATCTGACTTACCCATGCAGCAGTATTATCCGAACTACCATCATCAATGACTAATACTTCAAAATCAGTAAACGTCTGTCCCAACACACTGTCTAGAGTTGCTGGTAAATAGGCCATAGAATTGTAGGCTGGAATAATGACTGAAACTTTAGGCATGTTGTTAAAGTTCAACTTGGTCAATTATGATTCTTACGCTAGAGTATTCCTTTTCAGTTCGTCTAGATATCGAAAATACATAATAGCCAATTGAAATCATTTTTTGACTCGATCCAATCGCTGCGATCTTCATGACAAGGAATAGCGATCGGGCAACGTCTCTTCATAGATGAACAAGTCTTAGTACAAACACGAGCTTGTCATCAATTGACTTATCTTTATCTCAATTTCTGCAATAAATCAATATATTGCTATGCAGTTATTAGTTAATAACTGCACTTTGAAATGGATCGAGATAGAGCGCAATGCGATCGATTGCGATCGCATTAAATTGCTATAAACTTCAAAACCAAGGAACGACCGCTGCCAAGCAGCTGCCTTGGTTTCTTTTATACCATTTTAACGTGAGTTCGACGGGGTTAAAAGACAGCAGGAGGAAGAGCAGGTAAGCCTTTGGGTTCTAAATCGAGAGAAGGTTTTCGGGGCAAATAAGTATAAGCTGTTAATCCAGCTAACAAGTTGACCAGGAAATTCCAGATGCTTCTATGTCGGGAATGCTCGATTTGAGAAATGTTCTTCAGTTGGTCATAAACTGTTTCAATTAAGGCTCGCTTACGTAAGAGAATTTTGTCGATCAACTTGACCAACTGTTGCTTCATCTTCTTCTTACGCCGTGTAATTAACTCCAAGCCTTGCTGATAGAGTTGCTCAAACAATTCCTGAGATATATAACCACGATCGCCAAATAGCTTACCAATTAGGTCTTGGGTTAAGTCCGGCACAGGCTTGCGGTCATCTACATTGCCAGGGGTCAGCTTAAAAGCTAGCAACTCGCCTCGGTCATTGATAATTAGGTGCAGCTTAAACCCATAGTGCCACCCGACCGAATTTTTGCTCCAACCCACCATGCCTTCAAACACACGATGGCTTCTAGAACGTTTTGGATGACACACCTCAATCGGAGTTGAATCAATGAATGAAATGCCAGTGACTTCTCCCTTACGGGTCTGTACAAAGCAGCATAACAGCATCAACGACCAAGGCATCAATTCGACAAAACGAGTATAGCTGACTAGATGAGGAAAAGCTTGACGCCAGCCTGGTAGGACTTGTAGCGTGTAGAATTCTTTAAAAGTACGATATCCCGAGCCATGAAAAGCAATTACTATCGTCATCACCTCACTCAGACTTAAACGAGAGCGACACAAGCGTTCTCCACAACTTGCCGTCAATAGCATCTGTTGCTGCCAATGTCGTTCAAAGGTTTGATAGAAGTCGTCTACCTCACAAAAAATTTGCGTCACATCTAGGCGAGATACAATGGTGCTATTCATAACTGAGGCCGAGCGCTGTGTATTTTGAGCATAGGTCTCTTTTTTCTTTTTGGCTCATCTCCCACCGTCGAACTCACGTCATTTTACTAAAACTATGCTACGGAAGATCTGAACTAGCCCCCCTTGATAAGGGGGGTTGGAGGGATCTCTTTTGTCGTAGTCAAAGAGTAAATTGGTATTAGGTAAAAAATACAATTTTATGGTAAGGCTCTTTTAAAAAGAGCTAGCTTGAGCGCCTTTATATTGAGTCAGCAATTCTCGATCTGAAAGAGTGCGATCGCTTTTCGTACCGAGAAAATAGAAACCAGATGCCGCATCATACGTTCCGGCTCGGTCAATTAACAGGTAGTCGAAATACTTCAACCAAAAACTAGTGAATCTTGCTACTGTCTTGACTAAAGCTCTAGCAAGGGAAGACTTGACAAAGCTCAGCAGAAAATACTGATAGCTCCAAGCGAGTGCCATTCCCGTACCGCAGACTGGACCGCTGGCGATTTCGGCGAAACTTCTAAATAACCGCTGATGTCCCAAGTGGGTAAAGCGAGTAAAATCATATCTCCCTAAGTGGACTTGCTGCATGAAAGGAGTCTCGGAATAAACAACTCCTTCTGGTTTGAGAACGCGATGCACCTCTGCTACACATCGATAAGGATCGACAACGTGTTCGAGGACGGCTTGAATGACAACTCCATCGAAGGAATTGTCCGCAAAAGGTAGGCTGTGACCGTCGCAGATAATTGAGACATCCGCGCCAAAGGCAACATCTGTTTCTACAAGTTCTAACTCAGGAGCGGAATACAGGGGTTCCATCCCTTGACCTCTAATGCTACTACCAACAACTAACACTTTTGGGCGGGAATGGCGCTGCCGAAGTAGGGCAACAAATTTTTGATAGTTTTGCTTGCCTTTAAGATTTAAATGAATGCTGGGAATTAAATTAATGAGTTGTCTCTCCCACAAAGATTTGGGTTTGAGAGTTGTAGTATCTATATCGAGATAATCGTCGATCGCAAATACGCTTGCCTCATTGTCAATCAGTATAGGGATGCCATTCACGATCGGAAAACAAGCCTGACACAGACTGTTCGTACATTTGACCTGAGACTCGTCCAATTCTAATTGAGAGGAGCAAACCGGACAGCACAACAATTGTTGTGTTTCCTCAGATAGACGCAGGGACGAAGGAGTACTGTCAGCAGTTGATAAGGAAATAGGAGATTGTGTTTTCATGGATGCATTTTGAATGAGGGTTAATTTTCCACTTCGAGCGCAGTCTTCCTCGTCAACAGCATCACGCGATCGCCGTGCGGCGATCCTTCCGCTCTTGCCAGTTCCAGCCTGCTATACCCATCACAGTCCACCAGTAAAAGTAAAAAGCCGTACCGCTCCAAACGTTATCTGTTGCCATCCCCAAGGAAGTTGCAATCAGTAGAGCGAGCAAACTCCAGCAAAAATTCCAGCGATCGCTACCTTTGGGGGCTTGTCGCAGTAGTTGGAGCAGGCGGATCGCCTGTGCCACCAAGAGTGACACAAATGTCACTAAGCCGACAATACCTCCTTCTACTAAAGCGCGAATGTAGTCATTGTGCGGTACTAAATTATACGGACTCAAGTAAACGCCCGTACCTAGTCCGTAGCCAAACCAAGGTTCGTACAGCCATGCGCGTAAGAGATAATACCACTGGGCAATCCGCCAGTTAAAACTGTTGTAGTCGGAAAAGGACATGACGATCGCCCGCGAAACGTCGATATCTGGGTTCAGCAGCGGTGTATTGGCAATTCCATCCAGGCGGCTGCGTCCGTAATCCGTACTGGCAAATAGAACTACAACCAACAGCAGTAACATGATGCCACCAAGGGCGTTATAAAATTTCAATCTGGGGGCGATCGCAATTCCGAGAGCAGTCATAAGCATGACTAAACCAAAAATTGCCCCAGTACCGACGTAGAGATTTGCCATTAAAAATAAGAGAATCAACCACATCCAGCGCGGTTTGTTTCCCCGCAACAGTTGCCAGAAAGCCAAACAAATAAAAAGTAGTAAATAAAGTACGAAATTATTCGGATGGGCAAACGTGCTGTTGATCCGCGTGCCTGAGACAACCTCTGCTGGTACGAACTGACTGACAACCTCTGGCTTTTTCAGCGCCAGGATAGATGGTAGCAAGAAATTGGCATATTTCTGCAACATGCCGACAATTATCGGCGGAATTAACGAAAAAAAGAGCAGTGCGATAATCTTTTGCGGCGCGACTCGATCTTTCATCTGCATGACTAATAGATAGACCATTGCCCAAGAGAATAAGCGCGTCCACTCTCTGACGTTATCGACTAGATAGGGTGAGGCATCCAGTCCCAAGCCTCCCAAGATGCACAGTACGGGCCACAAACCTTGCAGCATCACCCACGCCAACAAAAACCACCAAAACCAATCTGTATGTATGGTGCGTCGTTCTAAAAACGCAGCGGCGACATAGAGTAATGTTAAAGCCGCTAGTCCTAGCGCAAATAATGCCGGGATTTGCTGCGCCGAGAAGATGTCTAGCGAACTGCGAAGAATTAACAGGGCGATCGCCGTGCGTTCAAAATCAGCAAAGAAGTTGATAATAATCGCAAAAGCAACCACCCCAGCAAATAGATAAACAGGCTGAGCAGCTACCAGGATGCCCGCAGCTAGCCCTACCAAAACACCCGCCACTCCGATCCAAAAAGAGACCTGTGAAGCAGGCAGGTAGCTAGTGGCTAACCTTTTCATTTCATTTCTTACGTTCATAACACCTGGTTTTAGCAGCTCGTTCTAGGAAACATTGGTCAGAGTCTTGTAGCTTTGGAAAGCATAACGGTAGTACTTATCGATTTGAGGATCGATTCCGTTGACGGCTACTCCCAAGATCTCGACTCGTTTCGCTCTCAGTTCTGCGACTGCTTGCGTGAAAATATCCCTTTGAGTAAAACTCGGACGGGCAACTAGAAGCAGTTTTTCGCCGTTGCCGCACAAGCTCACGGCATCGATACAACTCGTCACGGGGGGAGTGTCAATGACGATCAGGTCGTATTGAGTCGCAGCAGCGGCGATAACTTGCTGAATCTGCCTAGATTCAAATAATTCCGAAGGATGGCTGCGCGGTCTGCCGCTGCATAAAACTTTTAATTTGTCAATACCTGTAGTTTGAACGGCTTCTGCCAAAGCTAGCTTACCCTGCGCCACTTCTGCAAGACCTGGTTTGGCAGCAAGTTTAAATAGTTTGTGTTGTGTCGGACAACGCAAGTCAGCATCAATGAGTAAGGTGCGGCGCGATAGGGTGGCGGCGACTGCGGCAAGGTAGGAAGACACTAAAGATTTGCCTTCACCAGACAGAGCGCTACTGACGACGATAACTTTAATATCCTCGTTGGCAGCAAATTCTGAGGATCTCAGCAGGCTGCGATAGGATTCTAGAATCGCTGGCTCTTGCATCAAAGCATCAGCGTATTCTTTGCCCCTGACTTCTGGTGAGATGACAGGCAGCACCCCTATGATGGGAACTTCGACTAGGCTACCTGCTTCTGTAGCGTTGCGTAGCGTGCCGTCGAGTCCTTCTTGTAACAGCACAGTCCCGAGGGCTAGCGTACCT
This sequence comes from Scytonema millei VB511283, assembly GCF_000817735.3. Lineage (NCBI taxonomy): Bacteria > Bacillati > Cyanobacteriota > Cyanophyceae > Nostocales > Scytonemataceae > Scytonema > Scytonema millei. The sequence continues at coordinate 278,776 of NZ_JTJC03000004.1, read as the reverse complement.
CCAGCGACAGCGGCAAGCACTAACACGATCGCGGGATTGGGCCAAGTCGGTAATCTGGGCGGTTCGGCAAGGTCAACCGGACGCAGGTTGCTGACTTTTTGCGCTTCGGCAATCCGTGCTTCTTCTAACTTGCGCTGCAAAAACTCTAGGGAGGTTACTGCTTCTTGGCGTTGCCGTACCAAGGCAGCTAATCCTTGTTCGCGGATCGGCAGTTGGTTCAGGCGTTCTTGAAGGGTAGCGCGATCGCGCCGAATTGCTGCGAGTCTACCTTCTAATGCTGAAGCCTCGACTTCTCCAGTAATGAGTTGCGTGGCAAGATCTTGGCTTAATTTATCAGTAGCGGCGTTGGGAGCGCTAGCGGCTGGGTTGCCAGTCTCGTTACCGATTTTTTGCTGATAGAGGGCGCGGGCTGCATCCCGTTCTTCAATTAAATTCAGCAGTGGTGGGCTGTCGGCTTTATATTTCGATTGGGCGCTGGCGACCTTTGCTTCCAACTCTACCAATTGCGTGCGTAGTGCTTGCAATTGCTCGTTTTGCCCGCTGCGAACGGTGGCGTAGGTATTTTTTAAGGTGCTGCTATCTGTCACCTGTTCTAGGGAGCTATTGCGTGCTTTGACTTCTTGCAGTTGGGCAAGCGTAGTGCGTTCCTGTTCTTCTATCTGGGCTAAACTTTCGACGATACTCGTAGTCTGGGCATTGTCCCGTCCTTGGTCGTCGGCGATCGAGACAATTCCCTGAGACTGCTTGTACTGCGATAGCGTGGCTTCTACTTGGGCAAGTTGGGCGCGTTTTTTCGGAACTTCCACAGCTAAAAATTGGCGTGCCGAGCCAGCCTCGCGCCGAATCACTGCCGTATCCTCGTTAATCATGGCTTCTGTTAAAGCATTGAGCAGTTTAGCCGCGATTAAGGGGTCTTTGTTGCTGTATTTAATTTCCAGGATGCTCGTCGCCGGGACGGTTTTAACTTTTAACTGCTTTCTGAGTTCTTCTACCGTTGGTGGTTCTGCGTTACTATTGCGGTTATTTGCCGTATACGCTTCGTAAATTGCCTGACGTAAAACCTTTTGGGACAGGGCGAGTTCCGCTTGGGTAGCGACTGGGTTGGAGTCCAGTCGGGCTGATTCTTGAGTCAAATCGCGTCCTGTTTCCCCAGCTAGGCTCAATTGTTTGCCATCAAGCATGAGCCGCGCTTCTGCTTCGTAAGTCCTGGGGGCAAATATCAGATAGACCAGCGCACCGAGCATCACTGAGATGAAGGTGGCTAAAGCGGGCAAGCGCCGCCGATAAAAAATTGTCGGTAAAAGCGCATATTTCTGTTCCATCACAACACCTTCATCTATCAGCCTGTTGGTTAACGTGTTTAGCGACTTATTTTTTCTGAAGCTTGAACGGGAGGGGTAGTAGCCAGTTGCTTGGCGACAGTGGGGCGGATTGTTGTTGTCTGATAAAGTGTTTTGTACACGTTCAGAGTTTCAGTAGTAATATCATCCCAGTTATGGTGCTGTTGAACGTATTTTTGCGCTCGATTTGCCATTGCAGCCAGTGCTTCGGGATTGGCGATCGCTCGCTCTAAAGTCTGGGTGCAATCTGTTACGTCGCCAGCCCCAAACAGCAATCCCCGATCTTGAGCAACTAATTGCTGGTGGGCGGGAATATCGCTGGCGACAACTGGTACGCCTTCTTGCATGGCTTCTAGCATGGCTAGGGGTAGTCCTTCCAAATCGGAAGGGAGAGTAAAACATCCCGCACCACGCACGATTTCTGCTAGTTTTTGCCCCCGGAGTTCTCCTGTAAAGACAATGTTAGGGTTGCTATTAGCGAGTTCTGATAACTCTGTGGCAAAGGCATTAGTATCGCTCGTTCCGCCGACGAGAACGAGTTTCCAGTCACGCGGCTTTAGCTTTTGGAAAGCTTGAATCAGCAAGTCTGGACGCTTTTCCGGTACGAGTCTGCCGACATAGGTAATATATTTGCCTGGAGTCAGTCCTAAGGAAGTACCGTAGGCAAAACTACCATCTGTAGGAGCGTATCTGGCGGGTCCGTTGGGGATGTAAACCGTGTCGCGATTGTATGTCTGTTTGAAATAGGTGCGCAGTTCGTCAGAGACGACGACAATTCCATCTGCAAATCGTGCTGCGGCTCGTTCACCTGCATATAGTATGCGGCTGGAGATTTTACCCCACTTTGCCCGCTGCCAGTCTAAGCCCTGGCAGGTGACAACGACTTTGGCAGTGGAGGCAAATTTCGGCAACCAGCTAAATACCGAAGGTCCAAGGGCGTGGAAATGAATGATGTCGTATTGATTACCGCTTGCCGCGATCGTCCCTAGTAGGGAAGTGAAAAAGGCATCTGCTCCTCTTAGCTGCAAACAGGGCAAGGAAATGACTCTCACCCCTTTATATTTATACTGTTCCAGCCAGGAAGAATTTAGATAAGAGGAGCGGGCAAACAGGTCTACGGAATGATTGCGTTCCACCATACGGGGATACATTTCCTGGCAGTAATGTTCAATACCACCCTGGTTGGCGGGCAATCCTTTAGCACCAATAACGGCTATTCTCATGCAAAGTGTGTCTGTTAAATCTACGTGTGTTTGGGTATAAAGCCAGTCGTCTCTAGATTGGCTTAGAAGACTGCTGGCTTGCTGAATTCAATTTGTCGATCTTTTTTGTCCTGACTCGTTCCAATTAGCGGTTGTTGAATCTTGAGCTTTCCCTGAGAAACTATGGGCGAGGCAAATTTTGTTGGCTAGTATAAGAGTGGACTCCTACGTTCACGTGTGTTTGGGAGCCTAGCGGTCTTTAGATTGGCATCGGAGACCGCTTCTTTTGCCACAGGTGCAGCAAGTTGATTCGGGTCGCATCTTATCCCTGTCATACTTCCTCATTTATAGGTTTACCACCTAGACATAACTTGTAGACACACCAGATGCTAGCTGACGCTGTTCCCAGCGCACCCACATGTTTTGATACACATCCCTGACAATTTGACGCACCCCGTATGGTGCAGCCGCCTGCACGCAAGCTTCGATCGTATAATTTGTATCTCGTAAAAGGATCTGACTTATGGCAGAGGCGATCGCTTCTGGCGTACGCTCTTGACAGACGATACCGCTACCTGCATTCAGTAATTTAGGTGTTTCTCCACAATCTGTAGTGACTACTGGCGTACCGCAAGCTAAAGCTTCTAATGCCACTAGCGGCAAGCCTTCGTAAGCACTCGTTAACACAAAGGTGCTACAAACTTGTTGTAGCTTTGCGAGTTGAGTTGGTGGAACCGCGCCTAACAGAGTCACTTGCTGAGATAAATCTAATTGAGCAATCTCTGCTTTTACCGTCTCAGCTAGTTCTCCCGCACCAGCAATTAAGAGGTGAACGTTTGGCTGTTGCATAGCAAACAGCGATCGCACCAGCAAGACGGGATCTTTTTGTGGATGCAAGCGTCCGGCAAACAACAAAAAGCGAGTATCGTCAGAGACTCCCATTCGCGCTGCTAACGCGCGTCTTCCTTCCTCTCGTTGCTCGGGAGAAAGCGGATAAAATACTCCATTATCTACCGGATTTTTGATGTATTTGATTCTTTCGCTTAATTTAGCATAACGCTGTTGATAAAGCTTGACTGATTCCGTATTACACGATAAGATTTCGGCGAATTGCTTTATTAATAGTCCTTCTAGCGCAAAATAGCCTGCGGGAAAATATCGCCATAAAATTGCCTTCTTGTTATCCTTGGCAGTCATTTGCTGGCGAATATCGTTGTGAATAAAAAGAGTCTTATCCCCCTGCCAATTCAGAGAGGCTAGCGTTGGTTCGATTCGATGAAAGTGCATAAAATCTGAGGCGAAGTTATGCTGCGATAACGCTACGGTGTATTTTACCGTGGTCGGCAGCAAGCCTCTAACATCATCATTATCTACGGTAAGCAGAGGGAAAAACTGGATTGCTTTTCCCTCCAACTCTGCTTCTTGCCACTTTCGAGCAGAGAAATTAGCTCGATCTGAAGTTCCTACAACTCTGACATCAAACTCGCTAGCAGCATATTTGATAAAGTATCGAATGACTGTTTGAATGCCTCCTATGCTGGGAAACCAGGGATTAAACTGATAAAAAATGGTTAAAACTGGTTTTCGCATTCTGGTTTGCTTCAAAAGCTGAATTTTTCGTCTATTTTACTTGGCGTTATAAAATTTATACTAATTTAATACATTAGGTCAAGTTAATAACGTCACCTACTCGATCGGCACTCGTTATTTTTCGCTCTGCTGCAATCTCTCTGCCATGTCTTTTGCCTGACGTTTAACTTGGCTGCTACGAAACATGACAGAATTTTGCAGGTTTCTCAGCCTAAATGAGCTTTAACAGCAACAGATAGTCTAGTCTTTGCCAGCGAGCGATCTTTTCTGGAAACAGGGTATTTAACAGTTTTGGGATTACGTGCTTGCGTGTTTGAGAGCGAACAGAATGAAGACTGAAATTAACAATATTTTTAGCTCACGTAGATTTATACTAGATTTGCCGTACCAGAAGCAATCCATTATTGATTAATATTTTTAAACTGAGAGCCGCTACTACTGGCAAAAGTACTTGTTTAGCTTATGTTTAACTAGAAATGGATGGGCTGCATTAAATAATCTGAATTGAGTGACAAACTAGCAAAAGCAAGTCTAATCACCTTTGAAGTGGCTCCATTGCCCAGTTAGGTCGTTAAGATAGAAAACTGGTTTTAGCATGTGCTAACTCTTTTGAGTTGAGTGACATCATATGCCCTCTACTAGAAAGTTTCCGCGTCCGTTTCCCTGGTTAGCGATCGCTATGGTTGCAGTGTTTGCATTCAGCGCTAGCTTGCGGTTTTGGCAATTGAGTCGATTCAATACACTCGTCTTCGATGAAGTGTATTATGCAAAATTTGCGAACAATTATTTGACGCAGACGCAATTTTTTAACGCCCATCCACCACTGAGTCAATACATTATCGCGATCGCAATGTGGTTGGGCAGTCACATGCCGATCGACCGAGATATAGCGAACGGACTGACGGGTTCTTTGCATTCTCCTTGGAGTTATCGCTGGCTGAATGCTTTAACAGGCTCGTTCGTGCCGCTAGTCGTCGGGGGCATTGCTTATCAATTGAGCGATCGCCGCAGTTATGCTGTAATTGCAGCTATCTTCGCCGCTGCGGATGGGTTATTCCTAGTTGAATCTCGCTACGCTCTGAACAATATATATTTAGTCATCTTCGGGCTACTGGGGCATTGGTTTTTGTTGATAGCATTGAAAGCCCCTAAAAAAAAGCGCTACTTGTGGCTTACTCTAGCTGGAACAGGTTTCGGTGCATCAGCAGCAATTAAATGGAACGGCTTAGGCTTCTTATTAGGAGCATATTTGTGTTGGATCGTAGCTTGGATTGTCAAACGGACAAGGGAGACAAGGAAGCAGAGGAGTAACAATCAACAATTAACAATCAACAATCAACTACCAACTACCAACTACCAACTACCAACTCTCATAGAAATAGCCTTTTACCTGGGAGTAATCCCCGTTGCCATCTACAGTATCAGTTGGATTCCTCACCTCATGCTCAATCCCACACCTAACTTTTGGGAAATGCAGCGCGAGATCTTGTTTTATCACCAACGCATCGGTAGTGGTGCAGACGTGCATCCATATTGTTCTCGCTGGTACACCTGGTTGTTAATGTTGCGTCCGGTTGCCTATTTTTACAAAACTACTATTTCTCTTGACGAATCAGTACCAGTCGTCGGACCATCCATACCAGAAGCGAGTGCAAAAGTAATCTACGACGTACACGCAATGGGAAATCCGATCTTGTGGTGGTTCTCCGCTGTTGCAATTTTGTATGCTGTTTGGGTAGTCGCTAAAAGCGCGATCGCTTCGTTTGGCTTGGCTAAGGTATTTGTAACTGGTAATTCTTCTCAAGCTCAAAATAGACTTCAAAATACTGGAATTCAAAATATTGGGATCTATTTGTACTTTGCTCTAAATTGGTTAGCAAATTTATTACCGTGGATGCGGGTGACGCGCTGCACGTTTTTGTACCACTACATGGGTGCTTCGGTGTTTGCTACACTAGCCTTGGCTTGGATCGTCGATCGATGGTTGCGCAGTTACCACAGAAACCTACGGCTGTTAGGCATAACGGCAATATTTCTGATTCTTCTGGCTTTTGTCTTCTGGCTGCCGCTTTATTTAGGTCTACCGCTGTCTCCTGAAAGTTATCGCTGGCGGATGTGGTTGCCTTCTTGGGTTTAACTTTGTTTGGAGAATAAAACCCGATACACGGGTTCCCCACGCGATAGAGTAGACTTTTCTCTTTCCGTAGCCACGGGTAAGGGACTTTCTGGCAACCATTCTCGATTTTGGATCTGAAATGCAGTATGGGCAAGAAAGCGATCGCGCATTTCTACTGCGATCGCTTCAACATCTGATTGTAAAAATACGATTCCCCCAGGAATGAGATATTTGGCGATTTCTTCTACCAGCTCCGGTTGTACGACTCGCCGTTTCGCATGGCGATTTTTAAACCAAGGATCGGGAAACTGAATCGTAACGCGCTGCAATACTCCTTCTGGTAAAGAACTGAGAATAGGTAACAGCGAATTATTCACATTACAAAATAAGTAATGCAGATTGGTCAATCCCAATTCATCCCGCCACTTATTTGCCTCTTCTACTAACGGTTCCCGAATTTCCAGTCCGAGAAAATTCCAACTAGACTCTAGCTGCGCCATCTTTAACACAAAACGTCCTTTACCGCAACCAATATCTAGGTGCAGAGGCTGACCGTGCAAAGCAAATATTTTATCCCACTCTGGCGGACTGACCGGAGTTTGATACTTGTTAGCTAAAGGATTGACGTGTTGACGAACGCGAATAACCACGAAATTAGGGAGTCGGGAGTAGGAAGTAGGGAAAGAATAAGGGGACAAGCAGACAAGGGGGACCAGGAAGATTTAATTCCAAATTTCCCTCACTCCTCGCCCCTCGCTCCTCATCCCTACCCCTTACCCCTACATATAGCAAAAACAGAGGTATACCCGTGCAGAAAGGTACTATTGCCCACAGGACCGATTTCACCGTTGCAGAAAAAGCCACCCAAGGGCAGACCTGGTAAATATTGGCGGAATAACTGGGAATCGAAATTGGCTTTACCATAGAGTCCTTCACCTCTGCCTAGACAGGAGAACATCAACGCTCCAGCCGCAGCAGGAGAAGATTGAGTCTGAATTTGATAGCGTTGCAACAAATATTCTAAATCTTCCGCTGAGGTATTGGCATCGCGTAGATGAAACTGAATGCGCTGTCCTGGACGAATGCGATCGCCGATCGCAATTGCGCCAAACTTCGGGTCTACTCCTAGTAAGTTACGGATGAGAAAGTCTCCCTGTTCTAAATCTTGCTTGAATTCGTCCCGCGCTACACCAATAAATAAAGAATTTTGCGCCAACTCGCGATCGTCTTCGCTCAAACCTTCCAATATATCTCGCAACACCGTCAAGGGGGGTTGAGCTTCTAGTTCTAAGACGATATTGCGATCGCAAGCACCAATCTGATAAGGTTTGCCAATCGGACGACAACCTTGCGCCACAATAGTTTCTAACACGACATTTCCGCTTAAAGCAACACCGACTGCCCCTTCGCGGTAGACTTTCTCGTTGAAAAACAAATTGATTCGTCCACCCATCTGACTGCTGCTAGCAAGTCCGCCAACAGTCACCGAACCAGGATAAGCAAAGTCTAATCCAGCCAGTAAATCGTTGATTTGAGATGAAAATGGCTCGGCGAGCAAAATAAATTGCGGTGTAGGAGATGCAGGAACGCCCAAAAGCTCCTCCCAGGTATTGGGAGGGCTATCTAAGTCAGGCAGTTCCTCTGAAACGATATGAAATGGAGTGACTTGCACGCCAGGAAGATGTGCTAACGTCAAGCTCAGAGCTGGTAAATCTTCTGTTTCTTGGGTCTGTTTTTGCCGATCCATCCCAATAATTCCACCACCGCTACAGCCAATTAGCACTGGGATGGATATGCGTTCTTTCAGCAAAGGTAGCAGGCGGGGATATTCGCTGGTAAAAGCCGACGAAATAAAGACTATACCTAGATCTATTGGTGCTTGTAAAGCAGAAGTTGCCACTTCCACAACTTCCGCCACCGCAGCCTCTAAAGAAGGGCGAGTTGATAGGGCGTTTGCCCACTGCATTTTATCTGCCATGAGTTCTACCATCCCTTCTCAATCTAGATTTATGCATCATTTCATCTAATTAATTATGGCAATCGATCTTCCTTACAAGCATCTTACTTCAGTTATCAGTTGTCAGTTGTCAGTGACCAGTTATCAGTGACCAGTGAAGAAAGGGTGTGGGGTGTGGTGCCTCTACCTACTTGTTTCCGTAGGGACGCGGATAGGGTTTAAGCAGGTTTTTTGCCTGGTAGATGTGAAAAGTATCTATAGTTGCTCCGCCACGCTTGATGGGTACAGTGCCAATCTTTTCAATTGATTGGAAGTAGAGATTGTAGCGATCGAGAAATTTTTGGTCTTGGACGAAAAGATTGTTAGTTACGTACAAAGCATCTTTGCCAATCCATTCATCGGGTTTTGACCAAAATGCAAAACCCCTCAAATCGCGATCGAAGGTTGTTATCGGTGTTGACGCAAGAGGAGCCAAAGCCATCCCTATTTGTCCGGCGAGATAATAGCGATTGGTAAACACAAAGCTAGAATTTTGTAAAGCAGAGCGCAGAACTGGCGATGTGGCAAATCCCTGTCTCAACTGCTGAACGTCGAATATTTGGATCGAAGGATCGTCCTCTGGAGGGACAAATCCGCCAAATAGAGCATACTGACTTGGTTTTTGTAGGGTTCCAGTTGTTACGTGCAGTAATGCAAAAAGCAAGAGGCTGCTAAGTGTAATTCCCGTTCCCCACAGCCAGCGACGTACCCAGCGAGGATGGGCGATTTTCCAGGCTGTTGCTGCTTGCCCTAACAACAAAGTCGCTCCCCAAAATCCAGGTGTAGCCCAAGTTGGTAAAATTTGTTTGTATCCTCCTAACCAAGTAAAACCGAAGATTAGAGGTAAAGAAACCCAGAGAATTAGTATTTCGCGATCGCTACCAGTCACTGTTCCCTGTTCCCTGTTTCCCATTCCCTTAAACTGCGATCGAGATAACCTTGCAGTCAAGTTTCTAAAAAATGTCTTTAAGCTAACCCACCACAAAGGAAGTCCTAATGTGGGAAATAAATAGCCAATTCCAGATAAGAAAGTTACGAATAAATCTAAAAAATTGTATCCTCCCGAGGGAATTCCCCGCCGCGATTGAAAGCGAAAAGAGACCCATTCATGCTGGCTATTCCAAATTAATACGGGAGAAATTGCCAAGCAAAATAAGCTTAGTCCGAGCAGAGTCCAAGGAGAATACAAGGCAGAACGATAACGGGAACGAGTCAGACAAAAGCCAACTAACCCCAGCCCTAAAAGAAAACCGTGATATTTTCCCAAGCAAGCTAAACCAACTAGTAAGCTCAGGATTGCCAAGCGATAGCTGGGTTGGTATCTTTTGGGGCGCTCTTTTTCTTGTTTTTTAGGAAAAAATTCCCAGCTAGCGCAGTATAGACTAGCCGTCCAAAAAAAGATTAAAGGACTATCAGGTAAAGTTAAAACACCAAAACCAATTTGAAAAATCGGAACGAGGGTGGCGATCGCGAGGGCAAATATTCCGGCTGAAGGCGAAAATAATCTCGCACCACTTAAATATAGTAAAAATAGAGAACCTGTATGTAAAATTAACGTTCCTAACCGAATCGTAAATTGAGAAACTTCCCCTGTTAACCAACAACCAAAACCAGTCAAAAGTGCCACTAAAGGCGGATGATCGAAATAGCTTAAATCTAAATTTAGCGTGTAGAGAAAGTAATAAGCTTCGTCAAAACCAGGATAAAGCAAAATCGCAATGATTATCCTAAATATCAGTCCTCCAATTAATAAAGCGGCTACTTTTTGGTCATTTGTCATTTATCATTTATCATTTATCAGTTATCAGTTATCAGTTATCAGTTATCAGTTATCATCAGCAATTAGCAATTAGCAATTAGCAATTAGCAATCACCTAACTCGCAGCAATTGATAGATTCCAGCCTGACTAATTGGTTCGGATTGCTGGGGTGTCAACCCCGTTTTTGATAAAGCTTTAATGGGGGCAATTAATAATACTGACTTTGTATCCGACTGTCGATCGCTTAGTATTTGCCGAATCTTGCGCGAAGTCCGGGACGGTCGCAGGACGTATGTAACGGGGTTTTGGGTATAAAAGACTAAACTGGGTTTGGGAAATCCCTTAGACAGCATAACTAATTCTTCCCCGGGCTGGCGAACTTGGGTAACAGCTTGGGCTAACTGACGTAGGGGAAGTTGTCGTTCGAGATCGACTAAATGAGAGAAGGGGAATGCTACGACAATCAAAAAGGCAACAAATCCAATTAAGTTAACTCCCCAGAGGCGATGATGCTGGCGTTTGAGTACCAAAATTAAACAGGCGATCGCGCTGCTTAACCAAATCGCCGCCCCCATAATTGGTAAAGTCGCCTGTTGTATGCGTGCGCCAATATTAGGCATAGAAGGATCGTCTTCTAGCCAGTTAGGGCTGTAATAGCAGGCAAATGCCAGGACAATTAAGAAGATTAGGTTAGCAACGCAACTGAGTTTAAAACCCCACCCAGGACGGCGAAAACTTTGCGTTTGAGCAATGCGATCGCTCCACCATAAAGCCACAATAATGCTAGCCGCAGGCATCAACGGCAAGGTATAGCTGAAATATTTCGTTGCCGCAATGGTAAAAAAGCCCAAGACTCCCACAAACCAGAATACGGCAAACAAGCCGAGATGGTGCGATCGCGGTCGATCTTGCCAGTGTTGGCGCTGTAAAGGCTGAATGCGGGCGATCGCCACTGGTAGATAAATTGACCAAGGAGCAAACCCTAATAAAACAACAATCAAGTGGAAATACCAAGGTCCCTGGTGTTCGTTGACGACGCTGGTAAACCGCTCAAAATTGTGAACGCCAAAGAACGAATCAATATAAGCTTCGCCATTTGCCAGCGTGACGAGAATATACCAAGGTACGGTAATAGCTAATACTAGCGCCATCCCGCGCAACCAATAAATTTCTCGCAAGACTTCTCTAACTTTTCCTAGATAAAGCAAAAAGCTGAAGATAATCAGTCCTGGCAAGACGATTCCCACTGGTCCCTTAGTTAAGACGGCTAGGGCAATCAGAATATAAAAAGTGAGATACCATCGCGATCGCACCTTTGGCATTTCTGTTTGAGCGTACCCCAGAAAAAAAGCAAACAGTCCGCCACCAAAACAAGCACTCAGCAACATATCCGAATAGCCTAAGCGTCCAAAGAAAAAAGTCAAAGGATGCAGGGCGAGCATAGTTGCCCCCAGACCCGCTGTCAGCCATAATTGACTTGGGCTAGAGAGCCGATTTTTCACTGGCAGAAACTCTTTTTTTGCCCTAGCTGCAATGCCATAACGCTTCAGAACGTAGAAGCAAAAACTGACCAGACACAATCCCGCGATCGCCGAAGGAAGTCGCGCCGCCCATTCGTTAACTCCTAAAGCGTGAAAGGCGATCGCGATCGACCAATATATCAGTGGTGGTTTATCAAATCGCGTCTCACCATTGAAATAGGGCGTGATCCAATCTCCCGTTACCGTCATTTGGCGGGCAGCTTCTACAAACAAAGGTTCTGTCTCGTCCAGCAGCCCATTGCTACCTAAGCGCCAGAAAAAAGCCATTCCTCCTAGCAGCAACAGCCAGATAATAGCCAATAGCCAAGCTAAGGCTATCCGATCCGATCTGTTTTGTAGCCAATGGTCGAGGCTGCGAGCCAAACTCAGTTTCATGCGATCGCGCGGTCAAACGACCCGTATGAGTGGTCGTGTTTAATTGTAGTAGGGAGTGGGGTGACAGTGACCAGTGACCAGTGACCAGTGACCAGTTATCAGTTATCAGTGAAGAAAGGGTGTGGGGTGTGGGGTGTGGGGTGTGGGGTGTAAGAATTTTGAATTTTGAATTGTTTTGCTTCCTCAGCTCTCTCAGCAACCTGGCGCTCCCTCAGCTCTCTTCCCCGACTCCCGACTCCTGTACGGGCGGGTTTTGACAGAAGATTTACTGTTTGGGTTATCGATCCATTTGCGAAACCCGCCCCTACGACTCCCGACTCCCGACTCCCGATTTAAGGCTGCAAAACTAACTGCCACTCAGAAGTTTTGCGATCTAAAATGGGTGCTGGTGTCTCGCCTACGACATATGGACCCCAATAACGACGCGATCCATCTTCAGCGAAGGCAACGATGATATCTCCTTTTTTCAGCTTGAGGTTGCCTTGAGGTAGGGATAAGATTAATCCTTGGCTGCTACCTTCCCCAGGTGCAAAGTCCCAATGGATGGGTTCGCTATATTTATCGTTATTATCTGTAGAACTCGTTCCAGGCTGTTTTGTTAGTAACGCTACGCGCAAAGGTTGCTCGCTTTGATTGCTAACGCGCAAAGCCCCAGGGACAGGTGCTGCGGTTGGTGCTTGTGGAGTTGACTGGGCTATAGTTGTACGTTCTACCGATCGCTCTGATGGCGTGGAGGCTGGTGGAACAGTGTCAGTACTGTTAGTTACATCAGTTTCAGATGGGGAATTTATCGCTGATTTCCCTGGCAAGACTGCTGTATCCGATCCCATTGGTTCGATGGTAATCGAGACTTGAAACCACAGCAGTAATATCCCTACCAATCCCAATACACCCAATACAGAAGCAATAATTACCGCAGGATAAGATACGGGAGATTTGGCGTTCATATTCTCTACAAATAAAGATAATTTTTGAAGTTAACGTGCGGTTTGGTGATTGAGCGGGATGCTATTTTTGGTAACTGGTTACTGTAAAACTGGTAACTGTTGCGATCGCCTCCCTATTACTATTGAAACAGGCTTAAAGCTGGTATGAAATACGACGAAAGAAATATTAGCTCAAATTTTGGTGTGTCATAGTTAGCAGCAACTTCAAAAAATGCAAAATACTCGAATTAACGGGCTTTTAGGGGCAATTGCGGCAGCAACGCAGCGATGGTTTTTCAATCCTTGGCGGCGCTTATCTTTATTAATAGTCAGCTTGCTATTCGGCTTTTTCCTCGGTTCGGCTTTTTCCACCATAGCCGGACAAGCGGCTGATTGGGATATCATCGGCGCTGGGGTTTTGGTTGCTGGCAGCGAAATTATCGATCGCATCTATTACAACCGTATCTGGCAAGCAAGGCGTGGGTTGTGGCTAGAAGCACTAAATGCGCTCAAAATTGGTTTAACTTATAGTTTGTTTCTAGAGGCGTTTAAGCTAGGGTCTTGAATCAGTTGTCAGTTATCAGTTGTCAGTTGTCAGTCAACCGTCTTCACACCGTCAACCGTTTACCGTCAACTACCAATGACCAATGATATATCGCAGCTTTTACGCTCTTTTTACCCAACTTTTGAGCATTTCTGTCAAACTACCCTTCACAAGCCAGCGCAGCAGTTAGAAGAGACGCTACGGCGTTTGTGGCTACCCTTGGCTATGCAGATAGCGTCCTACCGTCAGGCGCAGCCACGTACTTTAATTCAAGGCATTTTGGGCGGACAGGGGACGGGAAAGACGACCCTAGCTAAAATACTTAGTTTAATTTTAGAACATTTGGGTTACCGAACTCTGAGTTTATCTCTGGACGATTTGTACAAGACTTATAGCGATCGCCTAGCTTTACAACAGCAAGACCCGCGTTTCATTTGGCGGGGTCCACCAGGGACTCACGATGTTCAATTGGGATTGCAGGTTTTGGAGCGTTTGCGCCAATCCGATTTCGATTCACCTATCGAAATTCCTCGTTTTGATAAATCAGCTTGGCATGGTGCGGGCGATCGCGGTACACCTGAAATCGTGAATGGTGCTGATATCGTTCTATTTGAAGGTTGGTTTGTGGGAGTTCGACCGATCGATCCAGCTAGTTTTGACCATCCACCTCCACCAATTAATACTTTCGAGGATCGACAATTTGCTATCGATATGAATACTCGATTGCAAGAGTACTTACCTTTATGGGACAAACTAGACCGATTGATAATACTTTACCCAGTTGATTATCGCCTCAGCCAACAGTGGCGTAAAGATGCCGAGCATCAAATGATAGCCACAGGTAAAACAGGGATGACAGATTTACAAATCGAGCAATTTGTAGAATATTTTTGGAAAGCGCTCCACCCAGAATTATTTATTAAACCTCTAATTCAAGATTACCAGCGAGTAGATTTAGCGATCGAAATTAACCGCGATCGTTCTATTGGTAAAATTTATCGTCCTACCAGTCTCAATTAATTCAATGGTGCTAATTACTATGGACGAACAATTTATTATACAGCTACTTAGCAAATGCTGGTCGCCAGAATCGAGTTCTCTTTATACTGAAAAACATCCTGCAAAAGGACAATGTAGCGTAACTGCTCTTGTTATCCAAGATTGCTATGGTGGTCAATTACTTAAAACTAGAGTTGGTGAAAGCTGGCATTTCTATAACTACATAAACAGGATACGTTACGATCTCACAGCAGAGCAATTTGATTCGCCACTAGAGTATTTAGATTTAGCTGCAACTAGAGAAGAAGCTTTTGCGGATACAAATGCATCACAATACGATTATTTATCAAATGCATTTCAGCAGTATTTGAGAAAGCAGATATAGAAAAGAGAATAAACATATCGACTAAAAATCTCTTTGTGTCTTTACTTTGCGCCTCCGCGTCTTTGCCTGACACAAATCTTTTTACTTATCACCTTGAATCTGCCTCACCAGATCGTAAAAAGGCTGCCAATCATCCTCATGAGTAATCGCCTCCCAAACCGATTCTATAACTGGTCTTAGCAAAGCAACATGAGGATTAGCTTGTTGCAATCTCCGAGAAACATTATCCATCTCTTCCCGAGAAAGTTGACCTAAAACCTGATGATAAAGTTTCCGCCACTCATCCCAATAATCCAGCGGTAAAACATCTACCAAAAACAAAATAGAATTTACATCCTCGCGCCAACTAGGTGAAAAGCTTTCCGTTAATTGAATAAAGAATTGATGGTAAGAAATTTGAGTATCTTTAAGCAAACTCACCGTCAATTGCAACAGCCGATCCAATTCCGATGAATTTGTTGCAGCCAACCCCAACTTTTTCAGCATCAAACTTCTATAGGCGATCGCATAACATTCATCAAATTTTGCTAATCCAGTTTCCAAATCGTTTGCATCAATAACCGCTTTCAACGGCTTCTGAAGCATTGCCAAATTCCACTGACAAATATTTGGCTGTTGTCCGTAACAGTAACGCCTGGAATAGTCAAAATAAGCCGCAGTAAATAGCGGATCGTAGGTAGGAATGAAAGCATAGGGACCGTAATCAAAACTTTCACCCGTAATCGACATATTATCAGTATTCAAGACCCCATGACAAAACCCAGCCGCCATCCATTGAGCGGTTAATTCCGCCACTCGCTGGACTAGCTCGGCATAAAATAGGGCATAGGCATCAGATTTACCCCAAAGGTGCGGATAATAATATTCGATCGCGTGGTCTACAAGTTTCTTCATTAAATCTGCACGTTTGAGATAGTGCAAGCGTTCAAACGTACCAAAACGAATATGCGATCGGCTAAATCTTACCATTACCGAAGATCGCGTCGGGGAAGGTTCGTCACCGCGCCATAGTTGTTCCCCCGTCTCAACCAAACTAAAACAGCGAGAAGTCCGCACACCCATGTAATGCAAAGCCTCTGCTGCTAAAACTTCCCGCACCCCACCTTTAAGGGTTAACCTACCATCGCCGCCACGGGAATAGGGAGTTGTGCCAGAACCTTTCGTGCCAAAATCGTAGAGTTCGCCGTCTACGCCGCGCACTTGACCGTAGAGAAAACCCCTTCCATCACCTAAAAACGGATTGTACTCGCCAAACTGATAGCCGTGGTAACGGAGTGCTAGTAAAGGTTCTCGTCCTTGAAATTTACCAAAAGCCTCAATAAAGTCTGCATCCGTTACTGTTGCGGGATCTAGTCCAATTTGGGGTAATAGGCGATCGCTACGATACCGCAAAATATGCTGGGGAAATTCAGCGGCGCTAACCTCATCAAAATAATCGTCGCCTAGAGATTCTAAGGCAGGTTCGTAGTCGAGGGACAGAAAAGGATTGGGTCTATTCATCACCAGCAGGTCTAATTGGCTGTATAGTCTATTGTTGCATCCAGGCTTGTAGGTATTTCTTCCTTTTGTCCGATCTACACGCAGAGGTTAGATCGTATGATTGGTTAAAGAATATGGTTGTAGTTGCTTGTATTCATTGAAAAGTGACTGCCGTGTTCGTTTGCCGCAGGCAAGTAGAGCGAATGGTTAAACCAGATTGCTTTACAAAACGATCGCAGAATAAACCTTTGACAATCGCTTTTGACAATTACGAAGGTTTTCTATACTGAGAAGAGGAATACTGGACTACTTTATATCTATGAGCAACATCCAAGATCAAATCGAACAAGCAAGAGAGCAAGCCAGACAAGCTTGTGAAACCAGCGGTGAGGATTCTGCTGATTGCGCAGTAGCTTGGGACACAGTAGAAGAACTACAAGCTGAAGCTTCCCACAAGCGGCAAGTCAAGCCCAAATCTTCTCTAGAAAAATACTGTGACGACAACCCTGAAGCTGCTGAATGCCGCGTTTACGACGATTAAGGTTCGAGTTAACATTATCGAACATTAACTTAGATGGCAACAAGGATAAATTTTCTGTATCCTTTGTTGCTATTTTTCGTCAAATAATTGGCATTTAGCGATTAGCAATTATTATTGTTATCGGTGGTTGAATACATAAACCTTAGCCCTCGATCTCTAGCCTCCGATATATGCAAAGCGATATTTGGTTTCGACCGTTAATTTGGATGGATTTTCGCCTCGCGCTGTTATTTACCGTCATAGCGCCATTGGTTCTGATTATCTGGGCTTTCGTACGAAAAGTACAACCAATGCAACACCTGCTAGCAATTTACTGGCGGGTGGCGAGTTTGCTGGCGATCGCATTGTACGTGTCCATCGCACCGTTCCAGGTGGGATTCCTTGCCGGATTGATGTCACGCATTCTCATTCCCCTGTCCCTGTGGTTTTGGATCGATCTGAACGAAGAAATTGAAGACTTGCCAGGTAGTGCCTTAAAACTCAGCTTCAATGCTTGGCGCTGGGCAGTGACACTTTACTGTATTATCGGTGCGATCGCTCAATTACCAAGTTTGCAGTGTGCCTTTTCAGACAAGTTCCTGCAAGATCCGTTGTGTCAAGCTTGGCTGGAAGTTCCTTTGGTTTATAAGGATATCTTTCATCCAAACACGCAAGCAGGTTTCCTCGGTTTTATTGGTGGTATGGGTTTAGTTGTTTACGTCTTGTACCTAATCTATTTTGTCTTCCTTAAACTAGGTAAACAAGGACGATTTGCAGTCAGACAATGACAGATTCTCTAGGAAAACGGCTGGAAAAATATTCGGCGATCGCTAAGCAAGAGGTTTTGATCGTCACTGTGGAAATTGACGGTGCTAGCGATCGCATTGCCATCTTCAAAGGTTTCTCCAGTTCGTTAACCAGTCCGACAGCCTTCGATCCAGACGTTCCAGTCATTCCAGATACAGCGAGGATTGTGGCGATCGATCGCGTCGCCAGTCCCTACAATCCTCAGTCTCCCCAATACATCCAGCAAGGATTGACTTGGGAGGAATTTCAACCGCTACTTACAGCGTTGGGAGTTTAGCGCTCAAGTTTCTGCTGGCAGGCAAATTTAAGCAAACAAATTTAAATTTTAAATAAAATTACGACTTCTATCGCTCTTGCTGCACGCAGAGATAGTAGGATTGCGAATAAAGCCTACGTAAGAGTAGCCTAAGAAAATACTAAAAATATTTTAGTTTTACAAAAATCTACCGAAATTTTTAAGGAAGTGTTATTCTCCAAACGTGGGTATTGCGTGAGGAGTCAGGAGTAAAAATTTTTATGCTAAAGCAAAATTATAAACGCGATCGCCAAAATAAAACAAATATACTATCAGCTAGCAACTCGCAACTCGATCTTCCCGCTACAGCTTTATTTGGTACGGATGGCATTCGGGGACGAGTAGGAGATTTACTCGATGAAGCTTTGGCTTGGCAGGTGGGTTTCTGGACAGGTCAAGTTTTACAGCAGCAGACTGACAACGATCTCAGTCCGGTTATCGTGGGGCAGGACTCCAGAAATTCGAGTGAAATGCTAGCAACTGCCTTATCTCAAGGTCTTGTAGCTGCGGGACTAGATGTTTGGCATATCGGTCTGTGTCCGACTCCTGGCGTTGCCTATCTCACCAGTGCCAGCAATGTTACAGGTGGAGTCATGATTTCTGCCAGCCACAACCCTCCAGAAGACAATGGAATTAAAATTTTTGGCAGCGATGGCGCTAAACTTTCTCAACCCTTACAAGAAGCAATTGAAGCAGGGATCAGGGGGAAGGTAGTACCCACCTCTATTCAAGGTCAGGGATACTACGTTCGGCGACCGGAGTTAGTTCAGAACTATGTCGAATCTTTAAAAGTACCGCTATCGCCCAATAATGGCGATTTTAGTGGAATGCGTGTCGTGTTAGACCTGGCTTGGGGGGCAGCAGCTGGGTTAGCGTCGAGTCTATTCCGCGATCTAGGTGCAGAAGTGATTTGTTTGCACGATCGACCTGATGGCGATCGCATTAACGTTAACTGCGGTTCCACTCACCTCGGACTGCTGAAAACAGCCGTAAACCAAAATTCAGCCCACCTGGGATTTGCCTTTGATGGCGATGCCGACCGAGTGCTAGCAGTCGATTGTCAAGGTAGACCTGTAGATGGGGACTACATCCTTTACTTGTGGGGGCAAACCTTGCGACAAGCGCAAAGGTTGCCAGATAATTTGATTATCTCTACTGTGATGGCAAACTTGGGTTTCGAGCGGGCGTGGCAAAAGCAGGGTGGTAAACTGATTCGGACGGCTGTAGGCGACCAACACGTACAAGCAGAAATGGTACGAACTGGAGGTATGTTAGGCGGAGAACAGTCCGGGCATATCCTTTGCCGTCACTATGGTATTGCTGGGGATGGTTTATTAACTGCCCTCCACCTAGCAGCATTAGTTAGACAGGCAGGAGTCTCTTTAACCCAATTAGTAGACCAAAGCTTTCAAACCTATCCGCAACTATTACGCAACGTGCGAGTTGAAAACCGCGATCGCCGGATGAATTGGCAACAGTGCGAACCCCTACAAAATGCGATCTCCCAAGCTGAAGCCGCAATGGGCGATCGCGGTCGCATCCTCGTCCGCGCCTCCGGTACGGAACCCGTGATTCGCGTCATGGTAGAAGCCGCCTGTAGCGAACTCACCCACCATTGGACGGAGACTCTAGTTTCTGCTGTTGAAAAACATGTTGCAGCGTAGTTCGGGAGTCGGGGGGAGCTGAGGGAGCTGAGGGAGCAATTCTATTGACTAGTCACCAGCCACTAACCACCAGTCACTGACAACTGATAAAAACTTTTTGGGGTCTAGCTAGTACCGCTAGACCCCTTACAACGTAGGTTGGATTTAATTCGTTCAAAGCAGACTCAATTTAATGCACAACAACTAAGGTGAACAACTCTTGGATCTCTAGCATAGTTGCGTCTTTCCAGACCATAGGTTTGCTACTTTCACCTCTTGGTTATTTACCTTTGGGTGACTTGCCTCTTGGTCTATGCTTGAGCGATCGCAAGTGGGCTTTTGACAGGGGACACTAGGTCATTACCCGATAGATTTGTTTTTTGTTTGTTTTTGTTTGTGTCCTATGCATCTAAACTAGCACTGCTATCTTCTTACCACAACCCACTATTTACTAAAATTAAAAAGTTGTGAAATTTCTCCAAGTTCTCGCAATATTAGGTAACGCTGACGGCTAACCGTCAACTGTCAACTGTCAACCATTTAAACATCAAAACTCCACATCACAGGATTCTCATCTAAACGATCCGTGGGGTAATTTTAATCTCCGATGTCCCAAGCGATCGCAATTCCACGCCATTCTCCTAAGTTGTGAAGTTCTGTATAGATTTTAAAAGCCTGACACAGATCGTGCTTACACCTGTAGTCAGTTGTCAGTTATCAGTTATCAGTTATCAATTTAATTTCGACTTACGACTTACGACTTAGTGTGATAGGCTATTGCGCATTAATAGTGTCTAGAGGCTGGGAGGATAAGAAAAATGAGGGTAGGACTGTTATTCGGTGGACGATCGGGGGAACATGAGGTGTCAATTAATTCGGCAAGGGCGATCGCTAAAGCCATCTCAACGGGAGAAAACCGAAATAAGTACGAGCTACTGCCATTTTATATCCAAAAAGACGGGCGCTGGTTAGCAGGACAAGCATCTCACAAGGTTCTGGAGTCAGGGGTTCCCGTATTCACGTCGGCTGATTCTGTTGCTTCTCAGTCTCAGCTAGGTGGATGGGAAGATGAGGAGGTGAAAAATAGCAGTCAACTAGACAACTCTCACGATGCAAAAATGCTCGATTGCATCCCAGCTGGTTTACCCCAAGTTGCATCTGTTGATGTCTGGTTTCCAATCTTACACGGACCCAACGGAGAAGATGGGACGGTACAAGGACTGCTGAAATTAATGCAAGTTCCCTTTGTCGGTTCTGGTGTTTTGGGTTCGGCACTGGGAATGGATAAAATAGCGATGAAAATGGCATTTGCCCAAGCGGGATTACCGCAGGTGAAGTACGTCGCCGTCAATCGTTCTCAAATCTGGTCAAATCCTTGCGTATTCCCCAAACTTTGCGATCGCATTGAGGAAACTGTGGGTTATCCCTGTTTTGTCAAACCTGCTAACTTGGGTTCTTCAGTCGGAATTAGTAAAGCGCGATCGCGATCGGAATTAGAAACAGCCCTCGATAATGCTGCTAGCTACGATCGCCGTATAATTGTCGAAGCTGGTGCGATCGCCAGAGAATTAGAATGTGCGGTTTTAGGTAATGATGAACCCAAAGCCTCAGTAGTGGGCGAAATTACTTACCAAAGCGATTTTTACGATTACGAAACCAAATACAGTGCGGGGATGGCAGATATTATAATTCCCGCCGCCATTCCAGAAGCTATTGCCTCTCAAATTCAGCAAATGTCTCTCGAAGCTTTCGCAGCTGTCGATGCTGCTGGCTTGGCTAGAGTAGACTTTTTCTATACCGAAAGCGGCGAAGTCTTAATCAATGAAATTAATACCATCCCTGGTTTTACTGCAACTAGTATGTATCCCATGATGTGGGAAAAAAGCGGTATTCCCTTTCCAGAATTAGTCGATCGATTAATTCAATTAGCCTTAGAAAGAAACAGTTAACAGTTATCAGTTATCAGTTAGTTCTGACTTCTGGCTTCTGACTTCCCACTCACTACTCACTTTTTTCTCATGCAGCAACAAAACAGTTCGCAACAAACTATTGCTAAGCCTCTTACTTTAGACGATGAGACTGAAAGGGTTAGAAAGCAAAAAGAGCGAAAAAAAGTGGCTAATTCTTATTTTTTGCGAGAACTAGTTCAGCGCCATCCTAAGCTGGTTTTGCTTGGAGTTAGTGCTTTTTTATTATTCGCGATTTACTCTTCCATAGCAAGTATCTTTCAAATTGGCGTTTTGAAAGAAGAAACAGGAACGCCATCTGTAGTGACTACAAATACTTCAAATACTCAACCTGCATCATCTGATAATTCTTTGTCTTCGTGGTTGCTAGGTGCAGTGACTCTAGGCGCTGCTATAGGTGGAGTTGCGATCGCCAAGCGTTTGTCTAAGTCATCGTCGGACTTGTCTCAATTTTTCTTACAATTTCACTCTTCTCCTCAGCAACAATTTCCACCATTGCGAGAATCAATTCTCAGTCTTTCCTCCCTCAAACTTTCAGAACCGAAACCGACTTGGGTAGAATCTTCTATGGAGACAGAATCGGAGCTAAATATCCATTCAGAATCAGATGAATTTACGATCTTAATACAAGAAGATTCATTCGATGATGGGAAAGAAAACTATTTAGAGACGCTAGAACTAACACCAGAAGAGAAGAGTTTGATATTTGAAAATATCGTTTTTACCCAAAGATCGGAATCATCGCCAGTAGAAGATATCTCCAATTCTGAAACAGAATCGACTTCAGTACCAGAAAATGATGTATACTCTCCTCTTGGTAGATCTTTAGCAGAAATGTTAGATCTGCGTCAGCAACTTTCTCTAGCAACACTGTTAGAATCTAGCAACACTGTTAGAACTTGACAAATAACAGCCTTAGCCCTCGATCTCCTCATGTCTGCAACATTAAAAGAATTCTTGGAAGCCTGCGAAAGCCTCTCTACCCTGCGTATCATTGTCACTAGCAGCGCGGGTGTTTTAGAAGTCCGCAGTAAGATACAAAAACTGTTCTATGCGGAATTACCCAAAGGCAAATATGCAAATATGCACGCCGAGGACTTTGAATTTCACTTGAATATGGATGAAATTCAGCAAGTTAAGTTCGAGACTGGAGAAGCGAAGCGGGGTAATTTTACAACATATGCAATTCGATTATTAGATAAACAAAGTCAGCCTGCTTTGAGTTTATTTCTCCAATGGGGTAAGCCAGGAGAATACGAACCCGGACAGGTAGACAATTGGCATTCCCTGCGAGAAAAGTATGGTGAAGTATGGGAACCAGTACCAGTTGAAAGTTTGTAATTGAAATTTTGTGGTTGAAAAACTTTCTCGTGAAAAAAACTCGGTTACTATCCCTAACTCTAATTTTATTCTTATTCTGGATAGGTGAAGCTAATGCCGGACAATTAAGCGATCGCATTGCAACCTTTCCTAAGTGGGATAATAAGCCTACGGTACAGGTTGCATCTGGCGATTTAGTCTATCCAGAGTGGATGGCAGGAACTTGGATAGTAAAAAGTACTTTAGTTGATTTGGTTGCTCCTTTAGCCCCAGAGATTACTACCCCTGGATTTGAAGGTAATCGGCGTTATTTGAACCAACCAGTCCAGTTTCAAGTCAAATTTATCAAGCAAAACTTACTCGGACAGCCCTTAATTGGACAACCCTTAAAGTTAATTCCCCAGGCCGTGAAGGTAAAATCGGCTGTGGTAGCAGATCGAGCTTTTAATGGTCTAAGTCTAGCAAGAGCATACTTAGGCGATCGCACTGTGAAAGCAGTAAAAGTCGATCCAGACTCGCCTAACCGTCAGATTACTTTATTACAGGGCGATCGCCAACTCATTTCAGTTGTAACTGGTCGTACTACAGAAGCGACAGCAGAAAATGGATATGTTACTACAGAAGTATTCGGGCAGCAATTTCGCGGTAATAGGGTGCGTCCCTATTTCAACCAAGTAGAATCGACAACCGCATATCACTACGTACCCAATTCTGCTGTTAAAATTGTCGCCGACCAGTTTACGGCTGTTTACTTATCTGCTCAAGATCCAGATTACTTTAAAGCGGGCGATCGCCCCATTGCTCTCTATCGCTACCGCTTGGAATTTTCCCCGCAAACAGATCTTTAAAAGCGGCTTCTCTTACGTCTTCTGGCGATCGCTTTGCGCTTGCGCTTTTCAATTGGAGTTTCAAAGTGGCGCAGTCGTCTTAAATCTGGAAAAATCCCAGCCTTCGAGACTTGACGCTTAAACCTACGTAATGCCGATTCTATATTTTCATTTTCACCCACAACCACTTGGGTCATAGTATCTCCTCCTAAACTTGCGTTGACGATCGGGCAATTGCACGTCCTCATGGAAAGAGTTTGTGCTAAATTGCCCGTTCAAACTGGTACACTCCTGACAGTGAGTGCGAGACTAACATTGAACTTCAAGCTATCCAGCTAAATTACAGTAGCAAGTTCTGTCGGAAATGCTAATGCATTCGATCGAAATTGGAAATTTTGCTCTAATTGTAACTGTCTACTTTCGTCTCAAAGGAATTTAGTAGCGATTGCGCGAGTAACCACCGCCGCCACCGCCGCGATTATTTCCCCAGCTACCACCACGACTCTTTTCTTCGCGCGGTCTAGCCTTATTGACCTTAAGTTCTCTGCCCATCCACTCAGCACCGTCTAAAGCTTCTATAGCTGCTGCTTCCGCCGCTTCTGTTTCCATTTCTACAAAAGCGAAGCCGCGCGGACGACCAGTTTCTCTATCGGTGGGTAGTTGCACCCGCTTTACGGTGCCATATTCGCTAAATACTTTGCTGAGTTCTTCTTCTGCGACTTGATAAGACAAGTTTCCTACGTATACTGACATTGCGTCCCTCACTGTGTTGTCGAAGTACTTCCGGAGAGGCGCTTGTGAATAATTGAACAAACACTACCACCGAATCTACTTTTCTTTTAGTAGACTAACACAATATTGACTGGGAGCAATGTTGACTTCGAGTAAGTCTCAATTTGACTTAACAAACCTATAACATTACCGATCGATCGCCACAACTTAACTTTTGTAGTATAGTGTAGTATAAGTTTCCCAGTAGCACCGTGCTAAAGAGTTCGGCTCCCAGGCATTATGGCGAAATTTCAAGACTTATTCAAGTATTATCGTCCCTGGCGGACAATCGCCCTGTTTAGCATTGCCGCAGCCTGTTTTTTCGAGATTGTCGATTTGGTGGTTCCTTATGCGATCGGACAAATATTAAATGTATTGTCTAACCAACCCTTGGATCGTCCCATTCAAGAAGCAATCGTTGCCATTTCTCAACTAACTAATTTGCCACGCGATCGGTTCCTATCTTTAATCGTACTGATGAGTTTGATTTTTGTCGTCACTGTGGGCAAAGGTCCGACGCAAATGTGGTTGAGCGGTTGGTTTCACTGGGATATAGCCTTGCGATCGCGTCAGTATCACACGCGAAAAGCGATCGCTAAAATCCTGACTCTGCCGTTAGAATTTTACGATGTAAACAACCCTGGCAGAATCTCCGGTCGAGTAGCCAGAGGATTAAGCAATCACACTTGGACGTATCCAGAAATAGCCGGACAGTTAATTCCTAAACTGTTTCGCGTTCTGGGAATTTTTGTAGTGATTTGGTTTATTGAGTGGCGCATTGCTGTTTTATTTCTAATTTCATTTATCATCATTCTCGGCTTTAGCCTCAAGGATTTGACACGGTTGATTAAACAAGAAGAACGACTCGATAGGTATATGGAAAATACCGAAAGTCGAACTTCAGAAATTATCACCAATATCAAAACGGTAAAAGCTTTTGCTACAGAAGGCTTAGAACTGAAACGTCAGCACCAGCGTCTCAACCGCGAGTTAAAAGTCGTACTATTTCGTATCCATTTAGGTTACGTCAAACTAGGAACTTGGCAAAAAACTGTAATTCAATTGTGCGTTTTTGGCGTATTGGGATTAACTCTGAGAGCCACAATTCAAGGGCAAATTTCGCTCGGGCATTTTATCACAACTTTGACTGTTTCTAGCATGGCTTATGCAGAGTTAGAACCGATTAGCAACTTTGCCGAAATTTTTGCCCGTCGGTATGCCTCTATGATGCGACTGCATGAGTTTATGCAACACCCCGTAGGTAAAGATGCTGGCAGTTTAGAGACTTCATCTGATGTAACTCAATATCGTTTTACAGGCAAATTAGAGTTAGCTAGCGTTACTTTTGGTTACGATCCGCAACGTCCAGTCTTGTCAGAGATCGATCTGTTAATCGAACCTTATCAAACAGTAGCATTAGTAGGGCGATCGGGTTCGGGCAAATCTACTTTGGTCAAATTACTGTATCGCTATTTTGAACCAAATACAGGACAAATCTTGCTAGATGGGCGAGATATTCGGCAATTTGATATTGCAGCTTACCGCAGACGGTTGGCGATCGTGCATCAAGAGGTGGATGTATTCAATGGTAGTTTATTAGATAACCTAATTTATGGCAATCGTGGTGCTACTTTCGAGCAAGTAGAACAAGCTTGTGCGATCGCCCGTTTAGATGAAGTCATCGCGCAATTACCTGAAGGCTATTTTACTGTAGTAGGTGAGAGAGGCGTGCGCTTGTCTGGCGGACAGAGACAACGATTGGGAATCGCGAGGGCATTGTTAGTAAACCCAGACATTCTAATTTTTGACGAGGCTACCTCTAGCCTAGATTACGAATCAGAGCGATCGATTCAGCTAGCTATGCGTTCCATTCTCGGTACTCGCACCACCATCATTATCGCCCACCGCCTTAGCACAGTACGGGAAGCCGATAAAATTGTCGTCCTCGATCGCGGTAGGATTGTGGAAGTTGGCAGCCACACAGAGCTATTAAACCAAGCCGGAATTTACCACCGTCTGCATTCTTTGCAAGAAACTGGAGAATTGCTCACATAAGCCTTGTCACCTCAGATAGTTCATGTTAATATAGTGAATCGGTGGATTCAATGGGTCGATGCCCGAGCGGTTAATGGGGGCGGACTGTAAATCCGTTGGCTAAGCCTACGCTGGTTCAAATCCAGCTCGGCCCATATCCACAAAAAGAATAACTTTGCCCGTGTAGCTCAGTGGTAGAGCACACCCTTGGTAAGGGTGAGGTCATGAGTTCAATCCTCATCACGGGCTTTGGATGAAACCCTTTCTAGTAAAGGGTTTTCGCGTTTTCAGAAGACTGTAGCAGCCATATTTCATTCTCAATAAGGGTGCTAGTTTGGAGCTTTTTAGGTCTTGTTTATATCAAAAATTGAGATAACAATCAGATACGAATGGTACGTTGCTGTCATACCATTTTACTAAAACTATGCTATAGAAGATCCCCCCAACCCCCCTTATCAAGGAGGGGCTAGGGGGATCTCTTTTGTCGTAGTCAAAGAGTAAATTGGTATCAGTAATCGTTAACAAGTGCCAGTGGGGGTGAGTAGGATGATAGTGTTTCCAGAGGACATGCTCTTACGGTTTGACGATCGTTGCCGACCAAACGCGGTCGAAAGAAACTCCAGCTCGGTGCTGAGCTTCCCGAATGGACTGGGTATCAGGTGCGTTCAATTCGCAAATAACGCGGGTGCGATCGAGCGACAGGTAAGATCGCACCCACTCAATTCCTCGGTGGGCGTAACAGCTTAAGGTTCTACTACTGACTTCGTTCCACTCCTCCTGCTCGAACGGGGGATAGGTGCTTTCAATCACCTTGAGCATCGATGGATTGCGCCGTGGTTGAATGTCCTGTGGCTGAATCAATTCCCCAGCCCAGATCCGACTAAATATGCCGCCACCTTTGCGATAGGATTCTCGGACAGATTCTACATCGGGGGCATCAAAAGTACAGATCGCTCGCAGGCGATCGCGCGACAGCAGCGAATAACGCCACGTCACATTGCGTTCTGCCAAGCAAGCCAAGACTCGAAGATCGGTATCAGTCGGTGATTCTGGGGTGAGAGGGGAGTCTGCAAGGGTTTCCACGATCGCAAGCGACATAACAACTTTGATGAGATGATTTAAATTGAGGCAGCAGGTCGTAACAATTCGATCGCCTTAAGGATTTCTTCATCCGATATAAGTTTTTCCCGATCCTTTCGGTTTAATTAATATGTAGAGAACTTTCCGCATATTTCATCTAGGCTCGAACTTACTAACAATAAACGGCTACATCTTCACCACATTTATCCGCCAGATAGGACAAGCACTTGAAGCGCAGACCAATTATTTGTTCGTAGAAAGGGTTCAATTTGCATAGAGGCGGAATCCGAAAAATAGTGCGATCGAAAAGTTTTATTTCCCGTTCAAAAGGACAACGAGCAGGGATTGTGATGCACACCAATCGAGCTAGACTGCTATTATGAATTTCGATAGAGTCAAGCCATTGGCATGACGATCGCAATAGATTAAATTTGAAATGAGTTAAGGTGATAGTAAAGCCAGACATTTGTTATTACCTCTGATTATTTTCGAGTCGATTATTTATTATAGTTTTTAGCAATCCTTCTATTGACTAAGTTAATTTATAACTTTGTATTTGTCATTACAGGAATTCTCTGGAATTTCATAAATAAAGCTCAGAAAAACACAGGTTGACTAACTAAAATTTTGAGAAGCGATCGCGCTTAGTTTAAAGAAACTCAAAGCTCGGTAGTAATATCTGCTACTAAAATCTCTGGTAATCTCAGGTAATAAACTAGAGGAGTCGTAGGGGCGCACAACTGTACATCCCTACAAAAATCAAACATTAATTCTGAATTCTCCAATCTTCTGTCTCCTATTTTCTGTTTCCTGTTTGAAAAAGTCTCGTAGCGTGATAGCAAACTTTTTCTCGCAAGCGGTAAACATCTTTAGCGGTCAAATTTAACTGAGAAGCGATCGCTTGCTGCGATTGTCCTTGTAGGTACAAATTTAGCCATTGAACAGCTGAATGTCCCAATTTTTGGTCTAGGTATTGAGATAGCTGCTGTTTGACTTCATCTCGCTCGCTCTGTTGCTCTGCTGCTTCTTCTTGTTCCTTGTATTGCCCGATCGCTCGTACATCCAGCAAGCTGAAACTGCGATCGCTATCTTCAGTAGGAATTTGAGCAAAAACAATCCGAATCTCACTACTGTTCGGTACTTGCGTCACTCCTCCTGGTGCATAGCGACGCATATAGTTGATGAAGCGGTAGACGATCAGCGGTTGATTGCGAACTGGTCGCAAACAGTATTCTTCGATCGCAGTAAATAGTAAGGCGTTTCGCAAGCGAAGGTCATCCGTACATTCAGCGATCGCGGCTATTTGCTGTTGTAGGTAACAATCGCGTTGCAGTAAATCTTGCAAAAACTCTTGTAATACTTCGCTAATTTGACAACGGCGATCGCGACCGAGCGCGATCGTCATGCGGATTTTATTTTGTAGCACTACTAAACTACCCAAGCGGGTCAAGAGGCGGCGATAACCCTGTTCTGGCGATTGTCCTAAGTAACGATTCTGCAAAATTCGGTAGCGGTATGCTATCCCTTGCTGTGCGAGTTTAAACTGCTCTGAGTTCAGGCATTCCGCACGGTTTCCCAGCAGCCAGCAGACAATACTCTCTTTGGTAGCTGTACTGAAATTAGGATAGTCAAAAGCCAACTGCCATTGCCAAATCTGAGCTAGATCTTTGAGCGCGATACCTTGGCTGGGATCGAATTTTGGTTCTATAGGTAGTGTGACAACTTGCATTTGCGACTCCTGGCGTTGCTGAAAGGGTAATGATGATTTCGCTAGAACAAATAAAATGTCTTAACTGCAACTCCAATTGCTACGGTCAAGAACGGGCAGCGTCAAGGCAGGCAGTGTTACCAATGCAAGCAGTGCGATCGTCAGCTCTCACATGAGTTTTATATTTATTGCTAGAACTGACTTGAAAATAGATTTTCATTTCTGGGGATGAGGGTGTGGGCTGTCGCCCACGCCCTCATGAATACTCTTGCAAATTATCTACTGCAAACTTACCTTTTTAAAAGTTGTTGCTGCATACCTTTCGTTCATTAATGTAATTTGATAGGCTGTATTTGTCATTACAGGAAATCTCTGGACTTGCTTGAGTCCTAATCTTAGGAAAATAGAGAGATTGAGCGATACTTGCAGCTCGGTTACTACAGCGGGAAAGCTACAAGTGGTTGCGGCTCTAAGGAACTTGAAATTCTAAAGAAAACCTTTATTAGCTAAAATGTCTGGTAATCTCAGGTTGATTTGCTTTTGTCGCTACAGGCATTAGCTCGAAGACTTCTCGGTTATGATGCATAGATCTTGGAGATCCCCCTTAATCCCCCTTCAAAAGCGGGAAAAAAGCCATTCTTATAGCCCCCCTTAACAAGGGGGGTTGGGGGGATCGAATCTTCTACCTTGAAGTATTATCTAAAGACGATCGCCAATCTCAGCGATCGCGCCTACCAAACAATCTTCTGCGGCATCAATTCGTAGTGCTAACAGTACCCAAATTATCGCGCTGTCTTGTTTGCGGATTTGGATTTGGCACTGGCAAACTTTTCCCGCCGCTTGTTTTGCTGCCAAGATCTGCTGTTGAGCAGTCAGATCGCTCAAAAGATCGGTTATGGATTTTTGGGCGATCGCATCTGTAGCGTGATAACCGAGTATTTGCCCAAAGTGCTGATTAGCATCTAGCAGCGAACCATCGAAAAGGCGTATAGAAAATATCCCCACGGGCGCAAACTCGAACAAATGGCGAAACTTAGCTTCTCTGCTAATCAGCGCTGCTTCTACCTGCTTGCGAGCAGTGATATCGCGCACGATCGCACAGTTGTACTCTTCACCGTTAAACTCTAAATAATTAGCAGTTATTTCCACGCTGATGTCCCGACCATCTTTAGTCCGTGAGGTCGATTCAAAGGTGAAGGAACCTTTCTGCCGAATTTCCTGCCAATGTGACTGCCAGATTGTTGATGGAAAATTGGGATTGACATCGCAAACAGCCATATCTAGCAGTTGGGCGCGGGAATATCCCAGGATGCGACAGGCGGCTTCATTGACATAGACAAACCGTGCATCGGCATTAATGATACAGATTGCATCTCTGGATTTATCTAAATAAAACTGGCTCAGCCACAGTGCTGACTCTGCCTTTTGGCGATCGCAAATTTCCTGTTGCAGGCGAGCATTTTGCTCTGTCAACTGCTGTTGTAACCGCCGCAGCGTCAGATTATTCTCGACGCGGGCAAAAACTTCTTCTTCACTGAAGGGTTTCGTGATGTAATCAACTCCCCCAACTGCAAAAGCTTTAACTTTATCGATCACCTCATCTAGGGCGCTGATAAAAATTACCGGAATATCGCGGGTTGTTGGTGAAGCTTTCAGGTGTTGGCAGACTTCATAACCATTCATGTTTGGCATCATGATGTCAAGCAAAATTAGATCGGGCGGGGCAGCTTGCGCTGTCATCAAGGCTGTTTTTCCGTCGATCACTTTACGGACTTCATACCCTAGCTGAGATAGCATCGCAGATAGAAGTCGTAAGTTATCCGGCTTATCGTCAACTACTAAAATATTCGCTTTAGGCTCCCGATCGCGATCGTCATTCATGCTGAATCTAGTTGCGTTAGATCGATAATCTTATCAATACGAAAGTTATTTACTAAATCGGCTAGAGCAGTTGCCATAGGAGTATAATCCTGTGGAATTTGTTCTAGAAGATCGAAAATCAGCTTCTCATCAGTCCGCAGTGCTGCTTGGTGTAGCTCTACCACCCACTCAGGAGGCATGACTCTCAAGCTTTGGGCTGTCAGCGTATAGGGTTCTTTTTCTTCCTGCTGACTGGGAATGGCTGCCTGCTGGGTATCTTCATAGATATAACGCACCCCTAAATACTGCATCATTTTTTCCCAGATCACTTCTTCCCGCAAGGGCTTGCGGACAAAATCATTACACCCAGCAGATAAAACTACAGCACGTTCCTCGTCAAAGGCACTAGCGGTGAGAGCGATGATAATCGTCGCATGACCTTTTAGATGGGCTTTAATCTGTCTAGTTGCTTCATAGCCATCCATCACTGGCATTCGCATATCCATCCAGATCAACTGCGGTTGCCAGGTTTCCCAAATTGCCACTCCTTCTTCACCATTTTCGGCTTCGCGCACCTCGAAGCCTACTGATTCCAGCATCTTGACTAGAAGTTGGCGGTTTTCCCATTTGTCTTCAACTACCAAGATACGATACTTCGGTTGGTCGGGCGCGAGTCCAATGACTCGCCGATAGTGCTGTCGCGGTGGCACTTCCACCACTGCTGTGGGGCTAACCGGAATTTCAAAACTAAAAATCGTGCCATGACCCAAAGTCGTGCTAACTGCGATCTCTCCTCCCATTAAGCGCACGAATTGTTGGCTAATAGTTAAACCTAGACCAGTTCCTTCATGAGATTTTCGACCTGCTTCCGTTTGGACAAAGGGTTTAAACAGTCTTTCCAACTCTGATGGTGCAATGCCAGGACCCGTATCTTCGACTTCAAAATGTAGGATACAGTTATTAGGTTGCAACTGGGATACTTCCTGCTTGTCCTGCTTCGTTCTCACGCGCAAGATTGCTCCGCCTGCTTGAGTAAATTTAATTGCGTTACCCAGAAGATTAATCAAGACTTGGCGCAATTTACTCTCGTCTGCGCGTACGCATTGGGGAACTTCAGGGGTGCGTTCAAAGATCAGCTGTAAGCCCTTGGCTTCTGCTTTGAGCTGTAACATCTCTTCCAGGGAATCTAATAATTCGTAGAGATCGAAGCTATTTTCATTGAGGATTGTGCGCCCCGCCTCAATTTTAGCCATTGACAGGACATCGTTGATTAAAGTCAGCAAATGCTCGCCACTGCGATTAATCGTGTCTAAATTTTCTAGCTGTGCTGCATTGAGCGAGCGATCGCGGCTCATCAATTGGGTGAAGCCAAGAATGGCATTGAGCGGAGTCCGCAGTTCGTGACTCATGTTAGCTAAAAATTCGCTTTTGGCAAGGTTGGCAGCTTCAGCTTCTTGTGCTTTTTGTTCCAATTTATGGCTGTAATTCTCCAACTGCTCGCGAGAAATTTTTAGCTGTCGGGTTAGCCAATACACTCCAATTGAGAGACAACCCACCGATGCTAGTCCTACGAGTACGATTGTTCCTGCTAATTGACGAGCTGGGGCAAATGCTTCTTCTTGCTGCATCTCCACTAACAAAGCCAGATCTTGCTCGTTCAGCCAGCGATAAACACCGATGACTGGCAGTTTGGCATAGTTTCGATACAGCCCAGAGCCGCTGACACCACTCATTGCCGCATCAATGCCTTGGCTGCTAATTCCTTCGGGAAATTCCTGCGCTTCAGTTTTATCTGCTTTGGAGATAAAAGCGTTTTTTGTGACCAAAGAGCCGACTAAGTATGTCTCGCCACTATTACCCAAGCCCGTACGTTCTCGGACGATCCGATCGATGCGGTCTAAGTTGAGGTGAGCTAAAATGATACCTTGGCGCACTCCTGATGCATCACGTAGGGGTGTTGCTAAGGTAACTGACGGTTTACCAGTGACGGGTGAAACGTAGAAAATTGGGTCAAAGGTAGCTGTTGCCTCAACTCGTTCAAAATAGGTCACGTTAGCTAAAATTTCGTAGTCACCTTCGCGCTGCTTGTCAGTTGATAGAACGATCTGATTGCTGCGATCGAGGATGAAAATTTCTCTTAAGGCTGGCTTGGTTTGGCTGACACTAATGAGATAATTGGAGAGAATTTTGTTAGCGGCAAGATAACTTGGATCGGCAGTTTTGCCACTTAGTAATATCTTGATATTCCTTTGTAGTTCTGGATGTTGAGTTACAAGGAGAAAATCTCGTTGCTGGTCTTCAAACCAACGCCCAATTTCTTCTTCTTTCAGGGTAGCAGCAACGCTGAGGCGATTGAAAGCAGCCTGCTTGAGAGCCTCTCTAGCACTAAAGAAAGCAACGCTTCCCACCACGCCAACAGCCACCAGCGACAGAACTAAGAAGGAACTGGCGACTTTAGCAGTCAGGTGTTGATTCCAAGACTTCATGGAAAGTTGGTAGTTGGTGGTTGGTAGT
The DNA here is from genome assembly GCF_000817735.3 of Scytonema millei VB511283. Classification (NCBI taxonomy): domain Bacteria; kingdom Bacillati; phylum Cyanobacteriota; class Cyanophyceae; order Nostocales; family Scytonemataceae; genus Scytonema; species Scytonema millei. The sequence continues at coordinate 245,177 of NZ_JTJC03000004.1, read as the reverse complement.
TGGGAAGTGGCTAGTGGCTGGTGGCTAGTGGCTCGACTCTTTTTCTAGTCACTAGTCACTAGTCACTAGCCACTGATAACTGATAACTGTTGATTCACTGCCATTGAGCGAAAATTTGCTTCATCCGCGCGATCGCTTCATCCGCTGCTTGCTCTGGAGATATGCGATCTACAACTATGCGATTGAGAGCTTTGCCCCAAAGATTCTCCGCCACAACTAGGCTATAAGCGGGATTTTGGACGTGATAAAACGATCGCGTTTGACCCTGAGTTAGTTGCTTCATGGCAGTTGAGATGTGGGGGTCGGTTGGATCTGTCCAGAAAGGATCTTGCCAAACTTGCCGATTGACTGGCAAAAAACGTCCTCCCGCAGCTTTGAAATATGCTCCAGTTACCTCTGGTCGGATTAAATAAGCCAGAAAGTCCTTGGCTAATTTCTGGTGCTGGGACTGGTTAAATACAACAGCCTGCCTCAGTGTAACCAACAGACGCATTGGCTTGCCACTAGGTTTATTGGGAAACTCGATCGTACCTAGCTGATAACGGTAGACATTCGGATTTTGACGCACGGCAGCAGCAATTGAAAGCGTCAAATTGGGTGTTGTCAGCACAATGCGGTTGAGCAAGCTGCGATTGTTATCTGGGTTTGACCAGTTAGTTGCATCTGGTGGCACGTAGCCCTGACGGTAAAATTTGGCATACCACTCTAAGCATTTAACGATGCCTTGACGGACTTCGGGATCGTCTACGCGCAGTTGACCTTGGGAGTTGAGAATCTGGACATCGTAGGCTTCTAAAATCTGTTCAAAAAAGAAGTAGGTTTCTACAGCTCCCATCGAGAAAGGAAAGCCTAAGCCGTAAATCTGCCGCTTTTGCTTTGCTCGCAGATCGCGCTGTACTTGCGACCAAAAATCCCAAAAGCCATCCCAATCTTTAGGAATATCCCGTTCGCGCCGACCCACTTGCTCTAGCAAGTCCCGCCAGTAGAAGATGTGAATAGTTGCCTGATAGATTGGTACTGCATAGTAACTTCGCTTTTTAGCTGCGTTGTTATAAAAATTAACAGCTTGTAGTACCGAATTGGGATACAGCTGCTTAACTGGTGCGATCGCCTCTGAGACATCTGCTAGTTTGCCCTCCCAAGCCAGACGCGGATTTAGTTCCTCCCCAGCACGGTGACTCATTAAGAGATCGGGTGGCTTGCCTGCCCTAATTGCCCTTTCTGCCTTCTGTAGTAGCTCGTCGGTGGGATAGAAAGACAGCTTGACTTTGTTACCAGTTTGTTGCTCCCAACGGCTCGCAGCTCGTTGTAGTGCTTCGTCTTCTTCTAGGGTAAAGCCTTTATCCCACCAAATATTTAACGCTCTACTCTCAGTAGAGGAACCGCTAGCTGAAGATACACTGATTTTCGAGTTTTCTACTTCAGAGTTTTGAGTACAAGCAACAACTGTAAGGCTGAGAAATAATGCTAGAAATTTGTAGCGATGGCTCAATCTCAAGCGATCGCGATGTTTAAGTCGTAAGTCGTAAGTCGTAAGTCGTAAGTCAGAACTAGTCACGGTTTAAGTCGTAAGTCGTAAGTCAGAACTGATAACTGATAACTGATAACTGATAACTGTTTCTTCACTGCCATTGAGCGAAAATTTGCTTAATTTGGGCGATCGCTTCATCTGCTGCTTGTTCGGGAGCAACGTCATTGACAACGACTTTATTCACAGCCTTACTCCAAACACTCTCCTTGAGAACTAGGCTATAGGCAGGGTTTTGGGCAGTAGAAATCAGGCGCGTTTGTTCCTGCATGACTGGCTGGGCAGCAGTGGAGATGTGAGGATCGCTCTTGTCTGTCCAATATGCGTCTTTCCAGACGAGTTTATGGACTGGCAAAAAACGCCCTCCCGCAGCCTTGAGAAAACTTCCGATTATCTGCGGTTGGATTAAATAAGCGAGAAAGTCCTTAGCTAACTTCTGGTTTTTAGAGTCGGCGAGGACAACCGCTTGCTTAACTAGAGCTAAATAACGCATCGGCTTACCGCTGGGTTTATTAGGATACCCGATTGTACCGAGTTTATAGCGGTAAACGTCTGGTTGTTGGCGCACAGCAGCAGGAATCGAGAGGGAGTTGTTGGGAGTCATAACGATCTGGCGATTGAGCAAGCTGCGATTATTGTCTGGGTTCAGCCAGTTGATTGCCGCTGGTGGCACGTAGCCCTGTTTGTAAAATTGAGTGTACCAATCTATACATTTGATAATGCCTTGGCGGACTTGGGGATCGTCAACGCGCAGTTGACCTTGAGCATCTAGAATTTGAACGTCATAGGCTTCTAAAATTTGCTCAAAAATTTCATAGGTATCTACAACTCCAGCTGAGAGCGGAAAGCCAATTCCATAAATCTTCTGATTGTGTTGGGTTTGTAGAGTCTCCTGCATTTGTTTCCAAAACTTCCAGAAGCCATCCCAATCTTGGGGAATATCCTGCTCGCTCCGTCCTGCTAACTTGAGTAAATCTCGCCAGTAAAAAATATGAGGTATCCCCTGATGAATGGGGATTGCATAATAGCTGCGCTGTTTTTTGCGGTTGTTATAAAAATAAACACTGGCTAATACGGTGTCGGAATAAAACTGCTTCACTGGTGCGATCGCATCTGAAACATCTGCTAATTTGCCTTCCCAAGCCAGACGCGGATTCAGCACCCGATCGGCATTATCATTCATTAAGATATCGGGCGGACTTCCCGCCTGAATTGCCCTTTGAGCTTTTTGCGAGAGTTCGTCATTGTTATAGAAAGAAAGCTTGACTTTGTTGCCAGTTTGTTGCTCCCAGCGGCTCACAAGTTGTTGCAACGCTTCATCTTCTTCCAAGGTATAGCCTTTATCCCACCAGACTTTCAAGACTTGACTTTCATTTGAAGACTGGTTGACTGAGGATAGGTTTGTTTCAGAGTTGTTAGTGCAGGCGATCGCCACGATCGCGATCGCGATCGTTATGAATGGGTATCGCCAGCGAAAGGTCGTGCGCTGCGATCGCCAAGTCCGTACCCAATTAATCAGTTCTATGAAATTGTGAGGCATTAAACTACGACTCAAGTAAAAAAATATCAAATGCTAAAAAATCAGGTCGAAATTTATAGATTTTTTGTTAAGAGAACCATAAAAACTAGCAATATAGCAGTCCTACTTGAGTTATAAACTTATCGTTATGGTGGTTGCCAGTTAACAGTTAACAGTTAACTGTCAGCCGTCAACCGTCAACAAACAATACCCAAAATTTACGAATCATTTAGGATTGCTATAATAACTATTTACAACCAGACAGCTCATGTTTGAGCGAATTTTTGTAACGACGGTGGCGATCGCACAGATGGCGATCGCCCTCACTCATATTGCCACCGCGCACCAATGGGACTGAAAGAAAGTTGCTACCCCCAATCCTAAAGCGATCGCCAAGACCAAACATAAAGTGCCTAAAAATAACTTTTGGAATTTGGCAGCTTTTCGCTCTTGCAGCAATCGCGCTGCTATTTCTTGAGTTCGTTCTGCTTCCAATCGCGTCTCGACTTCTCGGCGATCGCATTCTTGGCTTGCTGCTAAAAACTGATAATCCAATTCGCTCAAACTTTTACCCTGCGACCAAGCTTGAGCCTCGACTAAGGCTTGCCCGCGCAACAACCGCGAAGAGTCGCGTCTTTGTGAGATTAACCAAGCATCTAACGCCTGGGAGTAGGGGCGCAGTTTCGCCAATTGTTTTTCTACCCAAGCTTGATTAAATACTTCTCGATAGATGCGGTTTTTGACTTGCAATTGTCCTTGGTGCTTGACGACCAAACCCGATAACAACAACTCAATTTGCTCTTGAGAGTCATCTACGGGGATTTCAACTCCTTGTAAAATTTGCTGATAGATACCTAGCAAAGCACTAGCACGCTGTTCGTTTCGCAGCAAGCGATCGCGGATCGTCTTCAAATGCTCTGGCTCGTCCTTCGCTTCCCAGTTTTCAATAATGTGCATTCTGACCAGCTTTTCTAAGATTAATGGCGGGAATTGGTAATAAAAACGGATCAGATGATAATTTACGATCGGTAGATGGTAATCTAGCTTGAATCGATCTTCGCCTTCTAGACTTGTAAATTCCTGTAAATCTTGACTCCCACTCATCCTTTCCTGAATCGCAATTTGACAAAGTTTCTGAGTCAGAAATGGTTGTCCGTCTGTCCAAGCCAAGATATCTTTGAGTACAGATATCGGATTAGCTACCTTATCCTCTAACCCAGCTGCTAGCGGCTGGACTTCTGATAGATCGAAGCCATGCAAGTCGATAGATTTACCGATATTGAATGGAGTTCGATGGCGATCGGCAATTAAATCTGAAGGCGTTGCTACCCCAAATAGCGCCCAAGTCAGGCGGTTATATTCTGGATTCTCCGCTCGCTGGTTGTAACAAGCTCGAATCAAGGCAAAAAAATCTTCAGTAGGAAAATTAAGTCCGAGAACGCTATCAATTTCATCAACAAAAATAAAGATTTTCTCGCTGTTAATTTGGACTAACAAAATGTCTTCGATAAATTGGCTGAATCGCTGGAGGAGAGATAAATCTTCTCGTTCTTGCCACCAAGCTTTGAAATTGATTTTGCCAAAGAGATTGAAGCCTCTTAACAGATCGACCATCACACCCTTGTACCACTGAGCCGGAGTAATATTTTCGCTGCCGATCCGTGTCATGTCGATCGAGGCACATCTGAAACCTCCTGCTTCTAAACGATGCCGAGTTCTCAGCCGCAGGCTAGATTTGCCCATTTGCCGGGAGCTAAAAACATAACAAAACTCACCTCTAAGCAATGCCTGATACAGTTCAGCGTCAGCCTGTCGCTCCACGTAGCTAGGAGCATCCATTTTGAGACTGCCACCAACTTGATATTCGTATACGTTCATAGGCTTAGCCTAATTGCTCGCGGAAATACAATCGATACAACTCACAGCTTGGCGTTGCCAAATTTCCCTCCAGCTTGACTAGTCCCATACTTTCTAATTTATAGGCAGCGATCGCTTCTAATTGCACGGGTTCAGTAGATGTGACGACTCGCTTGAATGCTGTTGCTAGTTCGGGATGCTCTTGGAGATTAGCAAGATAACCCCGCAAGCGATCGCTATAGACTCCAGAAACTGTAGGAGCAGTTTGTAGAAGTTGGTTTAGGCTCACCTCCTGGCGTGCCAAATGATAAAGCGCAATGCGGATCAGATAGGGATGTCCCCCCACCATTGCTAGCAAGAGAGCTAGATTTTTCACCCCCTCCTCGCTCTTACTCCAATCCAGACGATGACGTACTGCCAGCTCCTGCGCTTGCTCCAAACTAAATTCTGGTAATTTAATTGGTAATCCCACGTTAAAAGGAGATTGATTGATATCTAGAGGGATATAAGCTTCCGTAGCATGAACTACCACCAGTCGGAGTTTTTTCCAAATCTCCAATTCCGAAGCATCTTCATACCAGGAGCGCAGCAGTGGCAGAAAATCGCTAGAGATTTCAGGATACTCGAAAATCCGATTGACTTCATCCAAAGCCAAAACCATTGGAGAGTCAATTTCTGCCAGTAAAAATTCTTGGAAATATAACGAGCAGCTGACTTTACTGCCAATATCCTCATCCCAATAATCATCCAGCCTCGACTCTAAATTCAACTGACGGCTAACATTCGCACACAACCAGCGTAAGAATTTATCCAAGGACGTGAAAATACTACTGTCTGCTCGCTGCAAGCTTAACAGCACGGTGTGAAACCCCTGCTGTTTGGCATGAGCCAAAATTCTATGCATTAGGGATGTTTTTCCCATCTGCCTGGGAGCTTTAAGTCGCAGTAGGCTCCCAGGTTTGCTAATTTGGGTATAGGCAAGTGCTTCAATCGGCGGACGCTCGATGTAAAATAGGGAATCAAGCGGTACTGGTCCGCCAGGAAATTCTAAAAAGTCAGGCTTGGGGCTAACAGATGCACTTTGCATCTCCCTCTCTTTTTGCCCTTGAGATTCATGCATCGACTCGCGCCACTGACGCTCTAAGGCGGCGCGAAAGTTAGTTTTACTGACATTTTCTCCTAAAGCTTTGCTCAAGAGCTTCCAGAATTTGGGACCGACATCGCGCGTCAAGTAACTGACAGAATAACCCGCAGTCTCAGCCGTCTGCTCGTAGGTCTGACTTTGCCAAGCACCCATGAGAATAGCAGTTTCTACGTCACTCAGATGCCTGCCCCACTGGGCAAACACAACTTTGTTGGTTATTTCAAGTGCTTGGTCAAAGTTCATACCGATACTACACTGACCCTGCTGCTTTACTTATATCTGAGATTACCAGAAATGTTGAAATCCGTTGGTTATAGCAATTTTCGATTGTGTGCGTGATACGGGTAGGGGCGCGCGGCTTGCGCCCCTACGGACGTGTATTTTACCCAACGTGAGTTCGACGGGGTTAAAAGACAGCAGGAGGAAGAGCAGGTAAGCCTTTGGGTTCTAAATCGAGAGAAGGTTTTCGGGGCAAATAAGTATAAGCTGTTAATCCAGCTAACAAGTTGACCAGGAAATTCCAGATGCTTCTATGTCGGGAATGCTCGATTTGAGAAATGTTCTTCAGTTGGTCATAAACTGTTTCAATTAAGGCTCGCTTACGTAAGAGAATTTTGTCGATCAACTTGACCAACTGTTGCTTCATCTTCTTCTTACGCCGTGTAATTAACTCCAAGCCTTGCTGATAGAGTTGCTCAAACAATTCCTGAGATATATAACCACGATCGCCAAATAGCTTACCAATTAGGTCTTGGGTTAAGTCCGGCACAGGCTTGCGGTCATCTACATTGCCAGGGGTCAGCTTAAAAGCTAGCAACTCGCCTCGGTCATTGATAATTAGGTGCAGCTTAAACCCATAGTGCCACCCGACCGAATTTTTGCTCCAACCCACCATGCCTTCAAACACACGATGGCTTCTAGAACGTTTTGGATGACACACCTCAATCGGAGTTGAATCAATGAATGAAATGCCAGTGACTTCTCCCTTACGGGTCTGTACAAAGCAGCATAACAGCATCAACGACCAAGGCATCAATTCGACAAAACGAGTATAGCTGACTAGATGAGGAAAAGCTTGACGCCAGCCTGGTAGGACTTGTAGCGTGTAGAATTCTTTAAAAGTACGATATCCCGAGCCATGAAAAGCAATTACTATCGTCATCACCTCACTCAGACTTAAACGAGAGCGACACAAGCGTTCTCCACAACTTGCCGTCAATAGCATCTGTTGCTGCCAATGTCGTTCAAAGGTTTGATAGAAGTCGTCTACCTCACAAAAAATTTGCGTCACATCTAGGCGAGATACAATGGTGCTATTCATAACTGAGGCCGAGCGCTGTGTATTTTGAGCATAGGTCTCTTTTTTCTTTTTGGCTCATCTCCCACCGTCGAACTCACGTTTACCCAATTGAAAACCGCTATGAAGAATTTCAGTAGCGACGTAAACGGGTCATTATCATGCGAAAAGCAATCCCTAACGCATCTGCAGAGGGATAGAGAGACTTGTAGTTGTCCCAGTTCGGATAACATCGAGCAAACTAGCGGCGTGACATACTTGTCTATGTTGTTAGAAACTAGATAACACTCAAGTTTTTAACCCGTACGCCATACAACCAAAGGATCGTGGACAAATATATTCTTGTTGATTGCGGTTTTCACGATGAGCTAGAAGCATTAGCAACCCTGCGTCAATCATGTCGGATTGTATATCGTCATGCAGCTGGTAAATTAGTTGAGATTCAAGGTCTCATTGTGGATGTTTATGCTGCAAACCAAGCTGATTTTCTGAAGATGAATGATGGTACAGAAATTCGATTGGATAAAATTGTTTCGGTTAACGACAAGCAGATTTCTTTTTGTACAGACTGATTGGTAGCGGTTTGCCATTGGTAAAACAGACGATCTGTAGGGACGCACAGCTGTGCGTCCCTACAAAGCTACCCGCGTTATTTCCACCCAGCTCGATCCATAATTTGCAAGGCTGTTGCACCATTGCGACCAAACACAGCCGCATTGAGCGAATCTTCCTTAAATTTCCCGTAGCTTGCCAAAATCGGATCGACTGCAACACCGGCTACGACTGGATATTCGTGATTGCTCTTGGCAAAAATTTCCTGGGCGCGAGAACCTGCCAGAAATTCGAGGAATTTAATTGCGTTTTCTTTATTGGGAGAGGTCTTGACCAATCCACCACCGCTAATATTGACGTGAGTACCACGACCCTTTTGGTTGGGGAAAAACACGCCAATTTTTTCAGCAATGGCGCGATCGGCAGGTTTATCGGAAGCTGCAATTCGTGCTAGGTAATAGGTATTGCAAATTGCTAAGCTTCCCACCCCAGCAGCGCAGGCTTGAATTTGTCCGACATCATTCCCCTGGGCTGGACGAGCAAAGTTTGCGACTAGCCCCCGTACCCAAGCCTCCGTTTTAGACTCGCCATTAGCCGCTAAAATCGAACCGACTAAGGATTGGTTGTAAACATTATTGGACGGTCGCACTAAAATCTGACCGCGCCATTTCGGGTTGGTCAAGTCTTCGTATGTGGACAGGTCTGCTGGTTTTACCTTAGTTTTGTCATACATAATCACCCGCGCCCGCTTCGAGAAGCCGAACCACAGACCATCAGGATGACGCAGGTTCTTGGGAATAGCTTTAGTCAAGAGCGCTGATTTGGCAGGTTGAAACAGCCCTGCTTGTTCTGCCCGCCACAAACGCCCTGCATCGACTGTCACCAAAACGTCTGCTGGACTATTGGCTCCTTCACTTCTAATCCGCTCGATCAGAGGATCGGCTTCGCCTTCAATCAGGTTCACTTGAATTCCCGTAGCATCTGCAAAGGCTTGATAGATTTCACTATCTGCATCATAGTGACGCGCTGAATAAAGATTGACTACTCGATTGCCCCCTGTTTGGGCTGACACTCCCAGCCCCCACGTCCCCATCGTTACAGTTGCCGCAGCAGCACCAGCACTAGCACCCAAAAAGGTGCGACGAGTCATCTTGCTCATAAATCCTTCTAGCTTACGTTCTCGCGATCGCAATTTTGATATTTTGATTTAATAATAATAATGTCATTAATAGGCACAGACTTTTAAAAAAGTTTTGCATTAGCTCAAAACTCCGTCCACTGGCGTAAGAGATTGGCATGGCTTTTCGAAATTAAATCGAATACAGGCGTTTTGCCGGAGGCTTCAAACAGCGTTTGACGTGCCGTATCGAGATCGAACAAAATTTCTCGCTGTTGAGGATCGCGTACCAAACTTTGAATCCAAGTGACTGCTGCTAGGCGCACGCCTTGAGTCACGGTTTCCACGCGGTGCAACGTGGATGAAGGATAAACGATCGCCGATCCCGCAGGCAACTTAAATGCTACCTCTCCCTGGGTACTCTCTATTATCAGTTCTCCCCCTTCGTAAGTGGTAGGATTGCTGAGAAATAATGTCATCGATACATCCGATCTCATTAGAGGATCGTACATCAGGGCATTATCAACATGAGTGCCGTAAGACATGCCGATCTCGTAGCGACTGATAGTTACCGGACGAACAATATAGGGACGCACCGCCATTTGGAATAAGGCGTGCCGCTGTAAAGCTGCATCAATGATATTTCGCACGCTTGCCAGTGCGGGCGAACTCTGAGGCAGTTGGGTATTGTGTTTGACCTGACGAGCGTGCCAGCCAGCTGTAGCTTTACCGTCCACAAACTCAGCCATCTCCAGCTTGGCGATCGTCGTTTCTAGCTCTGTAAGGTTAAGAATATTGCCAATACACAGAATCATGGCGATCGCAATGCTGTAAGAAGGAGTTAGGGAAAGGATAAGGGAGATAAGGCGAGCAATTCAAAATTCAAAATTTCCCAACTCTCGACCCCTGCTCCCTGATAATTGTCAACTGTCAACCAACAACCAATTACCAATTACCAATTTCCCTAATAACTGATAACTGATAACTGATTTACTGTGTCATTTTTGCCCATTCTTCAGGCAACATATTAGCGACGATCTCAAACTTCCCCTTGCCATCTGGCTTCACAATGTATGCAACGCCTTGAGGCTCTGGATAAATTCCTGTTGCCGCATCAAACACGTCGTCGTGACCCACAACTACCGTATTGCTTCCGTCAGCAGGCGTAGTCGTGAGGAATGGCATCACCGCATTCCGCATTTGGGCTTTCTGGGCTTCGGTGTAATCTTCAGCAGGTGGAAAATTTAAGGCTGCTCTCTTTTCAGTGCGACCAAACGCAATATCTGCTGTCTGCCAAGCACGACAATACTCGCTAGAGTAAACTTGACCCACAGGAATCTTCAACGCTTCAAAAGCTTGACCGATCGTCCGTGACTGCTGCCAGCCAACTTCACTTAGCATTCGCTGAGTCGAACAATCTCCCATTTTTGCAGAGACTTGGTCGGCATAATCCTTTTCAGTTTGGGCATGTCGGAAGTAAATGACATATCCACCATTCTGCAAGGCATTTAACAGTTGCTTACCACTGAGCTTATCCTTGAATGATGTTCCTGCTTCACCGCCTTCACCGCCTTCACCACCCTGGCTAGGGGTAGTAGTAGAAGGCTTGGCGGGACTACCACCTTCACCACCCTGCCTGGGAGTAAAGGTGGTGGGGGGCTTAGCGGGGCTACCACCTTCACCACCTTCACCACCTTCACCACCTTCACCACCTTCACCACCTTGGCTAGGGGTAGTAGTAGAAGGCTTGGCGGGGCTACCACCTTCACCGCCTTCACCGCCCTGGTTAGGGGTAGTAGTAGAAGGCTTGGCGGGGCTACCACCTTCACCGCCTTCACCACCTTCGCCACCTTGGGCTATCTTCATCACTGAAGCGCGATCGGGTATTTCGATCGCCCTTTCCGCAGCTGCTTCTGCGGCGCGATCTGACCCTGCGATCGCAGCCGCGCCTGAAAGAACGTAAGCGCCCACACCTACCCAGATTTTTACCTTACCTAAGTTCATAACTCACTAACCACATTAATTAACTAAGACCAGGGAACTACGTGCTACTCGAAAATCGATTCAGCACTATCTAGTCAAGACAAGATTCAGTCAAGACTTGGCGTTTAACAAAACGCCTTTTCGATCGCAGATAGCCTGCTAATGATAAGTTTTTGCATTAGACAGGAATATACCACGATCTCGTGTCAAAAGAACTACCTGTAGTCAATTTCCTCCGGTCTGGTACGGGTAATCTGCCGACTTAAAGCAATCACAGGAATAATACCAACAGCGACAATCGCCAATGCGGGTGCAGCCGCCTCTGCCAAACGCTCGTCTGCTGCTAGCCGATATACCTCCACTGCCAGCGTATCAAAGTTAAACGGACGAACGATGAGTGTCGCAGGCAATTCTTTCATCACATCGACAAAAACTAAAATTGCTGCCGTTAGCAAGCCGCCACTCATTAACGGTGCGTGAATCTGCACCAGAGTGCGGGTCGTGCCACAGCCGAGCGATCGCGCCGCGTCATCCAGGTTGGGTTTAATACGGCTGAGGCTGGATTCAACCGTGTTATACGACACCGCCAAGAAGCGCACCAAATAGGCAAATACCAGCGTTGTAATTGTGCCACTGAGCAACAAGCCGGTAGAAATGCCGAAAGTCGATTGCATCCCAGCATCTATAGCATTATCGATCGCCCCAATTGGAAACAGCACGCCCACGGCAATCACCGCGCCAGGAATTGCATAGCCCACCGTTGCCGTTCTGACCGCTACCTGCATACCCCAATTAGAACTCAGCCGCAAACCGTAAGCCAGGATTGGCGACACGACGACTGCCACTATTGCCGTTACTGCCGCTAGGATCAGACTATGGCGAGAAAGCTCCCAAAAGCGTTGGCTAAAGTTGTGGGTAATATCGCTAGTTGCCATGTACAGCAAGCGTCCGGCAGGAATCAAAAAACCCAGCGCGATCGGCAGTCCACAAACGATGACAGCAGCGATCGCTCGCCATCCCCGTAACTTAAACGCAGACAATCGCTGATAGCGTCCCGTGTGGTGATAGCGCGTTTGCTGCCGAGACCAGCGCTCCAGCCCGATTAGTAACAGCACAAACACCAATAACAACGCCGATAGCTGCGAGGCAGCAATTCGATCGCCCATACCAAACCAGGTGCGGTAAATCCCAACACTAAATGTATTCACGGCAAAATATTGCACCGTACCAAAATCATTCAGCGTTTCCATCAGCACCAGCGATACTCCTGCGACAATTGCTGGTCTAGCCAGCGGCAATGCAACTCGCGTGAAGCTGCGCCACGGATTGCATCCCAGTAACCGACTTGCTTCTAGCGTACAAACTGACTGCTCTAAAAATGCCACGCGGCTGAGTAAGTAAACGTAGGGATACAGCACGAGACTGATAATGGCGATCGCGCCACCAAGCGATCGAACGGTAGGAAACCAGTAGTCATTCACGCTCGTCCAGCCAAACATGTCTCGCAGTGCCAACTGCACCGGACCGTAAAACTCTAACAACTCGGTATACACGTATGCCAACACGTAAGCTGGAGCGGCTAATGGTAGCAGTAGCGCCCATTCTAATAGCCGCTGTCCGGGAAATCGGCACATTGTCACCAACCATGCCGTGCCTACGCCAATCGCCACCGTACACAGTCCAACTCCCAGCATTAACCACAGAGAACTACTAATGTAGTCCGGCAGCACTGTGGCTAGAAGGTGATTCCATACCGTGCCGGAGTTAGTCAAGACACTACTGAGTACGACTCCAATCGGAGCGAGAATCAGTAAGGCGATCGCTATAACCAAGAACGTCCAGCTATTCCAGGAACGTTTGAAAATGCGATGAGAGTCGAGCGTAGGCATAGGGACACAATGAAGCAAAAAGATAATCAGAAACAATTTGTCCAGCAAGATGAAATTCTTGATGAGAATATATTGCAGGACTCCATTACACTATAAAGGCAAGTCTAAGTTTATATACTGGCTTTTCTGGTTTCATGCCCTCTCCCCTTCTCTGTCTGCATCAGGTCACTCGACAATTTTCCCGCCGAAGTCAACCCGCCGTCTGTGGGGTTTCCCTATCGTTGCCAGCAGGCGATTTACTAGCGCTGCTCGGTCCTTCTGGTTGTGGTAAAACTACGCTCCTGCGGTTAATTGCTGGATTTGAACAGCCCCAGAACGGCACGATTGACATTGCCCAGCGGCGGGTATCGGGCGACGGGCATTGGTTGCCCCCAGAACAGCGGAATGTGGGGATGGTGTTTCAAGACTACGCCTTGTTCCCGCATCTCACGGTGAGTCAAAATATTGCATTTGGCTTAGATCGCTCCTCTAAAATTACGAAGCAGGTGAAAGATGCACTCGCCTTAGTCAATCTGACTGGCATGGAAAACCGCTATCCTCACCAACTCTCTGGGGGACAACAGCAGCGTGTTGCTCTCGCTCGTGCCATTGCTCCGCGTCCGGCGCTAATTTTGCTTGACGAACCGCTGAGCAATCTGGATGCACAAGTGCGATTGCGGTTGCGGCACGAGTTGCGGGCGATCCTTAAAGCTGCGGGTGTATCAGCAATACTGGTCACGCACGATCGCGAAGAAGCGCTATCAATCGCCGATCGGGTTGCAGTCATGTGCAATGGTTATCTGGAGCAAATTGATACGCCAGAGTACCTATATCAGCAACCAGCATCGCGGTTTGTTGCCGAGTTTGTCACCCAAGCCAATCTGATTCCAGCTCAGCGACGAGGTGATGTGTGGCAGACAGAAATCGGCACTATCCCTGTTTCCCTAACTGGCGATCGCGATCGGCAGGATGCAGTCGATCTGATGGTGCGCCAAGAAGAGATCGTTCTCACCCCCGTTCCTACCAGTCAAATTTTAATTCGCGATCGCCAGTTCCTCGGACGCGAATATCGCTACGTCCTCCATACGCCTAGCGGTCGTGAAATCGTGGCGCGGACTCCTACAAACACTTATTTAGCGGTTAACACTCCAGTGCAGCTAGAGATCGCCACCCAAAAGTTACAGCTTTATCCTACAACCTAAACTCACACCCCTTGTCAACTCCTTTAAGGAATGCAATAGGCATTACAGTTTTGGAATGATGAACCCGTTACGACCAGGGAAGTCTAGAGGCGAGCGCGCCTATTAGCACGATAAATCCTAACGCCCGCCGGAAGTAGTTAACACCTTGGAACAGTTCCAGCCACGCCCAAGTGAACAAGGAGCCAAAGGCGAGTGCGTCTAGCCCTGTGTGGATGTTGCCAGTCGTGGGAATCAAATTGAGTAAAGTTGCTGCTAGCCAGACCAGAATCGGCAGATTGGGCTTTTGAGCCAGAACAATCTCGCCCTGGCTGTCCCGAAAAGTACGGTTGAACAAAGTGTCTTCCATATCGGTGAAATGTAGGTATGATTTTTGAGTGTACTGTAGGCAGTAGCTCAACGCTCATCCACCAAAAGAGTAGTGTTTTCGGGACTATTGAACGAATACTGACAATCTAGACGATCGCTTCGTTAGTGTAGGAAAAATCTGTTTCAGAACTTCCACGGTGTTAGATGGGTGTGGTGACAGTCGAATGTTCTCCAGTATCTGCGATTGTTTTGACTCGTTGCAGATCGCGGAGCAACCGAAAACGTCGAATGCTTAGAAAAAGTGGATTTGCATGATAATATGCCCGCAAATAGATTTCAATCTTTTCTATTGCGGAAGTATTAGACAGGTATTCCTCAATAAAGGACTTACACCCTGGCTCAATGCCACCTGTTTGCCAATATATACCCAGACCAATGCCAAAAATTTTATTAGCAAAATTAATCATAACTGGAAATTTCTTTCGCATCCAATAAGCAGTTAAAGTTAAGATTCTGGCTTCAACTTGTTTCTTATTACCATGAAAAAAATCTAAGGTAAAAGCATTATTTTCATGAACATTCTGAATGGCTAAGTCCTCATTTAGAAAGAATCCAGATGATAATGCTAAAGCTGTAAATTTGATGTAATGATCTCCTAAGGAGATATTTTGAGCAACTGGCATTGGTAGGAGTTGTTGAAGTAGCGATCGCTGAAAACAAAGTCCTGATGTCGCTGGAACAAAATATGGTAATTTTCCTTGCCGTACCTGTTGTCTAAAGTCTACTTTGTGGCTAGAGATGCCATCTGGATCGCTTCTTATAACCGTATTTTTACTATAGTCGAGCAACTTGAGAGGATGATAGCACCAACCAATATCTGAATTTAGTTGAAAAATTTCAACAATTTTTTCTACCTTCGTTCGGTCAAAAGCATCATCGGAATCTAAAATGCAAATAATTTCACCTTTGCTAGCAAGAAACCCTGCATTAAAAGCAGAAGCTTGTCCGCCATTTTTTTTGAAAATTGAAATAATGCGATCGCCGTATCCAGCAATCACGTTAGGAGAATTATCAGTAGAACCATCATCAACGACAATTACCTCAACGTTATAATAAGTTTGGTTAAGGGCGCTGTCAATCGCCTCTCCTAAAAACTGACCGTAATTATAGTTATTAATCAGAATACTAACTAACGGATTTGTGACAAAACTACTGAATTCCGTTTCCAACATTACCTCCCAAACATAATGATATCAATTAACAAACGGACGACTGGCTGTGAAATGGACAGATGAGAAATCCGCTCCAAGTATTCCCAGCACATAAGTTGCAGGCACTAGTTTATAGACATTTTCCTACAGCTACTTTAGTTTCTCTGCTTACAGATGCAAATGGGTTTAGAGATGATAAAGTAATAGTGAAAAGACTGCGATCGCATTTCTCGGTTGCAAATCAAGTATAATTGCGAATCTCGACACGTTCGGTAGCGCGAGTGAGCGATCGAGCAGTAAGCACACCCGTTAAATGAGTGCGATACTCTGTGGAGATGTAGTTGTTAGAAAGGCTATTCAGTACTTGGCTAGCTTCCTGGCTTATGGACACGCTTTCTGTCGCCAGATTAGCCGCAGCCGCAATGTTTTTTGTTGTCGGTGCTTTGCCCTCCAGTGCTGCCTCGACCTGACGCAGACGGATAGCATGAGCATGAGCGCCAGTAACAGCCACACGGCATTTGCTCACAATACCGCTGGACGATCGCCTAATCAAGGTCGCAATGCCACAAATGGTATAGCCACTGGCTGGGTGCTGGAACTTTTCGTAGGCACTATTAGTTCCGGTAACATAGGGTGGCAGATCGATCGAAGTGACGATTTCACCAGGCTCCAGCCCTAAATTGAAAGAGGCGTTGATGAACTCTTCAGCCAGAATCGCACGATGACCGCTTGGATCGATCGTGTTGAACGTTGCTTCTAGAACCAAAGCAGCGGCAGGTAAATCGCAGGCTAGGTCACGATAGGCAAAGATGTCACCAATTCTGCCCCAGTTGCGGATCTGGGCATCACCAATGCTCAACGCTGCTTCAGCCAGAGCGCGATAGTTTTCCTTGACCTTGAGGGCATTAGCAGTTTGGGCATAGGTAGTCATAACACCAATTTGGACGACACCGTTCGGATCGCGATTGAGTCCAATCCCTTGCAAGCCCTGAATTTTTCCTAGATCTACTAGTAGTAAGGGGGAGACTCGACCTAGCTTCATTTCTCTCAGTAAGCTGTGACCACCGGCAAGAATCTTTGCTCCCTCGTTCTCTTTTAGCAGATTCACCGCAGCTTCCAGAGTTTCAGGTGCAGCGTAGTCAAATTGACCTGGAATCATGAGACTTTATCCATTATCAGTTGTTCTGCGTCAGTCGAAAAAATCAAGTGGGAGTAGTAGATGAATATCTGTCCGTAACCCATACGATCTCGCGATCGCCCTCCTCAAGACTCATTATTCCTGGGGGTTTCATGCATCATCCGCCAAACTTTTTCTGGCGTTACAGGCATATCGATGTGAGTGACCCCCAAGTCGGAAAGGGCGTTACAAATAGCGTTGACGATCGCCGGAGGTACAGCTGTAATGCTGACATCACCTGCACCTTTCGCTCCAAGCGGGTTATGGGGAGTAGGTGTGACAGTGCGATCGAGTTCAAACTTGGGTAACTGCGAAGCTTTGGCGATCGCGTATGTCGTAAATTCGTCCGTCAGAATTCGTCCGTCGCGATCGTATACAGCCTCTTCAAACAGGGCTTGACTGATACCAAAATGGATATTACCGTGCGTTTGACCATCCACGATCGTTGGGTTTCCCACATTTCCGAAGTCATCTACCGCTACATAACGAACGACTTCAATCTGAGCGGTTTGTTCGTCAATTTCGACTAGGGCAATGTGAGTGCCGAAGGGATAATTGAAATCTGGTGGATCGAAGTAGGCGATCGCTTCCAAACCAGGTTCCATCCCTGCTGGTAAATCCCAAGCGTACCAAAGCGCCAGTGCAATCTCCTTTAAAGTTTTGAACTGCTCGGGCGCACCTTTAACATAAAATTTACCTCGATCGACTACCACATCTGACTCTGCCACTTTGAAGATGTGGGCTGCCATTTGACGTGCTTTCGCGTCGATCTTTTGGGTAGCTTTGTACACTGTCGCTCCTTCCACGCTGAAGGAGCGCGAACCATAGCTGCCTTGTGCATAGATAGCACCCTTAGTATCGGAGTGCAGCACTTCAATTTGCTCTAAATCAACACCAAGCACCTCAGCGATAATCTGAGAAAAAGATGTCACCTGACCCTGACCGTGAGGTTGCGCCCCAGTAATCAGAGTGATATCACCCGTTGGATGAACGCGGATATGGGCGCTTCCCCAAGTACTCCCATTCAACCCTATATCTCTAGCCATTAGGGGGCAGGGACCAACACCTGCGATCGCGACATACGAACCAATTCCAACTCCGAGACGTTTGCCGCGCGTTCTAGCTTCCGCCTTCCGCTGTGCGATGTTGTTGTAATCGATTGTCGTTAGAGCTTTATCGAGCGCTACCTCATAGTTGCCAGAGTCATAAGTCCAGCCCAGACCGTTCTTATAGGGAAAGCGATCGGCAGCAACCATATTTTTACGACGGACTTCAGCCGGGTCCATGCCGATCTGCCGTGCAAAGAGATCGACCATGCGCTCAATGAGGAAAATTGCCTCAGCACGACCAGCACCCCGAGCCGGACCATTGGGAACAAGGTTAGTAAACATACAGTAGACTTCGTAGAAGGGATGCGCGATCGCATAGGCTCCGGTAATGCTGCAACCTGTGAGGATTGCAGGAGCGCCTGGTCCATTCGTAGCTGGGTAAGCTCCTAAATTGGCGTAGTTCGTGCAATGAAGTGCAGTAATTTGACCTTCTTTTGTCCCAGCTATAGTTACATACTGGATTTGATCGCGAGCTTGCACTGTAGAGCGGGCTAAGCCTCGGCGCGTGTCAACCCACTTGACAGGGCGACCTAACTCCTTAGATAAAAAAAGTACAAGCGCCGTATCTGGGTAAAGATAACCTTTGGAACCAAAGCCACCGCCAATATGGGGAGCGATGACACGCAGCTTGTTGTAGGGAATACCCATCACGAGTTGAGAGAGCAGAAAGCGGTTTCCATGAGGAATTTGGGTATTCGTCCACAGAGTGTACTCCCCAGTCTCGGGGTTGTAATCGCCGATGGAAGCGCGAAGTTCTACGGGGTTATGGATGACTCGTTGGTAGCGGATTCTTTGCTTGACGACCACCTCAGCATTGGCGATCGCCTGCTCCGTCGCCTGTTTATCTCCGTGAGAGATGTACTGGTTGAGATTGTTGGGTACTGTGTTGTGTAGTTGAGGTGCATCGGGCTGAAGCGCTTCTTCTGCATTGACGATCGCCGGTAACGGCTCGTATTTCACCTCGATCGCTGGCAGGGCATCATAAGCTTGCTGACGGGTTAAGGCGACCACCACTGCTACAAATTCACCGATGTAACGAACTCTGTCTGTAGCTAGAACAGTTTGGGCTCCGGGGAGTCCGTAGGGGTAGGAGGGAAAACGGGATTCTGCGCCACCAGGATTCATGATGCACGGTAGGGGCATAATGGAACTAGTATCAGCTCCAGTAATCACCCGTACAACCCCAGGCATTCGCTCTGCGGCACTAGTATCTATACTTTGGATCAGTGCATGACCGCGATCGCTATGCAAAATTGCCATATGCAGCATATGAGGCAACGTGATGTCGGCTGTGAACTTAGCTTCCCCTCGCAGAAGTTCTGGGTCTTCGCGTCGCTTCACTGATGTCCCTAAGATTTTGTTAGCCATGCTGCTCCTGTTTTACGAGCGTGCTGAATTTTTTGCCGAGATTGCCTTTGGTTTTATCTCGCTCACCTTACTGGACGCTATATCCCCCATCGATCAGCATATTGTGTCCGGTGACGAAGGAAGCTGCTTTTGAACACAACCACACCACAGCTTCCGCTACCTCCTCTGGTTCGCCAACACGTCCCACGGGATGTGCTGCTGCAAGTTGAGAAACTATATCGTCAGTGGCGCTGTTCAACATATCGGTATTGATGGAACCAGGACTCACGACATTAATACGGATACCAGACTTGGCATACTCTATCGCTGCCGATCGCGTTAAGGCAAGGATTCCGCCTTTAGTCGCAGCGTAAGCGGCATAGCCCGCAAAAGCAACGATACTAGCGGCAGAAGCCAAGTTCACAATCGCCCCACTCTTCTGTTTGAGCATTGCTGGGATCTCGTATTTGAGACAAAGCCACGTTCCTTTGAGGTTTACGTTGATATGACGATCCCATTCATCTTCTGACACATCGGTGAGTAGACTGGATGCCGAGATGACACCAGCGCTGTTACAAGCGCAGTCTAAACGACCGTAAGTATCCATAGTTTTGTTGACCAGCGCTTCTACTTCAGCCGCCTTTGACACATCAGTCTTGATGAAAAGGGCTTCACCTCCTGCCTCTTGTATGCGGCGCACGGTCTCCTGCCCCTCGGCATCGCGACGGCTGGCAGCCACGACTTTCGCTCCAGCGCGTGCAAATGCAAGTGCTGTTGCCTGACCAATACCTGATGAAGCCCCAGTGACAAGGGCAACTTTTCCATACAATCGATCTGTCATAAAACTTTATTTTTTCAGGTAAATAGGTGTTTCCTTGTAATGCTGCATTTCATCAACTGACTTAAAGTAAGGGGATACCAATTGAAAAAACTTTGGGAAATACGAACTGTTCCGAAAACCCTGCATATGACCTTCAATGGAATCCCAATCAATACGAAGAATGTAACGATTCGGTTCCTCTACACAGTGAGCCAGCTGATAGCCCAGACAGTTAGGAGATTCTGCTAAATATTGCTGCGCTTGTTCGTAAGCAGATTCAAAAGCAGCTTCTTGACCGGCGGGAATATTGTACCTAATGATTTCAATCACCATGAGGCTTGCTCCATAGATGAATTCAACTTGTACGGAAAAGAGGGTAGCGTGTTAGAAACGTATGCTGTCAAATCAATTGACAGTACTTGTGCCACCACCGTCCACTCGGAGGTTCGCGCTATTGATGAAATCCGCAAGGGGGCTTGCTACATAAGCAACAAGATTTGCGATGTCTTCAACCCGTGCCAAACGACCGACTTGGTTGTACCAAATCTCTTTGAGTACGTTTTTTTCAATCTCCGCCCAGTCCGTACCCCAGCCTCTGATAGCTGCAGTTTCGCGGAAAAAACGCTCAAGTCCTAAAGTTCGGACAATGCCGGGGCTGATTGAGTTGATCGTTACCCCCGTTTGTGCTAACTCCTTGGCTAGGCTCACCGTCAAATTGAGGATTGCCGCTTTGGTAGCCGCGTAGTCGGGCATATTTGCAAAAGGCTGCGTCGCTTCTGTGCTGGCAATCTGGATAATACGCCCCCAGCCGAGTTCCTTCATTTGGGGTACGAGAAGGCGAATCATGCGCACCATAGAAACCACGTTGGCGTTGTACATTTGCAGCCATCCCTCAGTCGGAGTGTCCATCCAGCCTCGGTTGAGAAACATGCCCGCACAATTGACCAAAATGTCCACGCCGCCAAGAGACTGCAATGCTTTGTCTGCTGTTTGACATGCGCCTTCGTCGGTTGAGAGATCTCCAATGGCAACTACTGCCTTTCCGCCACCTGAGGTAATCTCCTGAGCTACTCGATTCGCCTGTTCTTCCTTTCGACCGTGTATGACAACGATCGCGCCTTCCTGAGCCAGCACCTTCGCAATGCCCTCACCAATACCGCTACTACTTCCGGTAATCAGCGCCCGCTTGTCACGTAGCTGTAAATCCATAAACTTGACTCACAAAAAGTATTGTTTGTCGTTTGACTGTTTTACATTAAAGACTGCTCCTCCTCAAAAATGCAACGTTAATTTTGGCAAGTAACTATACTGCCTATACAGCCATCCTCTCGATCGCACTTGCCAAACTCTCTTACCCCCAATTCCGACGCTCTCCAGGCGTGCCAACTTCTAAGCTGGAACTTTAACTTTGTTTAATTTCTTAGCAAAGGCTTTGGCTACCGCATCAGAGGAATAAGGATTCTGCCCCGTGACAAGGTTGCGGTCTTCTACTACATGCGAACCCCAGATAACATCTGCTTTCTCGTAAATGCCACCTAACCGCTCTATCTCAAACTGTAGTATGAAGGGTAGCATCCCTGCTATTGGTGTCACCAGTTCTTCCTCGTGGGAGAAGCAGGTCATGCGGTAGCCCTCAAACGGCCAGTCACCTTCGGGGGTTCTCAGCGCTAAAAGTCCACTGCCTCCGTGGCAAACAGCTGCGATTGGCTTATCTAACTCGATCGCCCAACGGAAGAGTTGCGTCATCGTATCCGACTTCGGCATATCCTGCATCGCACCATGACCTCCACTCAGGAAAATACCATCGTAGGAGGCGACTTGTGCTTTAGTAAATTCATCCAAATTCAGGGGTTTTTTGAGATCGGATGATGCCTCAATAAACTTAACAAACTCTCTGGCTTGCGCGGAGTCATCTACCTGCGATCCTACTGGTCTGACGTATGGCATGAAGTTCGGATCGATGCTGGTTTTATCCACGCTCGGTGCAAGACCACCTATTGTCGCTACATCAATTTCGTATCCCTCTTGCTGAAAGATTTGATAAGGGAGGACGAACTCCTCAGCCCAAAATCCTGAAGCATGTTTCTCTCCGGTTGACAAGGTGAGGGTAGCTGAGTTGGTCATCAGTATGAGAATCTTCATGGTGTTAAATACTCCTTGGTATTACAGTTGAAAATAAAGGAACATAGCATTGCTCGTTTAACAGCTTGCGGTACAACTTAGACTGTACGGTGATAGGTAAAGTCTTCCAAATCATCTCAGCTCGTGTCATGCATTCAGTTAACAATGCCTTAAAAACTAGTGGTATAGTGAATATCTGCAATGATTCGATCCATACAGCGTTCTGCTAAAGCTGCGATCGTGTATGCGGGATTTGTACATGCTGTAGAGCCAGGAATCAGCGCCCCATCGACGACATAAAGTCCTCGATAACCAGAGACTTGCCCGTAGTCATCACACGCTTTTCCTAAAACTGCGCCTCCCAGTGGATGGGCAGTGATAACAACGTCGGTTTCAGAATCAGTTTCAGAAGTGGGTCGGTTTGTAGTCGTGGGAGTATAAAATCTCATTTCCGTCATGGGCGTTTTGGTAGAAATGGCATTTTTACTGTCAAGGGTTTTGTAGGTTTTTTCTGTGTCTGCCATGAGTTGAGTTTCTCGGGGATAGTGTAACTTGACAGAATCTGTGGATGCATCATACGTGAAGGTTCCGCTTTGTGAGGGTAGACCCAAACCAAGACATTGTTGCGTTCCTTCAGGACTAGCCCAATTTTCAAGATTTATCAGTACTATTGGGCGATCGAGGTCATCGAAGTTTTCCAGCACTGCACCCGCAGGTCCCCCTTTACCAGATACAGGTGGTAAATTTGAACGAGTAGCAATGGTGTCGCCATTAGAACCCCAAAATTTACCAACGTAGTCATTTAATTTAGGTAACGAACCTTTTGCTTTAGCTTTGACCAAAAGTTTAGAAGTCCCCATAGACCCAGCTGCTAAAAATAAATAGCGACAGCGAAAAGATTTTTGTTCGACAACCTCTCCTGATTCATTTATCTGATTGCATGAAACTTGGTAGCCAGTTTCAGGATCTTCAGCAATCTCGACTGCTACATGTAGAGGAAATATTTCTACGAAACCAGTTTTCTCTGCTTGGAATAAGTAATTGCGATCCAAGCTCTTTTTAGCGCCGCTATTGATACCCCACCAATGGTCTCCGATAATCGTAGACTGTACTTTTGTCCCGTTGATTTCTTCACGAACTATATCCCAATCAACAGCTAAGTCTAGTAGATGATTGCGGAAACCTGCCTGAGTAGCGTGTTGAAGAAATAACCGCGTTGTATCGTAATAAGTAGTATTTAAAACATCTGAAGGAATTGGCGAAGGCTGTAAAATCGAATGGACGCGAGGATAATAAATTTCAGCCAATTCATCATAGCTAATCGAACTAGGAAAAACCTTTTGAAACAATTCGAGAATCGGTTGATAAATAATACTGTTGTAAACTAATGACCCGCCTCCAACCCCAGCCCCATTCAAAACAATAATTCCATCTTCAACTAGGGTTTCCATCACACCTGTATGGACATCGATCGGCTGTCCAAAGATAGTTGCTGGACTCAGCCAAGCGGCTCGTCC
The DNA here is from genome assembly GCF_000817735.3 of Scytonema millei VB511283. NCBI lineage: Bacteria > Bacillati > Cyanobacteriota > Cyanophyceae > Nostocales > Scytonemataceae > Scytonema > Scytonema millei. The sequence continues at coordinate 221,502 of NZ_JTJC03000004.1, read as the reverse complement.
ATCAGGATTATGGGGAGTAGCAAAAGTATTTTGGGCAGGTGTAATCGACCAACGACGACCTCGCTCTAGCACGACTGTATCGATCCCTGCTTGTCCTAAGCGTAAAGCTGCAACGGCTCCACCAAAACCACTACCGATCACAAGAGCTTCTACAGACTCATCATTTTTATATAGTTTATGAACCATAAAACCTCCTCATGTGTCTATAGCGTGTTCATTTGAGTTGTGAGCTGCTCGTTACGATTGTCATTGGTCATTGGTTATTGGTCATTTGTGAAAGCACGATTAGCATGTTACAGACAGATGGGCGATCTTTTCACAATTGGTTTAGAACCGCTATATATTTTGCATTAATAATGTTGCTCTTATTCTTTCTAGCTTGATTCAAGTGAATTTTGTGAAACTCAACATTTCAAAGCTTAAATCTCGCAAAATACGACGACAAGAGTCAATTTTTTGCAGCAGGGGTGCATTCTTTACACTGCTTGAATGAGTAGCCAAAAATATGCTCGTTGTTCGACCCACAGACTAGCGATCGCAATCGTTATCGAGATCGCGAACAATAGTAAAATGTTTGCGACTTTCATAACAATTTCTGTGAAATCAAACCAAATTTTTAGCGTGATGAAATACTTCTTCGCTGAGCCATTCAGTAGTAACTTTTAAATTGTGAACTGGTGTAGGCAGCATCTCCAGATAAGTTAGTTGACGGATTGCATGACCTATTCTGCCTTTAACTTCGTGCTTGTTAAATATTTCAGCAGCAGCCTCTTGCGTACCCAGTTTCATCAACGTTCCGCGCAAGAATATGCGACTAGCCTTGGGTTTCTCACCTACTGAAACAGCAACTAGGTTACGGGCGATCGCCTTTGCCTGCTGATAGGCAACCTGCGCTAGAGCTGGCTCGGGCTTGAGCAGCGTCACGCAGTCACCTCCAGCAAAAACTTCTGGATAGCCGACTAGGTTAAGGGCTGGCGTGACGAAGGGACGACCTTGTTTGTCGCGCTGCTCGTCGGAGATAGGCAATTTTTTGACTAGCGGATTGATGGCTGTACCTGCCGTCCAAATCATCGTTTCAGCTTCAAGCACGGCAGGTTGTCGATCGCGAGTATACTCCACTTTACCTGAATCTAGAGCAGTGACAGCAGCTCCAGTCAATAGTTCAACGGGAATGACATGCTTCTGTAGAGCAGTATAAGCAGTCTCGCGCAAACAAGCGTTCACATCACCAGAGAGAATATTTTGACTGCGATTCATCAACACTAGCCGGATTTCCTGAGGATTGCCACCTAACTTGGCATACCAGTTAGGCAAAAAATCTGCCAGCGTGTTTGCCAATTCAACACCCGTTGGACCTGCACCGATAACAGCAATTGTTAGTAATTTCTGGCGCAACTGGAAATCTTCAATTTGGCTAGCGCGTTGTAGAGATTGGCGTAAATGCTGACGTAGGGCGAGGACATCCAGCCCGCTGCGAAACGGGAAAGAGTACTCTTCAGCTCCCGGAGTTCCAAAGTATCCTACTGTGCTTCCTACAGCAAGCACGAGATTAGTGTAGGTATAATGCAAGCCAGAAGCCAGTTCGATCTTGCGTCCGGCTAAGTCTATATGCTCAACGGTGTCCTGCACGAACGTCACGCCACTTCCTTGAAGTAGTTCCTCATATTGGGGCCAAACCTGGTTTGCATCCATCTGTCCGTTGAGAAATTCAAATAGCAAGGGCTTAAAAACAAAACGCTCGGAGCGATCGATCAAAATTATCTGACCCGTATAGCCTAGATGACTCAGGTAAAGGGCAGTAAACAATCCAGTAAAACCACTACCCACGATCGCAGTTCGCAGCGTTGATTGGCTCATTTGACCTCCAAAGATGTACCAGATTGGAATGAAATCGAGAAGCTGAGCAGTAGCGGACGAAGTAAAAACTAAGCAGTTGATTAACCCGCAAATTTTGGATTTATGAGTGGCAATTTCGATCTGTGATTTCCTAAATAGTAAGAAGTACAAAGCACGGTTGCAAGGGTCGCTCTTTCGGAGCAAGTCTGTATTCTTTGTACAACAGAAGCGTCACAAATCGAGCGATCGCAACGAAGTTTAGCTCAAGCTTTTAAATCGGATTGACCTGTATTTTGTTATTAATATTTCTAGCGATCGCAGGCGATCGCCATCTGAATTTGTTAAAAGCTGCTTTGCCTACAATTTAATTTATTAGTTGGAAAACCACTCGAAGAATTACCCAAATAATGTGGCGTTTTTGATAAAACCCTTTCCTCAGTGCATTTTTCTAGCTTTTGTCCTGTACTGAGCCAAAAAAAACAAACTTACTCAGAAATATTCACCCTAGTGACCTTGCAACCTCACTCTTAGAATGGGCGAGTATACATCGACCGTCAAACACGAGGATAAATGCTACTAGTGCGATCCCCTGATTTCTCAAATTCTTTTTCCATCTGCTTACAATAAGAAAACTTTTAGCCCTTAACTTTCTTTAATCTTTATTTATTTATACTTAATACTTAGCAAAAAATCTCAAATCAAAGTAAAAAAAGTAAAATTATACTGATGGAAAATTACAATGTTGAAATCCAACGCTTTACTGACAGCAAAACTAATAGGTGTAGCCCTTATAGCTTCCACCTTCACTAGTGGCTGTAAATCGAGTACGCTTCCTGCTACAGCAAGCAAATCCCCTGCTGCTATTCCTGTTAAGTTGCAAACACTCAAATCTAGTTTGGTTCAAGATAATTCTGAATTTGTCGGCACGTTAGAAGCTGTCAAGAGAGTAGTCCTACAACCAGAAATTGAGGGTCGGATTGTCAAAATTCACGTCTCCAATGGAGATCGAGTGGAAAAGGGAATGCCAATTGTACAACTGCGCTCCGATCGCACTCAAGCCGAATATGCCAGTGCTATTGCTAAGGTCAACTCTGCGAGAGCAGTCAGCATCACTGCTTTAGCGCAACTAAAAGCAGCAGAAGCTAACAAAATTAAAGCTGCATCGGAAGTAGAACTTCAGGAAATACAGTATCAGCGAGCCGAGCGACTAGTCAAAGAAGGGGTACAAGCTAGGCAGCAATTAGATATTGCGCATAGAGATTTGAATACAGCCATTGCAGCCCTCCACGCTGCTGAAGAAGATGTAGAAGCTGCCAAATCCAGCTCTAATCAAATGAAGACTGAGATTAAGCAAGCGCAAGCAGAAGCAAATGCTGCCAATGTCTCTCTTCAGTACAAACAAGTGCTAGCACCGATCGCAGGTGAAGTGGGAGATTTTCCTGTCAAGGTGGGAGACTACGTTAATATCGGTCAAACCCTGACCAACATCACCCAGAACGATTCGGTAGACCTGCGGCTCTCGGTTCCGATCGAACACTCATCTCAACTCAAATTAGGGTTGCCTGTAGAATCGATCGACCCCAACACAAATAAGCGCATAGCCACAGGCAGTATTTCTTTTATTAATCCTCAAGTCAACACTGGGGATCAAGCAATCTTAGCTAAAGCTCGCTTTTCTAATCAAAATGGGCAATTACGTGATGGCGAATTTGTCAAAGCAAGAGTGATTTGGAGCCAAAGCCCTGGAGTCTTAATTCCTACAGATGCCGTATTTACCATCGGCGACCAAAGCTTTGTTTATAGCGTCGAGCAACAAGGGAGCAAAACAGTCGTGCGGCAAAAGCCCGTACAGTTGGGAAATATTAAAGGTCAGAAATACCAGGTACTCAATGGAGTTAAGCCAGGAGAAAAGATTGCTATCACGGAAATTTTGAACTTAAGAGATAATGCCCCCGTGCAGCCGATAGCGTCTGAATCCTAAATTCTCAGCAATAGCTCTGTTCTACTGTCCCAACACTTCCACTGTCCCAAAAATTAATAGGAACTCCTGGACTATGCTGTTGAGTATTGCTAACACTTTCATCAAAAGACCGATTTTAACTACAGTTTGCACTGTACTGATTCTCTTGATTGGCGGAATTTGTATTCCCCTACTTCCCTTAGATAAGCTACCCGAAATGGCTCTAAAGCAGGTGACTGTAACTGCTAACTATCTGGGTAGTGATGCCAAAACCTCTGAAGAAAACGTCACCACTGTTCTGGAGCGGCAAATCAATGGCACAGAGCGGGTCGTATATATGTCCTCTCAAACGACGAATAATGGTGATACGAGTATCAACATTTCTTTCCCAACGGAAATGGACAGGAACACCGCTCAAGTTCTTGTCCAAAATAATGTTGCCGTTTCTCAAGCCGAGTTACCTGAAGAGGTGAACCGAACTGGTGTCATCACCCAAAAACAATCTCCCACGATTACGATCGCTTATGCCTTTTATGCTGATAAGGATAAGAACGATCGATTCACATACAATCCTGTTTTCGTGAGTAACTATGTCGATCGCCAAATTCTCGATGAAATCAAGCGGATCGAGGGGGTGGGGAACGCCGTAATTCTGGGAGAGCGGAAGTATGCCATGCGGATCTGGCTCGATCCCGATGCCCTTGCCGCTAGACAATTGACAGCTCAGGATGCGATCGATGCCATTTCAGAACAGAATATTCAGGTAGGAGCAGGCAAAATTGGTCAGCAGCCCACTCCCTCCGAGCAACGTTACGAATTTGCCCTGAGAGCAGCTGGTCGATTCACGACTCCCGAAGAAGCTGAAAATACAGTGGTGAAAGTAGGTGCGGATGGCACGCTGATCAGAATTAAAGATGTGGGTCGAGCGGAAATAGGGGCGCAAGATTATAGTACCAACGCAATGTTCGATGGCGCGCCAGCAGTCGGGCTTTTAGTCTACCAACTTCCCGGTACAAACGCCTGGAACACGGCTAAGTTGGTCAAAGAAAAAATGGCGGAGCTAGAACAGAATTTTCCGCCTGGATTGAAAGCGGAAGTTGCCTTAGATAATACTTTATTTGTGGCAGCTTCCCTTGACGAAGCCTTCAAAACCCTGATCGATGCGATCGCGTTGGTGTTCTTAGTCATCTTTATCTTTTTGCAGGACTGGCGCACCACCATCGTTCCTGCTATTGCCATTCCAGTTTCGCTAGTTGGGGCAATGGCTTTGGCATTTGTATTAGGATTTAGTCTCAATCAACTGACTTTGTTTGGCATCATCTTGGCAACTGGTCTTGTGGTAGATGATGGAATTGTGGTGGTGGAAGCAATATCTGCAAAGTTAGCTCAAGGAATGAAACCACTGCAAGCAGCCCTAGATGCTATGGGGGAACTGACAGGGGCGGTTGTCGCGACATCAGTTGTACTCATGGCGGTGTTTATTCCCGTGACTTTCTTCCCTGGGACGACAGGAATTGTCTACAAGCAATTTGCGCTGGTTATTGCTTTCTCGATCGCCATTTCTACGTTTAATGCCCTGAGCTTCTCTCCTAGTATGTCAGCTATTATCCTACGCAGGCAGGAAGAAGTACACGGACCTTTGGGAGTGTTGTTTCGCTGGTTTAATCAGGTTTTCGACTGGTTCAAGGCAGGATATACCAAGACAGTAGAATTTCTGATTCGGATTCGGCTGCTTGTCATTCCTGTTTTTATTGCCGGATTGATCGCGACGGGTTGGATCTATCAGACGACTCCCCAAGGATTTATCCCTGAAGAGGATCAGGGCTATTTGTTTGCGATCGTCGAAGCTCCAGCGGGGGTTTCTTTAAACTACAGTGCCGAGCTACTGACGCGGATTACTGAAGAAGTGATGCTGCCCTTACCCGAAGTCGAACACGCATTTGGTACTGCTGGCTATGGGTTTGAAGGAAATGCTAGTAACAAGACACTGCTATTTGTCAAGTTGAAACACTGGGAGGAGCGTCCTGGTGCAGATAAGTCAGTTTTTGGGGTTCTGCAAAAGGTTAACCAGGGGTTACAGGCAAAAGTTCCAGAAGCCCGGGCAATTGCAGTCAACGCACCGCCAGTAGACGGATTAGGTTCTACAGGTGGGTTTGAGCTATACATCCAAAATAAAGCTGCCCTGCCTATGGAAGCGCTGATCGACAATACTCAAAAGGCGATCGCCGCAGCCCAGAAACGACCAGAATTGGCGGGAGTGTTTACTCAATTTACCTTCGGTACGCCAATGATGCAAATTTCCATCGATCGCAGCCAAGCCAAGGCGCAGAACATCGAAATTAACGACATTTTCAATACCTTACAGACATATTTAGGCGCGCGATACATTAATCAATACGTTCTTGGCGGGCGGCTGTATCGAGTTTATGCCCAGGCGGAAGGAACGGTGCGCTCTAATCCCGAGGATATAAGCCGTTTGTACGTACGCTCTCAAGATAACAACCTAGTCCGATTGAGCAATGTCGTAAACTTGACAAGATTGAACTATCCGCCGATTGTGAGCCATTACAACGCCTATCCTGCGATCAAAATTCAAGGCGCAGCAGCACCAGGCTACAGTACGGGACAAGCCATGCAAGCGATGGAAGAGGTTGCTCAAGAAGTGTTGCAACCGGGATTTGGCTACGCCTGGACGGGAACTGCTTTTCAAGAAAAATCCTCTGGGGGTGCTGCACCGATTATTTTTGGTTTAGCTTTTGTGATGGTTTTTCTGGTGCTAGCCGCTCAGTATGAAAGTTACGTCGATCCCACCATCATCATGATTACAGTACCCTTGGCGATCTTGGGTGCTATTGGTGCAGTTGTCTTACGGGCAAATATTTTCCAAGCTGGTGGAGTTTGGCCAGTCGTTAACAATAATATTTATGCCCAGGTAGCTTTGGTAATGTTGATTGGTTTGGCGAGTAAGAACGCAATTCTGATTGTAGAATTTGCCAACCAGTCGTTAGAGACAGGTATGGACATTACCCAGGCAGCAGTTCGAGCTGCTAAAGAACGCTTGCGACCGATTCTGATGACTGCTTTTGCTGGTCTTGTCGGTTTCTGGCCCTTGGTAATTGCTAAAGGAGCTGGAGCAATGAGTCGTTGGTCTTTAGGGACAGCGCTTTTTGGTGGCTACCTCATTTCGACAATCTTGAGCTTGTTTTTAGTACCAGTTCTGTACGTCACAATCAAGAAACTAGAGGAGCGTTTCTTAAAACCAGGTAAATCAGGTACACCTAGCGAGTCAGAACAATTTCCACAACCGCCGATTCAAGACGAGCGGGAACAAGCTCTGCCCAATTTTCAAGCTTCTTCTCAACACGAATGAACTATCCGATTTAGTCAAGTAGTATTCCGAGGTAACGGTAATGTTTCGTAAATGGAATTTCAACGACTATCTCAACCACATCTTGTTTGTTGCCACCATTTTCTATCTGTTCTATTCCTTTTTCTTACACCACTAATCCAATTTACTCTATAGGATAACTATGAAGGTCAGGCTAATTATTTTGTCAGGAATTATGACTGCTCTTGTCGGCTTAGTTATTAGTTTAGCTGCTACCAAAATTGGTCAGCGTAACTTTAATCAACTGCAATACGAAAGCCAGTCTTACCAGAATTTGCATAAAAAATATGCTTTGATTGGTGCAAGTTTAGGATTTCTTGTCGGTGCCGGACAAGAATGCCTTCGAGAGCTGAAAACTGCAAGAGATAGAGAAATAGAGCAATAAAACAAGTAGCAGCTCGCTAATTTATCTTTTCAGGAACTCAAAACAAGTACTTCCATCAGAAACCCAATGTCTACTACATATGAGTCTGAAGTCATTGCTCGTTTAGCCGTAATGGAAGAGCAATTACAGCAATTCAATCAACTTTTATCTTGCCTTAGCGAACGAGTTACTCAGTCAGAGGATGATTTGCGACTAGTTGCAGATATCCACAAATACAAAAAGCTACGAGATTTATTAGCAGCAGGGAATTTACAAGAAGCGGACTGGGAAACTATTCGGGTCATTCTGGCGATAACAGGGCAGCGAGAACTGGAATCGATTACTCCTGAAGACGTGAAGCAATTTCCCTGCAACGAACTGCACGTAATTGATAGCCTCTGGACAACTTATAGCAAGGGTCGCTTTGGCTTCAGCGTGCAGATGCAGATTTATCAAAACGTAGGTGGTTCTCTTAATACCACTATTGCTCAGGATAATACTGTTATCGAACGCTTCGGCGATCGCATAGGCTGGCGCGTCGATGGCAAATGGCAAAAATGCGATCGCCTCGATTACACTCTTGCTGCACCAATAGGTTGTCACCCCTCTCGGTGGTGGAATTCGCCCTTTGGTTCAAAAATGACAAACTATTTCTTTAATCGCCTACTCACATGCAATCTCTAGGTCGGTAACAGCATAGCTAACATTGCTATGTTTTTGTGCCACTCTAGGAATTGGAAATTACAAAATGTCAACCTGTTCCCAATCTTATAGCGGTTTTTAATTGGATAAAACACACGACCGTAGGGGCGCACAGCTGTGCGCCCCTACAAGATGGCACGCAATCGAGAATTGCGACTAGTCTCGCCAAGAACAACTGCTGCTGGGAGCAACTGCGATTAACTCTTCAACATTTTGTCGCATAGTGTTGCAAATAACATCTAGGGGTAGATCGTTGGCATCGTATCCAAAAGGCTCTTCGATCTCCGAGCCAATTTGTTCGATACTTAACAAGGTGAAACTTACAAAAGCCATAATTAAACCAGTCCACCAAGTCAAGTTTTTCACTAATTCCAGCGGCAGTATTAAGCAATAGATTAATACCAGTAGCCTAAATTTAATGGAATAGATTAAAGGTAGTGGTGTTTTCAAAATGCGCTCGCAGCCTCCCAAGATATTGATTAACTCATCTAGCAGAGCGTGCAAGGCAGTTAGTTGATAGATATTCAAACAATTACATTCGTATTGATGTTGCAGATAACCCCTAATCCAAAAGACGATTTGTAGTGGAGAATGACGGACGGATTTGAGTTGAAAATACTGGTTTTCTGACATCAATGAAGCTAGCTGCTTATCCACTGGTTCTGCTCTTAGATGTAATTTCATAGCAATTGGAAAAGCCACTAACAGCTTGAGTATTGCCTCTTTTTCTACTCTTTCTTGATGTGACTTATCTTTAACTACAATGTAAATTCCCTGAGCTAAATTCCGAACTGTATTGACTAACCTTCCCCAAAGTTTGCGGGCTTCCCAAAAGCGATCGTGAGCTGTATTCGTGCGAAAAACTAACAATAAAGTTAGACCTACGTTGAAACTTAAAATGGCATTAGTAATGACACCATTTTTTTCTGGAAACACTATTTCTGTGTCAAAATGGTGAATTAATGATATAAAAAAACCATATCCACTACAAAAAAGTACCCAAGGAAAAATCACTGGAATAACTGTTCTTTCAAGCCGTAAAATAACTTGAAACCAATTTAGCGTTTCACCAGTGTAAAGGTGATGTTTTCCTTTAAATGTATTTCTTGCCTTATTGAGCAAACGTTTGCACTGCTCTAGGGCATTATTAGGCTTGATAAAGTTCATATTTTACAACTCCATTAACTCCGATAAACCTGAGTGCATACCAGCAGCCAATACTTCTCGGTTAGAGTATATAGTCTTTGGAGATCCCCCTTAATCCCCCGATGAATTGGGGGAAAAAAGCTATTCTTAGCCCCCCTTAAAAAGGGGGGTTGGGGGGATCGAATCTTAACTGAGTAGTATTGTGCCAGCAGCTATGGGGTCAGGTACAGGTAGCGGATCTTTAATCGGTACAAATTGACCTAAGTTGGCATTGTAGGCAATGACATTTCCAGTCTCAATCTCATAAACCCAAGCATGAAGAAAGAGTTGTCCCGATCGCAGTCGAGAGCGAATGACTGGGTAAGTTTCTAAGTTTTCTATCTGCGTCAAAACGTTTTCTTTAACGGTAAGACTTAAAAGTTCCTCGCCTTCATATTCTTGATAGTTATCCTGAACTAGGCGACGAGTGGCTGCTGCATAATGGTGTAACCATTCGTAAACCAAAGGCATCTCTTGAGCGAGGCTACCTAATTGCAATAATCCCTTCATAGCGCCGCAATGGGAATGACCGCAGATAATAATGTCTTTTATTCCTAACGCTTGAATTGCATATTCAATTGCTGCGGCTTCAGTAAAATTCGCAGTACCAAAAGGCGGAACAATATTACCAACATTACGAATGACAAACAGTTCGCCTGGTTGAGTTTGAGTAATCAGATTTGGATCGATTCGAGAGTCAGAGCAGGTGATAAAGAGTACCTGTGGAGCCTGACCTTGAGCTAGCCGTCCAAACATCTCTTGGTGAGAGCAAAAGTAATTGATGCGGAACTTCTCTACACCTTTAACCATATCTTGCATGGACATTGCTTGATACCTCGCTAAATGGATAACTACAGGAGAGCGGGCGAACAAATACGTATATTTAAAAACTTATTTCTATAATTTTTTTAATAAATTCATTAATTTAATCATAGCGATATTTATTTTTGCGATCGCCTTCTCTAATCCAGCTTAAATCTACTTAAAAGAGCGCTGCCAGTCAATTCATTTGGAGGCGATCGCAGGGTATCTTATCCGACAAGATAGCACTGTACATATCGCATGTATGGATTTCTAATTGAGCATTTCTCGGAGCCTCAAATAAAATACGTTGACCTGAGAAAATAACGCGCTCAAAGTGACAATCTGAAACATTCGTAATTCGGAGAATCTGAATTTTTCGAGTGCTATTCACATAGCAACAAAGAATCTTTAGAGAACGCTGAGTTTGTGGAGGAGCAAATATGAGAGCCATCTGTTACAATTTTCCTACCAAATCAAATTGTCAGATTCAGTCCATCGCATTCACACTAATACAGTCATGAACCACAAAATGTTTCCTATTGAAACAAAATACTTTCACTAGTTTTAAAACTATTTGACTTGAAACCGCTTAAACATCTGAGTAGATCGGTAACAGATCCTTCGGCTAGAAAACCATGCTTTTCATTAAGGTCGAATGATTTAACGACAATCTCTTCAAAGTTTGGATCGCTGACAATCCGATTAAATATTGGTCCGTTAAAATAATCAAAAACACTCGCTTCATCCTCAAACAGGTAAATACCCCCTGCTTTTGAAGTAGTTTCATTGTTAATCATCCAAATTTTCTGGATTAGCCCCGGAACTTGAGCAAGCGCTAGGGTAAAATCTAGCATAACTGTTTTACTACTAGCTGTTTTCTTCTGCGAGCGATCGCGCTTGAAGTCGATTTGGATAATTTTTGCCATTTTTCTCATCAACTCGATTGATTGAAACAAGGCGTACTCCGTCTACGGTGATTGCGGCTTAAATAAACAAGGTTAAATAAAAACTAGTTTTTCTCAGCTCTCGATTGGCTGACCAATTGTATTTTCATAAATATGAAAAAGCGGAATGTATTGTGAAAGACATAGATCGTATACACAATACGTTCCGCACTGCTTCCGTCTATTAGTTGTTAGGAACGTGACTTTGTATTAGTTTATGTTTCTCTAAATACAAATACAAGGGCTAAACTTTGGAGACAAGTCTGCTATTTTTTTTCTGGTTCTCAATTGAAGTGAAGACTAGCAGATTTATTCCGTCTCTACTTGCTAAAAGTTCCAGTTAGTTTCTTTAACTGAAGATATGCTTCTTCTGGAGTCAGAGCAGCAGATTCCTTTTCGTTAGGAATGTAGAATTCCCAACTATCTGGAAAGTGGCGGACGACAAAACTTGGAATTAACCCTAACTTAATTGCCTTTTTTGCTAATTCTTCTGCTTGTTCTGCCAGAGTAATTTCATCGTGAAATAGATGTTGGTTCATAATTTGAACAACTCCCAATAGATAGCATCTACAAGTTTCTACAGAAATGCCTCATTCAAGTTCTCTTGACCAATTGTTATGTTTTGATACAGAATCTCAACAATCTCTTGTATACAAACCTGTAGTCTTTGAGCTTCTACAGCAGTTATAGTTTTGGCTCTTTGCTCAATCAGATTGCTTGGCTTTTCCTCTTTCAGGTCTACTTGCAAAAGTGGAACGCTCCTACTTTGATATTTTCTCCGCCAAGCTTGTGGAGTCAATCCGTGGAACCGGAGAAACAAGCGACTGAAATGCCGTCTATCAAAATAACCTACTGCTTCAGCAATCTGCTCTACTGACTGACCAGTTTCAAGTAATAGACAACGTGCTTCTGCCATGCGGCGTTCCACAATCCAGCTCAGCACAGTTTTTCCAGTTTCCCGCCGCACAAGGTCAGTCAAGTACGCTGGAGAACGACCAACCGCTTCAGCCACCTCTCGCAGACTAATTGAATCGCAATAGCGTGCTTCGATGAATTCAAAAACTTTACTCAAAAGAGGATGAGACTGAAGCAAGAACTTTTGAAATCCCACCATTCTAGCATTTTCAATCAGCGAGTCTATATCGACAGTGTGGAATTCTTGGCTCTCAAGTAAGCGATTAGAGTTCATAAAATCACACCCATTACTTAAAGAAACTGCAACTTTCTTCTTGGCTTTTCCTAGATTCAATCGAATTTGGAATTCTTTTACTCCTCACTACTTAAAAACAATGCTTTGAGTTAGCTTATCGTCCGAATAACTACTAAGTTTCTGGTTCGCGTCTGAGCCAGTATAAAAATTCATTTGGTGCATAAACATCGCGAGAAAAATCTAGATGCGCGCTTTTTAAATAGCAGCCACCTCGGTGTCCGCGTCGTAGTATAGTCTCATTACCTTTAGCAATTGTTTCATTGACCTCGTTATCTATACAGCACCATTCTGTATAGACGACTTCATCATGGAACATCACAATGGGCCAACTCATCGTGACACCTGGTTGAGCGGTAATTGCCCACCAATGTTCTTCTCTGTGCTTTGCTGCGGTTCTGCTGTAAAAAGGTCCGTCCGCACAAAGGTATACCAGTCCATCAGTGTACTCCTTTGCTAAAATATCACCCCGTCCTTGTCGCCAGGCTTCACAATGCGTTGACCACCAATCTTTGTTTTCTCGTTCTATTTGTACTAGGTTGTAGTTTGTGGTAATTTGAGGAAGTGTCTCCTCGTGCAGAGAAATGTATACTTCTGCATCGTTGAGTAGCTTTACCGCTAACTCGTTGGAAATCAAATCTGGCTTGGAATAATCTGCGAGCAAGTTTTTGTAGTAATTGAACCGCTGCATCACCTAAAAACCTCTACCATGTAAAAAGGAGTAGAAGCTGAATTGTGTTGGAATCGTCAATCCTTTAGTTGACTGTAGAGTTTGCTGTCTGCTGTGGAAATTGTTGCCAGTGACTACCAATGTGCTACTTGGATCGGGTTTTAGCAAGTAAAGATAAAAAAGATAAGAAAAAAATTGAAATTTCTCTGAAATTCTTTAGCTAGAAGTTGCTCTAACTTCCATCGGACAAGGATTTCAGTGATTAGCTGTCATAAACGCTAAAATTGGCTAACGTTCTTAAATTTAGTTTTTTTATTGACACTCAAGCAATTGCTTAGATTTTCGCTAAACTTAGAGCGATCGCAAAGTCGTGACTGAAGCGTTATTGTATCCTCTGTGGCGATCGCAGTATATAGAACAACCAGACCTGATCGCCAGTGTTTGACAAGCTAAACTGTTACTGCCTATTCCCACTCGTGAATTTTATAAAATTTTAAAATTTAAGCAAGTTAAGCCGACAATCTAAAACTTAAGAATGTTAAGAAATTCTAAAAATTATATTTTTGTAAACTTTTGGGTAGTTGAAACTATTTCTGGTTTTAGCTTTGAGCTGCTGTTGAGATCCACAGCTTCAAGTTTTTTCCTTAACTTTGTTATCTTTGCTTGGAAAATTATCTTGAAGCTAGCAAACTGAAATTCATAACGCCTCTCTCGATAGACGCATTCGAGAAGGCAAGGCGAAATCAACAGAAGCAGCATTACGTATCTTGTCCTCACGATCGCAAATAAATCTGCTATTTAGAGATGAGGAAAGTCGTCCAATACTTTTTGATGCACGATTAGAGCTGTTTGTCAACCTTTATTGGAGCTAGTTTGCTAACAATGAACGCTAAACATCAAACCGAGGAAGTGCAAATGACCGAACAGTTTGAGGCTGGCGAACAAACATCTGAGATTTCTATACCATCGCCAAATAGCACGACTTCTTTCAAGAGTGCTGAATCAGCGGGTTTTGTAGCTGATACAACAGTGATGAAAACTGCTAGCGGCTCTTGGCAGTATACATCTAATAGTAGCCAGCCTAATAGTAACCAACAATCTGCAACTGATGATACATCGACGGGTTTTGTGGCTGATACAACGGTGGTGAAGACCGCTAAACGCACTTGGGCGCATCAACCTAGTTCTGCAAAGCAAGGCATTATCTTCACTGAAAAGTCAGTTGACGCAAGCAACAAAGCTAAAACTCAAAAGCAGTTGGATGGAGCAATAGCGTTAGCTTGGAGTCGGGTGAAGACTCGCCGCAGACCACCAGCCTTGACCCCCACACGTTGGGTATGGCGACTAGCAGGTTCTTATCATCTATGCCAACCCACGCAACAACTGATGGAGACAGCTGCTTGGCGCTTCGCTTCAGCCGGACGCATGGTTTTAGCTGGGTGGGCTGCACAGAAAGCCAGTGAGGAAGCGGGTCACGACCGACTCGCCCTGCTCGATATTCAGTCAATGGGATATAAGGCTGAGGCTGTGGTGAAAGAACTTGTTCCCCCAGCAGCAGTAAATTTGGTAGATTATTTCACTCGGAGCGTACAGGCAAGAGATCCAATTGGTTGTGCTGGTTATTCCTATACAATGGAGCGTTTAGCTATGGGGATTAAAGAAGATTACATCCAAAGGGTAGAGGCTTTGCTGCCACCTAATACCCATGCCACTCGTTGCTTGCGGGTGCATAGTGGTGTTGGTAATGATGTCGGACACGTAGACGAGACAGTAGAGATGATGACTGAGCTTACATCTGATGAGCGTGTCCAGGTGGCAAGAGCTTGCTACGAGACTGCACTGCTGTGTTTCAGTCCGCCTAGTGAAGATTACATATCAGAGGAGGAACTAGCGCATGTGTTGAAAGGATTAGAGCAAGCAAGCACTGATGAAATCTGATTCTCAGCTATTCGCATATAACCAAAACTCACCCACAACACTTTCAACAAACCTACTTAGAACAATTACAAGGAGAAAATCATGGCAACTTTAACAGCTACCGCGATCGCTCGGCAATCTTTGGATTGTAATTATGATACAAGCAGCCTGAATGAGAGCATCTTCAAGATCTTGGATGACATGGAGGTTGATTTGGAAAGTATCTTGATTAAGGCATTTGAGCAAGGATTGCCAAACGATCTCGAATGCTCTCTCTGATATATTTGGCTCTCCTGGCTTTTGGGTGATAACCAAAACTCATATTTGATGTCATGCTGAGCGAAACGCAGTGTAGCGAAGCATCTCGCAGATTCTTCGCTTCGCTGACGCTACGCTCAGAATGACAAAATTGTATCATAAATAACTTTTTTCACCTGATTCCTAGAAGAGCCATATATTTCACTAGTTTATTCGTTTGATGGAGCAAACCTAATTAATAATTTATGTTCCTGAATAGGCAGTCATAAATAGTTATGGGATGAGTAGAGCGATAGCTCTGCTCATTCTAACTCTGCGTAATTTACACTACAACCTCCGATTGGTAAATTTTGTATCTTGCCAATGAAACTGCAAAAATGACAGCGAGGGCACAAGCAAAACCTAGCGGTTGCAAGTTATAGAATGGCTGATTTTTGTGTGGTCTGCTGACTTAGTTTGTCTAACTATGAATTTCATCTGCTAAGTCTTTATTAATTCACTGCCCCCAGTACTTTCAACGTCGCCACTGTCTCTGGGGTTAAGCCTGTAATTCCTATTATGTTCATGCTTTCGTAGAGTTTCTCAGACCTTAGAGTTTTTACACGCTCACCTGTTTTTACATCCCACAGTCTAACTGTCTCATCATCACTGCCGCTAGCCAGAGTTTGATTATCTTGACTCCATGCAACTGACCAAACCCAACCCGTATGTCCTAGCAAAGTTTTGAAGCATTCACCATTGCTAACATTCCAGAGCTTGAGGGTGTAATCTTGACTGCTACTTGCTAGCGTTTGGCTGTCTGGACTAAAGGCAACTAATTGCAACCAACCCGTATCTACTTGTATTATTCTTTTGCACTCACCAGTGCTGACACTCCATAATCTTAAGGTTCCGTCTGGACTGGTACTTGCTATCAGCTCACCATCTTGACTCCATGCAACCGACCAAATCCAGTTCGTATGTCCTTCAAGTGTTTTAATACATTCATCAGTGCTAACATCCCACAGCTTGAGAGTCTGGTCTAAAGAGCCACTTGCTAGCATTCTCCCACACGGACTAAAAGCAACTGACCAAATTGCAGCACGATGCCCCTGAAAAGTTCTTAAGGCTTGACCAGTGCTGACATCCCACAACTTTATTGTTTGGTCTTCACTGCTACTTACCAACGTCTGACTGTCGGGACTCCATGCAATTGACCAAATTGCAGCACGATGCCCCTGAAAAGTTCTCAAGGCTTGACCAGTGCCGACATCCCACAATCGAACCGAGGAGTCTTGACTGCCACTGGCTAGCGTTTGACCATCTGGACTCCATGCAACTGACTGCACAGCAGCCTGATGTCCCTGAAAAGTTTTCAGAGTTTGACCAGTGCCGGCATCCCACAATCGAACCGAAGAATCGTGACTACCACTAGCTATAGTTTGCCCATCTGGACAAAAGGCAACTGAGAGTATTTGATTAGTATACCCTTGGAAAGTTTTGCAGCAAAGACCCGTGTTAACATTCCATAGCCTTACTGTTTGGTCGCGGCTGCCACTAGCTAGGAAATCGCCCTGTGGACTGAAGGCGACTGAAAATACCCAACTAGAATGTCCCTGGAAGGTTTTGCGGCATTCACCAGTGCTGACATCCCACAACTTGACTGTCTGGTCGAGACTGCCACTGGCTAGAAGATTGCCTTGCGGATTAAAAGCAACCGACCATACTCCATTAACATGTCCCTGGAAAGTTTTGAGGCATTGACCACTGCCGAGATCCCATAACTTTACTGTGCGGTCTTCACTGCCACTCGCCAGTGTTTGTCCATCAGGACTAAAGGTTATCAAGCGGATTGGATTAGTGTGTCCCTCAAAAGTTTTGAAACATTGACCAGTATTGATATTCCACAACCTGATAGTATTGTCAGCACTACCACTGGCTAGCATCTTTCCATCAGGACTGAAGACAATCGAGACTACATGATTTGTATGTCCCTGGAAGATTTTAAGGCAATTACCATTACGAACGCTCCACAGCCTAATTGAGAAGTCGTCACTGCCACTGGCTAATATATTACCATCTGGACTCCATGCAACTGACCACACTTCATTCTCATGTCCTTGCAAGGTATGAAGGCATTGACCTGTGGCGATCTCCCACAACTTTACCTTGCTGTCGCTACTACCACTAGCAAGGGTACTGCCATCAGGACTAAAAGCAAGTGATGTAACCCAGTTATTATGTGCTTGACAGGTGAGGACTGGTTTGCCATCTGCAACTTGGTACAAGCGAATCTCGCCATTGCTATCGCCCATAGCCAAAAGTTTACCATCAGGACTAAAAGCAACCGATGCAACACCACCAAAAGTTTCAGCAAAACTAGATTTAGCTAAATCGGCGTTTTGGAAATTGACATCGTGCAATTTCACCCGCTGTAGGTCTGCTTGCCAAACACTTAGGTTAGAAAAATCATAGCCACTTAAGTCAGTTTCCAGATGACAAAGCAAATTGAGAATATTTCCTGCTGCATACCCAGGTTCTAATGGCGATTGCTCTTGCAGCGTTACTCTAATTTTATTTAGCTGCTTTTCTAGACTTTTTTTCGTTCTCAATATACTCAACAGGCGATCGCTGACTGGTTTGAGGATGAGGCGAATTTGAGTATCCTTAACATAGTCTTTTCCTTGAGCCTTCATCAGGGCATAGGAATTGAACAGGGCAATTTTTTCACTACAAATCTCCAAACAAACCTGAGCCACCAATCGCTCAGTTACATATTCCATGACTACAGGCTGGAGGGTGAAAAGCGCCTCAGTTTTTTCAACTAAACTTCGCCGTGACAGAGATTCTACAGCTTCTATAAATTTTGCTGGCGATACTGGCGTGACAAAATCCGATCGCAATTCCGACAGTGAAACGGGTTCTCGATTAATCGCCAGCCAGTAGACGATCGCCTGTTCTAAATCTATTAACCGCTCAAACTGCTGTTCTAAAAGTTCGTGAATATCGCCAAAAACTACGGTACTGTGTTTCAAAAACTCCGAAACACTACCATCAAATACATCTTGAATCGTCGTCGCCACTATTTTTAATGCTAAAGCATTCCCTGCATAGCGATCGACCAGTACTTCTAATTCTTCGATCGCTCCAGAAACCCCCTTAATTTTAAAGATTTTCTCCCCATCCGTCGCCTTCAGACCATTCAACGGAAGCGATCGCACGAGCAATCCTTTGCCTTCAAGCGGGACTAAATCTTTAGGTTTTTCCCGACTTGTCAACAGCAAGCAGCTATTATGGGGAGTTTCTCCCACTCTTTTTAACAGTTCCCCATAACCTTCATATCCTTCCTGATATTGTCCGGCTCGACTACCACTACACAAAATCGACTCGGCATTGTCGAGAATCAACAGACAACGGGACGATCGCAAGTAGAAAAGCAATCGCGATATTCTCTCACCAGTGCTTTCTGGTAAATTTATTTCTTGCTCATCAGATAAAAATTGGATCGCTTGAGCCAAAACAGTCTCGACAGGTGGCGCGTCTCGTAGCGAAATCCACCGCACGTATTCAAACCGATCCTGAATTTGTGTTGCCAGCTTGACAGCCAGAGAAGTTTTACCAATTCCCCCCATGCCCAATAATGCTACCACTCGGCAGCGATCTTCGAGTATCCACTGCTCCAAATTGGCAATTTCTTCTATACGTCCGTAGAATACTGAAACGCAAATTGCTTCTTTGAGATCTTGTCGCTTAGGAGTAACCTGAACTTCTAGTTGCTCCTCCAAATTTTCGTTTGTGTTAACTTGGTTGGGGTTAATATAGTCGCTTTTTTGCAACTCTAGATTAAATGACATAAACAAGCTGACAAGCGTGCGCTTGTCAACTGCTTCTTTACAACTTATTACCCTTCCCAGAGTGACAGTCGTTAAACCCGTGCGATCGCTTAATTCTTCCAGCGTGAACTTGTTGCCAGCCTTCTCTAGTATTTCTAGAGCGAGTTTCGCTTGCTGAAACTTTTGCCACCCCTCACGAGTGAGAATCACACCTCGACTGCGTTTTGGTTTTAGCAAGTTCATAGACAAAACAAGTGTTTTTTATACTCTTAGCCCTACTGGAATTTGCTGCTGTTCGGTTAGATTTGGACGAGCTGCGCCCAGAAAAATTTCCGAAACTCGATGCATATGGGACTATCTGCGTCAAGTTTCGGATTTTTAGAGACTTTTTCTTAGTAATTCTAATGTATTTTTTGATAAAAATCTATTTATGGGTGGTAGACAAGTTTGGGTTTTTAAGTGACGCAAAGATTAACCAGGGAGGCAAATGCCGAGTTATCCATGCTTCACTCACCCCCCACTTAGGACTATTCTTCTGGATGCTCAACTGCGCCTAAAGCTTTTAAAGAGGCGATCGCTGCTACTGTTAAACCTGTAACGCCAGTAACGTTCATGCCTTCGTAAGGCTTTTTACTCCTAAGAGTCCTGATGCACTCACCAGTCGAAATATCCCACAGCTTAACTGTCTCGTCTTCGCTACTACTAGCCAGAATTTTACCTTGAGGGCAGAAAGCAACTGACCGAATCCAGTGAGTGTGTCCCTGAAAAGTTTTGACACATTGACCAGTGCTGACATTCCATAATTTGACAGTTGCGTCAGTGCTACCACTAGCCAACAAATTTGGGCTATCTCGACTATTTGCCACAGGTGCTTGCGCAGAACAGGCAACTGATGTTACCCAACCTGTATGTCCCGCTAAAATTTTGAGACACTGACCAGTGCTAACATCCCATAACCGCACGGTTTTATCTTTACTGCCACTAGCCAAGATTCCCTCTTCGCCCCCCTTTTCAAGGGGATTTAGGGGGATCGGTAAGAAAATTACTGACAATATCCAACCCGCATGACCTTGGAGAATCTTGTCGCATTCGCCAGTGCTACAATCCCACAACCACAATTTTTGGTCATCGCAGCCAGTGGCTAAGATTTTACCTTGAGGACTAAAGGCAACAGACCACACTCCATGAGTGTGTTCCAAAACATTAACGCATTGTCCAGTGCTAAGATTCCATAGCCGCACTGTCCGATCGTCACTACCACTAGCTAAAACGTTTCCTTGAGGATTGAAGGTAATTGATTTTACCCAGCTAGCATGACCTTCCAAAGTTTGGCAGCAACGCCCATTGTTGGTATGCCAGATTTTTACTGTCCGATCGTCACAACCACTAGCAAAAGTTTGTCCATCGGGACTAAAGGTAACTGTTCTGATCCAACCCGTATGTCCTTGCAAAGCTTTGCGACATTGACCAGTGCTAGTATCCCACAGCTTCACCTTCTGGTTATTGTCGCTAGTCGCTATAGTTTTACCATCGGGACTAAAGACTACCGACCATACACCGTCGTGATATCCTCGTGCAGTTCTCAAGGCTTCTCCAGTGCTAACATCCCATAACATAGCTGTTTGACCATCACAGCTACTGGCTAGAGTGTTACCATCGGGACTAAAAGTCGCTGACTGAATTGCTCCAGTATGTCCTGACAAAACTTTGATACACTCACCAGTGACAGCACGCCACAATCTAATGGTGCTATCGCTACTACTGCTAGCCAGAATTTGTCCATCTGGGCTATAGCATACTGACAACACCCAACCTGTATGTCCGTGCAAGGTTTGGCAACATTTCCCAGTACTCGCATCCCAAATTTTCACCGTGCAATCGTCGCTGCTACTGGCAAAAGTTTGTCCATCAGGACAGAAAGCAACTGTGCGGATACAACCAGTATGCCCCTGTAGAGTTTGCACAATTCGACCAGTATTGACATCCCAACAGCGAATCGTGCGATCTCTGCCACCACTGACCAAGATATGACCTTGAGGACTAAATGTGACTGAAAACACCCAGTCTGTATGTCCTTGCATTGTTCTCATACATTCACCAGTGCTGGTATCCCACAACTTTACCGTGCGATCGTCGCTACTACTAGCGATCGCATGACCTTGAGGACTAAATGCTACTGAGTTTATTCTTTCAGAATGCCCCTGCCAAGTTCTCAGACATTCACCAGTGCTGATATTCCACAATCTTAAAGTTTGGTCAGTACTAGCACTACCAACGATCTCCCGATCGGGACAAAAGGCGATCGCTTGTACCCAATTTGTATGTCCTTGCAAGGTTAAAATTTGTTCGCCATCGACAAATTCTCGCCATAAGCAAATATCGCCTCTAGCGTCACTCACAGCCAAAACTTTACCATCGTCACTAAAGGCGATCGCGGAAATATTACTAAAGGATTTAGTAAATATAGATTTGGAGAGATCGGCGTAGGCAAAATTTACATTGTGTAAGGTGCGTTGGCGCAGATCGGCTTGCCAAATATTCAGATGAGAAAAGTCATAATTCGTTAAATCTGTCTGGAGATAACAAAGTAGATTGAGCAAATTTCCCGCCGTATATCCCTGTTCGTGGGGAGATTCTACTCTTAATTTAGCTAAAAGTTGAGATAGCTGTTGCTTAATCTGGCTTTTGGTTCTAAAAATAGTCAGTAGTTCTTCTAGAATTGGCTCGATCAAACAGCTGATTTGAACAGCTTTTACCCGCTCTTGACTCTGGACTTTTAATAAAGCTATCTTTCTCAGAATGACGATCTTTTGATTGACTATTTCTGCACAAATTAATCCCATCAATTGAGCCGTCACATACTCCATAACTACAGGCTGGAGGGTGAAAAGCGCCGCACTTTTCTCAACCAGCGATCGCCTCCTTAACGACTCCAAAGCCTCTAACAAGTTTGTCAATGTTAACTGAGAGAAAATATCATTTTGCAATTGCAATATCGAAACTGGCTCTCGATTGATGACTAGCCAATATATTAACTCTTTCTCTATATCTGATAACCGTTCAACTTGTTGTTCTAAAAGTTCGCGTAGTTCGCCAAATACTGTATTAGTTTGTTGCAGAAATTCCAATATGCTACCATTAAAAATATCTCCAATAGTCGTAGCAACAATTTTTAATGCTAATGGATTGCCTGCATAGCGAGCGGCTAATGCTTGCCATTCTTTGTCAGAACCGGAGATTCCTTTGAGGCGAAAGATTTTTTCTACTTCTAACTTACTTAAACCACTCAGTTGTAGCGATCGAACAGGTAGTGCTTCTCCTTCTAATAAGGCTAATTCTTTAGGTTTTTCCCTACTAGTAAGTAGCACGCAGCTTTGATGGGGAACTTCTCCCAACCGTTTGAAAAGCTGACCGTAATCTTCACATCCCTGACAGTAGCGCCCAGTTTGAACGCCACATTGCATAATTGTTTCAGTGTTATCGAGTAATAGTAAACATCTGTATTTTTGTAAATAATCGATCAGTTGCGACAATCTCCGACTATTATTGTCTGGCAAAGCGGTTTCAACCTGCTGCTCGTTAGAGAAAAATTGTAGCAAGCTATCGAGAAGATCTTTGAGTGATGGAGCATTGGACAAAGATCTCCAAAGAAAAAACTCGAATTTATCCTTAACTTGTTCTGCTAACTTAGCAGCTAGAGTCGATTTACCAATACCTCCCACACCCAACAGCGTTACGACTCGGCAGCGACTTTCGATAGTCCATTGCTCTAACGTAGCGAGTTCTGCCGCACGTCCGTAGAATATGGATACATCAATAACATCCCCCCAGTCTTGATGTGTAAATGCGATCGCGCATTCTGGTTGCTTTGCATCTAGGCTAGGCTGTGAATAGTCACTTGTATTCAGCTCTAAATTAAATGCTGCGAATAAATTAATTAGGGTTCGCTTGTCAACCCCTTCTTCACGAGTTAGTATTTTGGCGAGGGTAGCAGTTGTTAATTGAGTGCGTCCGCTTAATTCTTCTAGTGTAAATTTTTCCCCATACTTTTCATGAAACTCTAACTCTAGTTTTGCGTTCTGAAACTTTTGCCATCCTTCACGAGTTAAAACGATCCCTCGCTTACGCCTTAGCTTGTTTAAGTTCATTAGAACAGCGGGTTTTTAAGAAATGTATCATTCGTCTGCCCATGACATAATATCTGCCGATCGCGGAGGTTTGCAACCGAATTCAAGATGTATCTTCGATCGCATCAGTTTAAATTTTGCAATCCACCTAAAGGTATACAATTACAGCAAAATTTAATTTTACGTGCAACTACTGCAATTAATTAAGTAATAAAATTGACCGAGTTAAGATGATTCTTACTAACAATCTGCCCTCGTAAAAAGGATTTTTGCTATAAAAACTAGGACATTTCAATGAATTGTAGATCGAATTGCATTCAGCACTCACCCCGAAGCGATCGGTAATAAACTTAACTTAAGATACACGTCTCCCCTCGATCGATCTAATCCAGCTAGACACGCATAATTTTTCCTCATAGCGGT
The DNA here is from genome assembly GCF_000817735.3 of Scytonema millei VB511283. NCBI lineage: Bacteria > Bacillati > Cyanobacteriota > Cyanophyceae > Nostocales > Scytonemataceae > Scytonema > Scytonema millei. Next base: position 197,905 of record NZ_JTJC03000004.1, on the reverse strand, counting down.
TATCAATGGGTAAAACACGCGATCTGTAGGGGCACACAGCTGTGCGCCCCTACAGATGTCACGCACGCAATCGAGAATTGCTATCAAACGAGGAGATCGATCGCACTGTCCAAATGCTGTCTTTTTTCTGGCGATCGCTATTGGTACACTTCAGGATTAACGCAATGTGGCAGACGATCGCCCCTCAGTCCAGCAACGAGATTGGCGATCGCCATGCTTGCCATTTTTTCTCGTGTCGGACGGCCGGCACTAGCAATATGAGGTGTAATTATCAGGTTGTCCAACGTTAGCAACAAGCTTTGAGGCGGAATGGGTTCTGGATCGGTGACATCCAGAGCAGCGGCAGCAATTTGACGCTCCTTCAGTGCTTGATACAAAGCCTCTGAATCTACAATTTGTCCCCGTGCCGTGTTAATTAAAATTGCCGATCGCTTCATACACTGAAATTGCGAATGGCTAAAAAGACGATCGGTATCTTCAGTCAAGGGAGCGTGAATCGTCACAAAATCTGACTCTTGCAGTAAGCGATCGAATGTCACGCACTCCGCACCCAGAGAGTCTTCTATTTGCGATCGCTGTCGATCTGCATATAAAATGCGCATGTCAAACCCTTTGGCACGGCGAGCTACTGCTTGACCGATCCGCCCCAAACCAACGATACCTAGAGTGGCTCCGGCAATATTCGCTCCTAGCAACAAGTCCGGTTCCCAAGTCTGCCACTCACCCGCACGCACGAACCGATCTGCCTCTACAACTCGCCGTGCTGCTGCCATCAACAACGTCCAAGCAAAGTCTGCGGTGGCATCTGTCAAAACATCAGGCGTGTGACCTACGGGAAGCTGTCTGGCAGTCGCAGTCGAGATGTCAATGTTATCGTAGCCAACTGCCATTTGGCTGATGACCTTGAGTGACGTTCCTGCCTCGATTAAGTGCCGATCGATTCGGTCGGTAAGCAGGCACAGCAAGCCATCGATCGCACCGATCTTTTCCAGTAACACGTCATCAGGGGGTGGTTGGCGCTTTAACCAAACTTCGACATCAGCAATTTGGTAAAGTCGATCTAAGGCGATCGGCAGGCGACGAGTCACAAAAACTTTGAATTTAGCCATAGAGCAATCCCAGTCATTCATAAGATTAGCGCGTTATGGCTGTCATTGGTCATCGATCGTTCGTCATTTGTGAAATATGTTTGTGCTAGAGGCTTGATAGCGATCGCGCAAGGCACGGCGCATCACTTTATTTGAGGCAGTGCGAGGTAAAGCATCAACGATCGCCAGATCGTAAATCTTGAACAGAGGATTGAGCTGCAAAGCGATCGCCTTTTGTAACTGGGTTTTGAGCGTTGCTTTATCCTGCTGTCGATCTGGTGCAACCACCGCAAAAATTACCAACTGGCTAGGACCCCCTTCTGGAGGAGAGACAGCGATCGCGGCAGTTTGATAAATTCCGGATACAGAATTGACAACTTGCTCGATTTCAGCTGCACTGACTTTGATGCCTCCCAAATTCATCGTGTCATCAACGCGACCGCAAGCGCGATAGTATCCATTGGGTAGACATTCGATCCAGTCTCCATGACGACGCAGGGAGAGTAGGGGCGGGTTTTCTTGGAAAGATATTTGTTGACCCACAAGTTGGTCTGGTAAACCCGCCCTGACACCAGACGGAAGTAGGGGCGGGTTTTCTTGGGGGGTGACTGGTTGACCCACAAGTTGGTCTGGTAAACCCGCCCTGACACCAGACGAGAGAGAAGGAGTATCAGCGAAATAGACGTGGTGATGATCTTTGTTGAGTAATGCGGTAGAAAGTCCAATTGAGGGGGGGATAATAAACAACTCGCCTTTGTTGGTAGGGCGATCGCCTTCATCGAGAATGACAAAATCTAACCCTAATGCAGGAGTTGTGAAAGTTGCAGGAGCCACAGGCTGTACCAGCGTCCCAGTCATATAAGCTCCACCAATTTCAGTCCCACCACAGTATTCAATAATTGGCTTGTATCCCGCTAGAGACATCAAAAATAGCATGTCCTGTGGATTAGAACATTCGCCCGTCGAGCTGAATGCTTTAATCGCACTCCAATCAAGCCCATGCATACAAACAGCTGTTTTCCAAATGCTGACTAGACTTGGTACTACCCCCAACATATTCACCCGTGCCGCTTGAACAAATTGACCGAATCCTCGCTCGGTGGGTGCGTCGTAGTAGAGAGCAATAGTTGCCCGATTAATTAAACTGGCATAAATCAGCCAAGGTCCCATCATCCATCCTAGATTGGTTGACCAAGCTACGACATCTCCCGGGTGAATATCCTGGTGCAAATGTCCGTCAACTGCACATTTGATCGGTGTAGTTTGAGTCCAAGGAATAGCTTTGGGTTCTCCTGTAGTGCCAGAGGAAAATAAGATATTAGTATAAGCTTCCGGTGTGGTAGCGACACCATCGAATCGTGCCTTTGAGCTGAGAAATTCCTGCCAAGCTAAATCGCCAGAACGCAGTTTCATAGACACGGAGGAATTGGACGACAACACGACTGCTTTAGGGGCATCGGCATCGATAACTTTGGCATAGAGGGGTAACTGTTTACCACTACGCTGAATATAGTCTTGGGTAAAAATTGCCTTTGCCTGAGTTATACGCAATCTGATGGCGATCTCGTTAGCAGCAAAACTATCAGCGATGGAAACCACCACGCAACCAGCTTTGATAATTCCCAGGTAAATCGCTACAGATTCCGCAGTCATGGGCATGGCGATCGCGATCGCATCCCCAGGACGAAAGCCCAAGTCCACAAGCCCATTAGCAACTCTATTGGTCAAGGCGTGCAGCTCTCCATAAGTCATGGTGGAAAGCAAACCGCCGTCCTGTTGAAAAATAATCGCAGGGGAATCTTCAGGTGCTTGAAAACAGCTTTCAGTAATATTAAAACGAGCGCCCACTAGCCATTGAGGAAATTCTACCCCCCGTGAAAGATCGACAATTTGAGTGTATTTCTGCCGGAAACGAATACCCAATCGTTCGATCGTCACCTCCCAAAATCGATCGCGATTCTGCACCGACCAAGCATGAAATTCTCGATAGGAGGCAATTTGCAACTGATGCATGAAAGCAGCGATATTGGTAGACTCAATTTCTTCTTGAGAGGGAAACCAAGCAGGAGCAGGTTTCCGGGATGCGTCCCAGTCGGAGAAGGTAGTTTCGTAAAGGAGTTCGTGCAATGCAAAGGGGCAATCGGGCTTGAGGACGTGACGAGTTAGCTGCTGCCAGCACTTCATGGCAGGTAAGGCAGCCAGCCACCGCTCGACTTGCGGTAGAATTGCGATCGCCGTCTCTCGCTCGACCCCACAATTAACTATTTGCTCCAACGATAATTGCTTCACCGTTCACCTCCTGCCTGCTCAGGCAGTACCTAACAGGGCGATGACTCCAAATGCTGTACCTAAACGCTCCCAGAAGTTAAATTGTTGGTAAGCGCTCTCGCTACGTTGCTGTTGGTAGTGCGCCAGCGCCATTCCCAAACTCAATAAGGCGATCGCCGAAAACGTCGCGAACAAAAGGGGATGCACCATCGACAGGAGGCGAAGCGCCACGGGTATAGAACCCATCAACACCCCCAGCAAACCCCAAGCGATCGCGAAAGCCACTCGATCTCCCCACCGATTTGTAACCGTGACAATCCCTTGAATGCGATCGCCCTCCGCATCATGCACGTCCCAGACGATTTCTTTAGCCAAGGCATAGCAGAATAAAAACCCCATCGGATAGAGCATCGCCAATGGTCGGTGGGTAACTAGACTACCCAGGAAAATCAAAGCCGCAATAGTTGCAGCTACGATTATGTTGCCAAAAATACCATTATATGCTACTAAATGCGAGTAATTCCAAAGCAAAACAGTACTGACAGCGACTAAAACGAAGGGAGAAAAACCTAAAGGGATAGCAGCGATCGCGGCACAGCCAAACAGAATTGCCGCCGCCCACCAAGCCTGTTGCATTGAAAGACGACCGGAAGGCAAAGGGCGATCGGGGTGATTGATGCGGTCTTTAGCTAAATCCCAGTAGTCATTGATGGCACAAGCAGCAGAGGTCATGCAAATTAAAACAATTGCCGTCAGCAGATATTGTGGTCGTGCAACTGTGGCATCGAGAGCATAGATTGTGGCACAGCCTGCTAAAGCTGCAAGGATACCAGATGACAGCCGAAAAAGCTCGACAAAGGCTCGGATCGAGCTTATCGTGCCAATATTGGGAAAGGAAGATATGCTAGCCATAATTGATAAGTCGTAAGTCGTAAGTCGTAAGTCGTGAAGAGGGTGTGGGGTGTAGGGTGTGGGGTGTGGGGTGTGGGGTGTGGAGATTTTGGATATTGAATTGATTTTCCCTTCTGCTCCTCTGCTCCTCTGCTCCTCTGCCCCTCTGCACCTGAAGCTCTCTTCCCCCTGCTCCCTACTCCCTACTCCCTGATAACTGATAACTGATAACTGTTAAGTCCGTCCCAAAAAACAGCGATCGCATCGAGAATTTCTCGACCACCTTGGATAAATTTGGTGCGATCGAAGTCTGGCTTGAAATAGACTTCCTCCAGTTCCTCCAGCGTATGTCCGGCGTGTTGTGCCTCAACGCGGTTGTGCCAGGTGAAAAATGCGAGGCGCAAGTGCGGATACCGCGTTTGCTTGATGCGCGTCAAGCCATCTTCCAGTTCTTGCCAAAAGCCAGCCGCCGCCCAGTTCTCGACTGCAAAGCTAGCACCCTCGGCGATCTGCGGATCGGCGCTACCGTAGAGGCGGATCAACTCGTCGCAGAAGTGCAAAGTTGTCGGACTGCCATGCTTGCGCTTACCAATATCGGCATAGCTCAGACCTAACCCCTCAGCAACACCAATTAGCCACTCAAAATGAGCTGCTTGAAAACGGCAAATTCCACCGTCTACTGTACCCTCAGTGCTGACCAGTTCAGGATCGCCTTCGCGGTCTTTTTCTTGACTCTGGGTAACGCGGCTGCTACCTACCTGCCCTAGCTTGCGATAGATTACGCCTAGCTCGTTGAGCAAAATTTCTCGGCTAGCACGCGATTGTTGTAGCGTTGGTGAGTTGATGACTTTTTGTAAAGCAGCAATTAGAAATTGGTTAGAAAAAACTGAAAACTGTTTAATAAAGTAGACTAGCTCCTCGTCGGTAGCCCTACCCTCGCGAAACCAACGGGTATAGGCGTTATTAGTAATGATGCGGTGCTGCATGAATTCGCGATCGACTTCTACCAGAAAATCTCTAAACTCGTCTACTCGATCCTGCGTGAGTTCGCCTTGGCGCAAGCGTTCCTCAATCCGCGAAGAAATAGTTAATCTACTTGAAGATGTTGTCAAAAGAAAAGTCATAATTTATTACTCCTAACGGTAATTGGTAATTGGTAATTGGTAATTGGTAGTTGGTAGTTGGTAGTTGATGTGATATGCCACTTTTTCTTTATGAAGTCATGCATGGCATTCATCAGTAATTGGTAATGGAGAGAAACAATCAATTCACAATTGACAATTCTCCAACCTCTTGCCAATGACCCATGACCCATTACCAACTACCAACTATATGAATAGTCTTTGTCCTCAAATTTAAGAGCGTGCTGCGTCAGCTTCAGCGGACGAAAGGTGTCAATCATCACAGCGAGTTCGTCAGTCCGTTCTTTCCCAATTGACCCTTCGTACATGCCTGGATGAGGACCGTGGGGAATACCCCTGGGATGAATGGTTATTGATGCCCGTTCAATTCCTTTGCGCGACATAAATTTCCCTTCAACGTAGTAAATCACCTCATCTGAATCGACGTTGGAATGGTTGTATGGAGCCGGAATTGCTAAAGGATGATAATCAAACAGACGCGGTACGAAGGAACACAAAACAAATCCGGGGGCTTCAAACGTTTGATGCACTGGGGGCGGTTGGTGAACCCGACCTGTAATCGGCTCGAAATCTTCAATGTTGAAGGCATAGGGCCAGAGATGCCCATCCCATCCCACAACGTCTAAGGGATGATGGTGATAGAGGTAGCTAGTAATCTGGTTTCCGGCTTTGACTCGAACCTCAAATTCTCCTTCCTCGTCATGGACGATTAGTTGGTTGGGCGGACGAATATCGCGCTCGCAGTAGGGGGAGTGTTCGAGAAATTGACCGTAGCGATTGAGATAACGCGCTGGTGGCTCAATGTGTCCGTAAGCTTCTACAACCAACATGCGCTGCTCGACTGCTGCATCAGGGAGGATACGCCAAAGAACTCCCGTGGGAATCACCAAGTAATCGCCAGGTCGGTAGAAGAGATTGCCAAACTGAGTTTCTAATATGCCGCTCCCGTCGTGGATGAAAATGACTTCATCACCCCAGGCGAATCGATACCAATACTGCATAGGTCGCGTTGGACAAGCGACTGATATGCATATGTCTGCATTTGCCATCAAGGGGAGGCGCGATTCCACAGCATCGCCTTTCGCTGTCATAGTTGCGGTGCGTAGGTGGCGGTGATGCAAGGGGCTTTGGTCTTCGTAGGGAATTTCTACATTGCCCTCGATCCAAATTTTTTGAATTTGCGTGGGTGGATACAGGTGGTAGAGCAAAGATTGCACGCCTGAGAAGCCGCGAAGCCCGATTGATTCTTCGTGATACAGAGAGCCATCTAGTTGACGAAATTGAGTGTGTCGTTTGTGGGAAATGTTCCCCAAATAATAGTAGTAAGTCATGGTTTCACACCATTGCGATCGCCAAATTGCCTCTCAACGTTTGCTCGCGTTCGATCGCGACAAACAAGGATTTGAAATTCCCCTCACCGAAGCCTTGCGCTCCGTGTCGCTCAATCACCTCAAAGAACAGCGTCGGTCGGTCCTGCACTGGCTGGGTGAAAATTTGTAATAAATACCCATCTGCTTCTCGATCTACCAAGATGCCTAACTCGGCTAGCCGCTCGATTGGCTCGTCAATTTTTCCTACTCGCTCCTCTAAGTTTTCGTAGTACGTTTTTGGTGTTGAGAGAAACTCAACTCCTGCTGCCCGCATCTGAGTGACTGTCTCGATAATGCTGTCGGTCGCGCAGGCAACGTGTTGAATTCCGGCTCCGTGGTAATATTCCAAGTACTCTTCAATCTGAGATTTCGCCTTGCCTAAAGCTGGTTCGTTAATTGGCAATTTAATCGTACCCGTGCTGTCCTGCATCACTTTGGACATTAAGGCTGAGTACTCAGTAGAAATGGCGCGATCGTCAAAATGTATTAATAGGTTAAAACCCATCGTCTCAGCAAAAAATCGCGTCCATCGTTCCATTGCCCCTAGTTCTACATTTGCAACTACGTGGTCGATGGTTTTCAGCCCTACCCCTTTGGAGTTGGCATGTAGATTCCGAGGTTCAAAACCAGGAGCAAAAACACCTGCATAATTGCTGCGATCGACGAACTTAATTAAAGTATCGCCGTAAGCATGAATCGCAGAGTAGCGTAACGCTCCATAGTTATCTTGTGCTTCCGTCGGGGCGATCGCTCCCACCGCACCTCGTTGAGTGGTTTCCTGATAGGCACTGACAACATCAGGGACTTCTAAAGCAATGATGGCAATTCCGTCGCCGTGTTTGAGTACACTTTTGGAGATAGGATGTTCTGGATGCAGTCCCGTACTCAGAACAAAGCGAATATTCCCTTGCTCTAGTACGTATGAGGCAGTGGCGCGGCTATTAGTCTCTAGTCCTCGATAGGCAGCGATCTTGAATCCAAAACACTTGGAATAAAATAGGGCTGCTTGCCTTGCGTTCCCAACATAGAACTCAAGGTGGTCGAATCGCTGAATCGGGCAAAAATCGCTCATTTGGATTTCTCCTTTGAAGAAGCTTGTCCAATTGCCCAACCTGCGACTGAATCTCATAAGACAATTGGAGCGCTTGAAACGCAGACACTTCTAACTCTCTATTTGCGTTACCGAGTCAGCACAATCTGACACGAACGTTACCGCAATACCTTTTGCGTCACATTTGTGTGAGACCGTTGTTGCTGAAGAGCTGAAGTTGTCTTTTAATTTGATATTCGAGTTGTTGTTAACCAAAAGACTCTAATAAGATTATAAAACTTATTTTCTAGCTCCATCTAGTATGAATGATGCGCTAGTAAACTTGGTTTATGTATTTTATTTATCTATCTTTAGGTGTAATCCTTTAAGCGTAACCGAGCAGTCCATCCCAAGAGATAGAGTGACAAAGAATCACATGGACGACACAAATCGACAACTGTTGTCTCTCTTACAAGAAAACAGTTGCATAATGAGTGCCGAATTAGCCTATTAAGTCAATTTCTCAACACCAGGGTGCACATAAGAATGAAAAAGTTGCGAGCTGTAAATTATTCGTCGAATGGGCAGTTTGAGTGAGGAACTATAATTTTGATGCAATTTAAACTTCTCCTTCACTCGATAAAGCTTTTGCTGCAACGAAAACCGTATGAGGACTGTGAAAGGTAGGTTGCACTTCTGGTTTCTGGAGTGCCTCCATTGTTTTTACATGTTCCCATTCGTCATCGCGAATATTCACAAACACGTCGTACAGATTATCCACTTTAGGACGGCGAAATTCACGATCGCCTGTTGTCTGAACTTCCTCAAACATATAGAGATCGCCATCGCGATAGAAGGCGATCGCAACTTGAGGAGCGCTTTGAGCTTTCAACTGTGCTTCATGTGCCTTCAAGTACTCGTCATAGGTATGATATGCATGACTTTCAATCAGTTCCATCAGGTAGTAGGCGTATTCGGGAAATAGCATGTAAAGTGGCACGATCGCCCAGTAGTACATCACAGCAATATGTTGAGCGATGAAGCGATCGAGCCAGTGGCGATCGCCCCCCAAAGATTCCATAATCAATAGGTGATGTAATTCGTTCCAGGTTTGGGCAAAGTGAACTTTCAACCAGTCTGCTTTACGCCAAGAGCCAAGAGTCTCGTAGAGATGCAGCACCGATAGATAGGAAAAATAAGGCACGCGAGCGATCGTTTCTAGCACGTAAAACCGAGCGTAAGAACGATTACCGTAGATAACATCGACAACGAAGACAAAAAAGCTAACGATCGCTCGAATCAAAAGTTTCATCGCGTATTTCTCCTGATATTCAGAACACATGACTGATTATTGAAATGCTACTTTCGCCAGTAGTTATTAGCAGCGGCGATCGTGGCAAATTCTGCGGCAACAACTTGACTCGCGGCAATTAGCATCATGGCATCATTGTCATAAACCTTGCGCAGTTGTTTGCGCTTTTCTTCATCAGGTTGAGTCAACTTAATAATCAGCCGTGCCATTTTAACTGCAAGTTGCCGTCCTTCTTCTGGTGTCTCGGTCAAGAGTGAATTGTTTGGGATTAATGTAATTTCCGGTGGTGTGAGAACAGGTGCATGGTTTGGAGCAGTTACGTTATCCATATCAAAATCTCCTACAATTAGCGTTTTTTACGGACTGTTGAAACGGTCATGTCGATAATCTCAGCATTGACAAGAACAGTTTTAAATAAAGCCAAACTGTCAGCAGGAACGATCGCTTCAATTTGTTTCATTTTTTCTTCTTGGTATGACATGATTACTTGGTAAGTTATTGTTTTACAAAGCTACAAATCTGTTTGAATCTAGATTATTCTTGTCTGAACTCCGATCTCAAGTCGTAAATGCCAATTGTATTCATCGAACGACCCAGCAAACGCAAACGCTGAAGTCTCTGAGCTTGAAAGTTATTCATCAAATGAAGAAAAGCTTGGTGTCTAACAGAGTTGATTTTCATTTTTTTTCCGTTTATGAAGTTGCTTGCAATGGAGATTGGATTTTAAACAAACTATTTACGAATCTTGTGAAATCCATCGTGCTACTAAATGATGACGTTTGCCGTCAAACTCTTTCACCCAAATCATCGATAATTTAGAACGGCGATTTTTGAGTTGTATGTCAACATCTACTCGATCTAGTGAGTAAGAAGTAGTTTTGGCGTGCATAGATTTTAGTTATTTAACAAAGTTTTCATGAATTTCGTGACAAATTCATGCTGTTGTTATCCGCTCTTCCTTATCTATGTAATGGGTGGAGTTGCGATCGAATTATGCAGCGATCGCGAAAATTGAAGTCAATAAAAATAACAGTGTCAGGAGATACGCACTTTAAATTTCAGCTCTCGACGATCCCCCCTAACCCCCCTTAAAAAGTGGGGAAATAAAAGCCCCCTGTTAAGGTTGATTGCAAAATACGCCTGAACCAACATATTAAACTTAAAAAGTGGGGAAATAAAAGCCCCCTTTTTAAGGAGGTTGGGGGATCGACTGCGTAACTTCTGAGTGTTAGACGAGCGCTATTTCTGAGTTTTGAATCCTACATATACTGCTACATATGCAGACGCAAGAACTAAAGCTAATGCAGCAGGAATCAACGGTATCCAGCCACCTAGTAGCAAGAGGCTAAAACAAACTCCATACACGACGCTAAAGGCGATCGCTCCTGCTAGTCCCAAACGTAACCCTTGCAGGCGATAAGCGAGTATGCCGCCAACAACGGACCAACACCAAACCCAAAAAACTTCACTCCACTGCGACCAAACCCAGATCGACGGTCGGCGATCCAAAACGGCGCTGAGGATTTGACTGAGCATGTGCGCCTGTACAACGACTCCTGGCATTTTTTGGTGAAGAAACTGACTGGAACTGTAAGGAGTAGACCAATAATCGTGAAAGCTTTCGGCGATCGTACCAATCAGAACGATCCGGTCTTTGACTAGATCGGCAGTGAGTCGATTGTGAAAAACATCCGCAACTGTCACTTGCTTTGCAATTGGATTAGCAGCGCGATAATTGAGTAGGAGTTGATAGCCGCGACTGTCTATGTTGTGGTAGCCACCAGTATTCTCCTCTAAAGTTTGAAAAATGACCTTACCAATCTGCCAATCATTTTCTGAGGTCAGTTGTGGTTGAATGCCTAAATCGGCTAGGTAACGGGTGGCTAATTGCAAACTTAAGGATTTGTCAGTCGTGCAAGGAGGTGCAGCAGCCATAGCTAAGAGCTGACGGCGCAGAATGCCATCGGCATCTAGCACGACATCGCTAAAAGCCAAACGTTGCTTGGGGACTTCTGGAGGTGGCGCAACACCAGATTTTTTATCCTCCTCGCTGGCTTTGCAGACCGCAAAAAAGCGATCGCTCTGTTGCATTGTCCGAGCTAAATCTGCATATTCTTCTCCCACAGGGTTCTCGCGATAGATATCCAAACCGATCGCGCGGGGTTGAAATTGCTCTAGTTTTTGAATCAGTTGAGCCAGCGTTCGATCTGAGATCGATGCAGCTCCCCTTTCTTTGGCTGGTTGTGCCTGTACGTCGGCTTCGGTAACGGTGACGACTAGAATACGCGGATCTGGCGGCTCGGCTGGTCTAATTCGCATCAAGGCATCAAACGCTGAAAGTTCCCATGTCTGCAAGATGCCTTGCGATCGCACTCCCATCACTAAGGTCGTTGCAATTAAACTCGCTTGAAAAATTGTGAGGAAAACTTGACGCAGTGGTAATGGGCGATGTTGGGAGGTATTTGACCAAACTAGCGGTGCTGCTGTGGGATTTTGGCAAATTACGGGTAGCCAACTGGCGCAGGGAAAGCGATCTTCTAATCCCTGCAACCTTTCCCTTGCTTCTCGCGCCGCCCGATAGAAAGATTCGCCGCTAGCAAATGCTTCTAGAAAGTATTTCAAAAATTCTTGGGCAACTAAATCTGGTAACGGTTCTCGCGTTACGATAATTTGAGGAATGTGTAGAGCCGCAAGTTCTTTTGCCAGTCCCAAACCATCACAAGAGTTAAAAATTGCCAATCTCAAACCACGGGCGATCGCGGCTTTGAGTCCATTCTTTAATTGGGCGATCGTTAAACTATCGGTGCGATTGAGGTAAATTTGACCAGTCTCACCATCAGCTTGACTCGCACTATGTCCAGCAAAAAATAGCATGTCCCAACCTTGTTTATCCCACAACCATCGATCTAATTCTTGGCGTTGTGGCTCTATGAGAAAAACAGTTTGTGCGCCTGGTAATTGCTCTAGAATGTCTCGATCTTTTTGGATATCGATTCCTTCACTGTTACCTAAAACAGCTAAAATTCTAATTTTTCTGGGCGAATGTTTGCGTAACGGTTTAACTCGATCTACTTCTGGCACGCTGAGGCTAGCGATCGCCTGTTGGTAATCTTCAAAAAAATCCCACAAATGCCAGGGAATTCGCCGTACTTGGTCTGATTCTGTTTCTAGTGCTACGAGGATTTCTTCATGTGGGGCTAATTTGGTACGTAATTTGCGGTCAATATTGAGAAAAGTTTCGGATTTAAGCCAAAGATTAAATCGATTTTTAAACTCATTGCATAAATTGCTAAACTCTACTGAAGAAACATGCGTAATATCTTCCGTATCAATTTCTAAATCTTCTATTTCTATATATCCGCGCCAATCTAAGTGGCGATCAAAAGACTCATAAAGTAGTTGATAAAGTAACTGCCAGCGTTGATAAAGTTCGTATAACTCTGGTGCAGGAGGTAAGCTACCAGTAAATTGTATTGGCACGGGATTACCATCTTCCCACAATTGAGCTGTTACCGTAGGAAAACCTGCTTGGAAGTCACCCTTACCCAGTTTGAGAATAACCAACTTATTCATGGCTACGCGCCAATTGGCGATTCGAGGACAAAATCTTCTCTAATATTGACATTACCTAAAGCTACTTCGATCCCGAAACTTTTTCCTAAAGGAGATTTAAATCGTTTCAGTTGAATTAAGCGATCGAGATTTCTCGATTGTACCTCCTGAAGCATTGTCCCTGCTTGAGATAGTAAAATGAGTTTGAGATTGGCTGGTAGGTAAGTTTGTCCGCTGGCTGGATGCAGTTGTACGCGAATGCTAACTTTGCGATCGCTCTCTAATGTTAGAGCAACTAATAACACCACTTTTACACCTTCTAATTGCATTCCCAGATCGATCAGTTTTGCCCCTTGGACGCGAATTGTATTTGCATCCGTTTCATGACGAAATTGAAATGCTAAATGTTGAGGATGTAAAAGTGAATCGAGCGGCTGCCAACCCCCTGTAAAGAAATTTTGCCACCAGTGGCTTAAGTTATTAATTTGAGGCTGGCATTTTACAGCACAGCTGCGAGATTGTAATCGCTTTTGGTATAATGATTGTCGATTTTTGTCAGCAGTAATAAGTGCTGCCCATTGTCCAAATGGAACGCAAAGACGAGGCGAGAAGGGAGTATGTTGACTAAGTTGTGCTAGTAATTTTTCTACTTGTGCAGTAGATAATTTAGGTAATGATTTAATCTCTAGTTTCTGAGGCGCAAAAAGCTCTCGTGCTATCCACATCATATTAATATCTGCAATTAAATCTTCTGGCTCTAAGCAGTAATTTCGGTCGATGGGATCGTATTTTCCTTCCTCTCTAATTTGCTGATGGGTTGCATACCCCCATACCCGCAACCAGCCTGCTTCTAAGTTTAGCTGTACGGCTAAATAATAGTTGACTGCCCAGTTAGGAATATCAACCCACTCTTGAGGAATGTGAAATTCTGCTTGACTGCTTTTATCGCTAGGAATGAGTGCGAGTCGAGTTTTACCTACAGTTAGTACTGTGCCGTTGACTATTTCCCAAAAACTAGAAAGTTCAGCTCGATTCGGGCAGATAATAGGTGTTTCGGGTTCTATTGGCAGCCAATTGAACAGTGTATGCAAACACAAATGATTCAAAAATCCTCGCCAACGGGCAGCATGATTAGAATAAGCCTCTTGAGTCACAATTTGCCATATTTTGCCTTGAACTTCTGATGGTAATTCTATCCAAAGATGTTCTGGATAGATTGTCACTAATTCGTTGAGTTGAAGCGTCATTGTATCTCCTATATTTTGAATACGACTTGCTCGCTTTTCAACCATTCATGAATAAAGGTAGCTATTTTAGCTTCTGCTACGCTTAATGATTTTTTAGTGGTATTCATGTTGACTGCTAATTCTTGATAAAAATAATCGATCAAATTCTTTTGTATTTCTTGCTCTTGAAAACTAGTAACTTTATTTTCATCGAACAGTTGTATTTTAATTTTTTCTAAAATTGAATTGAGGGATTGTACGCAATGCGATCGCAAACACTCTATTAAAGAATTTTTGAGATACTCAAGATCGCGATCGCCTTGAACTTGAATGTCTGGATTAAGTTGGTTCCACTCTTGCAAAAAGTCTTGTAATAACTTGGTCGTGTATCGTCCTAATTGACGCGCAACTTGATATTGCTTTTGCATTTCTGGATATTTATGCTGGACGATCGCTGCTATTTCTGCTTGAGTTAAGTTTAATCCTTGCCAAAGTGTAAATAATATTTGACCTGCGATCGGCATTGAGGTAAATAATTTGACAATCAAAGATTTAACTTGTTCTTGTTCTTCAATTTGAATTGCTGTATCTAAAGGGGTAGGAATGAAATCTGATATATTACTGTAGTTATCTAAAGGGAGAAATTGCATCGTGCGGCGATCGCGTGCGGCTTGGATGCAGGTTGTTAACATGGCTTGAATTGTTTCTGTTGTAGCTATGGCTGTGGGAAAATTGAGGCGATCGCGCTGCTTGTTATAATAGGCGACTATTTGTTGTAGATCTTCTTGATTAGGTGGTTCTAGGATGCGACTGACTTGACTACGATCTGGTTGATAAATGTCATCAAAGCATCGCCATGCGAGAGAGTGTAAATCGAGCTGGCTACTAGTTATTCCTTGTAATATCAATGCTTCCTTTAGTTCTTTAGCACTCAAATCTTTGAGCAAACCGTAATCAGAAAATTTCTGTCTCTTTGCTTCTATATCTTGACAATAAATTTTATCGCTAACAAAACGTAATATCGCTGTTTTGGCATAGCCTTCTATGTTGGATTGAGAGTATTCTAAGTTGAAAGTTTTGAGTAGTTTTGCTGGCAAACAGCTAGCAAGATTAGCAATCTGAAAGTAGTCTTCTAATACATATTTGTGTTTTAAATATGAGAGTCTTTTGTGTGCTTTTTGCGCTGCCCAAAGACAAGCTTCTTGTAAGTATGCTGAAATATGCTTTTCAGCTCTTAACTGAGAGCGATGTGTAGCAGGGGCGTGCATTTGTGCGATCGTATGAGAGTGATGTGTGGGTATTGAGGATATTTCTCGCAAAACTTTTAAGAAATATCGCGCCCAGAATTCTGCTTTAGCGTCTGGGTCTGACTGGACTAAATATTGCATAGAATGTTCTAATTCGAGTTCAGCCTGCCAACAGCAATTTTTGCTATTAAAGCAGAAAAAAGTAGAGAATTTTTTTACGATATCTTCACGCTGTTTCATGAAGTTTTCCTCACGATCTAACTTAATATCTCAAAAACAGGCTGCACCCATGAGCGACACAGTTAAATCTCTGACGAGATCCGATGCGCGGATCTACAACTACATAAATCCCTCCGACCGAATGAATTAAACCAGTACTCTTTATCTATGGGTACGGCAGCAGGGTGATTATGCAGGTTTCTATATTTTTCTACTTAAGTCAGAGCTTAACTGGGTTAAGTTGCCTGGTATGAACCTGGGAAACACTGGATACTGTTGATATCTGGCTGTAGGAGGGTAGTGCAGCGGCTATTTAACTTGACTCTTGACAATTTTGTTCGGCTTTCAGCACCCGTCACTAGCGGGTCTCGCTATAGATAGTAGCACTTTCTAGCAGGCTTTTGCCTATGAACATATTTTGTCTCATTTCGTCTCGACTACGGCAGAGAAGATCCCCCCAACCCCCCTTCACAAGGGGGGCGATGAGATCCCCCCAATCCCCCTTCACAAGGGGGGCGATGAGATCCCCCCAATCCCCCTTCACAAGGGAGGCGATGAGATCCCCCCAATCCCCCTTCACAAGGGGGGCGATGAGATCCCCCCAATCCCCCTTCACAAGGGGGGCGATGAGATCCCCCCAACCCCCCTTCACAAGGGGGGTATTGAGGAGAATAGTCATATATGGTGGCGTGCTAGCTGCTTTATGCAACACTGAGTCAGTCCTGGCTCAAGTCGTCCCAGATACAACCCTGCCAGTCAATACTACTGTCACGACTTCCGGCAACACGGATGTCATTTCTGGCGGAACTCAAGCTGGAACGAATTTGTTTCATAGTTTCGATTCATTTTCCATTCCTACGGGTGGGACGGCGGCTTTTAATAATGCTGTCGAGATCCAAAATATTTTTAGCCGCGTCACGGGTGGATCTGTATCTAATATTGACGGGTTAATTCAAGCTAACGGTGCTGCTAACTTATTCTTGCTCAATCCAAATGGATTGATCTTTGGCGCAAATGCCAGATTAAATATTGGTGGCTCGTTTGTGGGGACGACGGCGAGTAGCCTGAAATTTGCCGATGGCACTCAGTTTAGTGCAACTGCGCCCCAGACTACGCCATTGCTGACAATTAGCGTTCCTACGGGCTTGCAGTTTGGACAAAATCCAGGAGCAATTCGCGTGCAGGGTACGGGGTATGATTTATCTGTTCGGGAGCCAATATTCTTACCCATCGCCAGGAACAGTAGCTCAAGTAGTCTACAGGTACAACCAGGAAAGACACTTGCGTTAGTAGGGGGTGATATAAATCTAGAAAGCGGCGTGCTGACGGCAGAGCAGGGCCGAATTGAGTTAGGTAGCGTGAGCGATGGGCAAGTTAGCCTCAGTTCCATTCCTCAGGGATTTGACCTGAGATATCAAGGCGTGAGCCGCTTAGGAGATATTCAGCTATCGCAGCAGGCGTTAATCGATGCTAGTGGTGGCGGTTCGATTCAGGTACAAGGCAATAATGTATCCCTCACTGATGGCTCAATCATTTTGATTCAAAACAAAAAAGAGCAACAAGAGGGAATAATTAGCATTAATGCTGCTCAGTCTCTCAGCATGAGTGGAACTAACTCAGATGCTAGGTTTCCTGGTGGATTAAGAAGTGAAACAGAAGGTATTGGAAATGGAGCAGATATCGCAATATCTGCCAAGCAGCTAGCGATTCAAGGTGGAGCAGCAATAATGACTCGCTCCTTTAGTTCCGGTAAAGCAGGCAAGGTGACTGTGAGTACCTCTGATTCCATGCAACTGATTGGGTCTTCACTCATTAATCCCACTTTGAGTAGCAACATCAGCACTGCAAATTTAAGTACAGGAAATGCAGGTGATATCTCAATTTCAACAAAGCAGTTAACTGTTCTAGATGGAGGAATCATCACATCTACAGTCATTGGAACTGGAATAGGAGGGGATGTGACTGTGAATGCCACAGATTTCATAGAACTGATTGGATGGCAACCAACCACTTTTCAGATCAGCAATTTAGCTGCTTCAACTTTCAATGCTGGCGATGCTGGCAGCTTGACCCTCAACACGTCAAGATTGGTACTTCGGGATGGGGGAAGGGTAACTTCCTCTACCTTGGCGACTGGCGATGCTGGAAGTGTTACCATCAACGCTTCTGAGTCTGTCGAGGTAAGTGGTACAGTGCGAGGGTCTTCTCTTTTCAGTTACATGGGTGCGTCTGCTCCACTTGGAAGGGAGGTCATACGACAAGCTTATCAACTACCCCCAGTGCCAAGTGGAAAAGCTGGAAACATGACCATTAACACAGGGCAGTTGAGTGTTACGGATGGTGGCTTAATTAATGTCAGGAACGATGGCTCGGGGGATGCAGGAACGCTCAGTATCAATGCTCGCTCTATTATCTTAAGCGATCGGGCTAGTATTACAGCAGCAACAGCATCCGGTGAAGGTGGCAATATTCAAGTTACGGTAAGGGATTTGCTTCTGTTGCGCCACAATAGTTCAATATCTGCCACGGCTTCTGGTAACGGCAATGGTGGCAATATCAACATTGATACTCCTCTACTCGCGATCGTTCCCACAGAGAATAGCGATATCAGTGCCAATTCCGAGAATTTTCGGGGTGGCAATGTCCGCATCAACGCCCAAGGTATTTTTGGGACTCAGTTCCGCAACTCTCCTACTCCCGAAAGTGACATCACGGCTTCTGGGGCAAATTCAGAATTAAGTGGCGCGGTAGAAATTAACACCCCAGAAATTGACCCCAGTTCTGGATTAACAGAGTTACCCACTATTCCCATAGATCGCACGAAATTAATTGCTCAAGGTTGTCCGGCAAACGAAGGCAATACTTTTACCATAACCGGACGCGGCGGCTTACCATCACTGCCAGACGAAGCCCTCCGCAGTAATGAGCCTGTTGCAATTGATTGGGTGTCGCTGGGGGAGGCGGGAGTTGTAGGGGCGGGTTTAGAGAAAAATCATCGGCAGTTGAGACAACAAATCTTCGTTCAAAACCCGCCCGTACGAGAGTCGGAAGTCGGGGACGGGGGACATGGGGGACATAGGGGGCATGGGGGACATGGGGGACATGGAAGCAACTACCAACTACCAACTACCAACTACCAAAATCCAATTTCAGAAGCTCAAAGCTGGTTGTATGACAATAACGGTAACGTGATTTTGGTGGCAACTGTACCTAGTGGCGATCGCCAAACTTTTATGCCTTTATCTCATCCTAGTTCTTGCAGTGATTAAACACAGAAGACTGCTGCGGATTTTTCACAAAGCACGCGCTGTATTGAGGGCGGCTGGTATTGCTGTGTCTCGACTTCGGCAGGGCAGATCCCCCCAACCCCCCTTGGAAAGGGGGGCTAAGAGATCCCCTCAAACCCCCTTAAAAAGGGGAGCTAGGAGCGATCGCAAGATCGGGTGGTGTCAGTTTGTAATTGTTGTCTCAATTGCATCGATCGTTGCTGGGGGAATTATCCCCAAAATAGATGGACATATCTTCAGGCTTACACTTCGATCGGCTCAAGCAATCGAAAGTCCAATTGCCCAAAATCAGCCAGATGCTCAAGCATTACTCGATCGCGGGCGAGAACTCTACAAGTCTGGACAATTCTCAGCCACCGTTACAGTTTTGCAGCAAGCCGCCTCAGCTTTTCAAACTCAAGGAGATAAACTGCAACAGGCGATCGCCCTGAGCAATCTTTCTCTTATCTACCAACAACTCGGACAATGGGAAAAAGCAACACAAGCGATCGCCTTTAGTCTTAATCTTTTAGGATATCCAGCTGAGAAGAGAGCTGAGGGAGCTGAGGAGGCTGAGGAAGCTGAGGGAGCTGGAGAAGAAAGAGAGCCAGCAGAAAGTCAACAGTCAACCACCAACTACCAACTACCAACTACCAATTACCAATTACCAGCTCAAAATCTCAAAATCTTAGCTCAAACCCTGGAAATTCAAGCCGATTTACAACTCAAACTAGGACAGGCAGCACCAGCTTTAGAAACTTGGCAACAAGCTGCTAGCATATACGATCGCCTCGACGATAAAGTTGCGATCGCTCGCACCTTAATTAACCAAAGTCTTGCACGGCAAAGTTTAGGTTTCTACCGTCAAGCCCTAGCAACATTAGAGCAAGTCAGTCAAACTCTAGAGCAACAGCCAGATTCATTACTCAAAGCCATTGCCTTACGCAATTTGGGCGATGTGCTGCAATTGGTTGGCAATTTAGAGCAGTCGATGAAAGTGTTACAACAAAGTTTGGATCTCGCCAAACGTTTAAAATCTCCCTCAGAAATAAGTGCAGCATTACTCAGCTTGGGCAATACAGAGCGCGCTTGGGGTAATCGAGTCCAAATGCGGCAAAATATGGTCAATGAAGACATATATCCTTCGTTACGCTGTAATATCGGTCAACTAAATGAGAAATTGAGCCAAAACGCTGCAATTTCTCACTATCAAAGGGCTGAGCGATATTATCAAGCAGCAGCGATCGCTTCACCCTTGCCCGCATCACGAATTCAAGCAAAAGTCAATCAAATAAATATATTACTAGAACTCCAGCAGCGAGCGCAGATCCATAAAATATGGACTAACCTACAACCAGAACTGACGAATTTATCGCCCAGTCATGCCACCATCTTTGCTCAAATCAACTTGGCTCAAAGCCTGGGGTGTTTGAAACACGCCACTGTTAACAATGCTCTCACCTGGAAAGAAATTGCTCAAATTTTCGCCACCGCCATTCAACAAGCCCGCAGCATTGGTGATGTGCGATCGCAAGCTTATGCTTTGGGTGCTTTGGGTGGATTGTATTTAGAATCCCAGGATTTACCAGAAGACGCACAAACGTTACACAAATCGTCTCTACAATATGCCCAAGAATTAACAACACAAGCTTTGACACTAGCCCAAGCAATCCAAGCAAATGATATCGTTTATTTGTGGCAGTGGCAGTCAGGGTATCTACTCAAACTACAAGGAGATTTAAAAGGTGCGATCGCCTCCTACACTGAAGCAGTCAATACATTACAATCTCTACGCAGCGATCTCGTCGCTCTCAATCCAGACATCCAATTTTCCTTTAGAAACAGCGTAGAACCCGTCTATCGGCAATTAGTCGATCTGCTTTTGCGATCGGAAAGCGGGAGTTGGGAGTCGGGAGTCGGGAGTCGCAATTCTGCATCACGCACCACACAAATTCAGCAACAAAACTTACAACAAGCCAGAAATGCAATTGAAGCGCTTCAGTTAACTGAACTAGAAAACTTCTTTCGTGAAGCTTGTTTGCAGGCTAAGCCGAGACAGATTGACGAAGTAGTTGACAAAACAGATCCGACAGCAGCAGTCGTTTATCCGATTATCTTACCAGACCGCTTGGAAGTCATTGTTAAGTTGCCAAATCAAACAGAACTACGCCATTACACAACTTATAGATCGCGTCAAGAAATCGAAGATAGTATAGAAAAATTGCAATTATTCTTAGTAGAACCAGACCGAATTAATGATATTAAAGAATTGTCTCAGCAGGTGTATGACTGGCTAATTCAACCCTTTGTCACCGAATTCGATCGCCAAAAAATCAAAACCTTGGTATTCGTACTGGATGGTTCTTTGCGGAATATACCAATGGCAGTACTTTATGATAAACAGCAAAAACAATATCTGATCGAAAAATATGCGATCGCCCTTGCTCCTGGTTTGCAACTGGTCGATCCTCAACCTTTACAACGACAAAGACTTAAAGTTCTCATTGCTGGAATTAGCAAAGAACGCCAAATTGCTGGACGAAATTTCTCTCCACTCGAAAATGTCCTACTGGAATTGCAGCAAATTCAAAATAAAGTTCCTAATAGTGAAGAACTTCTCAACCAAGCTTTCACTAAACAAAATATTCAAAGTCAGATAGATGCGGCTGAGTTTTCTGTCGTTCATATTGCTACTCATGGCGAATTTAGTTCCAATGCTGAAGAAACTTTCATTCTTGCTTGGGAACAACTCATTAAAGTCAAAGATTTTGATAAATTGTTGCAATTAAGCAGTCAACGCCAACCTAAAGCGATCGAATTGTTAGTTCTCAGTGCCTGTCAAACAGCTGCGGGCGATCGCCAAGCTGCCTTGGGATTAGCTGGAATTGCCGTTCGTGCAGGGGCGCGGAGTACTCTAGCAACACTGTGGTCGGTAGACGATCGCTCTACTGCTGAATTGATGACTCATTTCTACCAAGAATTAGAAAACGCCACAGTCACTAAAGCCGAAGCCTTACGTCGCGCTCAACTAACGCTATTGAAAAATTATGAAATTCCCTATTTTTGGGCTGCGTATGTTTTAGTGGGAAATTGGCTTTGACAGTTATCAGTTATCAGTTATCAGTTATCAGTTACTTACGACTTACGACTTACGACTTACGACTTACGACTTTTAATATTGGTTCTTTAGATAGTTTTTCTAAGCCAACGTCGCTTAATATGTCAGTCCAGTGGCGATCGAGAGTTATGTTTTGGGGTTGAGTTTGACGGAGTTGCGCTAATTCAGTGAGGGCTGAGTACCAAATCCCATTTTGAGCGTAGAGAGTCACGCGGTCTAGTGGTGCGATCGCGGCTTTTAAGCTGTTTTTTAAATTAGGTGACGGTGCTACCCGTCGTACTCGTCCGTAGACAAAAACGGGAGCAGACAATTTTTGGCGATCGCAGTAAAGTTTAAAATACCAATAATACGTTTTGTCAATTTCTAAAGGTTTTGTGGATGGCGATTTCACGTTGATAATGCCCGATTTGTTGGGTAACGAGAAAGTGATGCGATCGACATTTTGATTTTGTTCGTTCTGCAAGGAAAATTCTCCCCAAACCGTCTTTTGGGAGATAGCAGGTACGTAAAACCAAAAAGTAGGATTCTCTTCTACTGCTAAACCTGAGTTATTAGCGGGGACTAAAGCCGTGAGCGGAATATTCGCCACCGGACAATCACCACGGCTACCCGTTCCCTCTCTTCTACCTGGTCTACCTCGACTTGAGCCGTCGATTTGTTGTTGATTAAAAATGCTGACTGAGCGATCGCCCTGTGACAGCACTAACATAGGATTGCCGAACGAACTCGCGAAGATTATAGTCAAGGCGAGGCTAAGTTTGACTCGCATAAAATGACTTCCTCTAAAATGGATAGAGTTGATTGAGTAGCGAGGAAATTGGGTGCTTGGATGAATTGTGACTGCTCAAACTCGTTTCCATACCAATTCAAAAACTTTGACAACACCATCGCTTAGAGTAGGTGGCGTTTTCAGGGTGACTCGATCGCCATTGAAGCTAAAAGTGCGAACTAAGTCTGTACCTAATCGATTGGGAATTGACGCTATTTCAATGTGATGAACTACAGTATTTCCATTTATTTTGTACGTCCCAGCATAAGCATTGAAGCTAGTAAAAGCTGCTGCTAGTTCCGCGACTGGTAGTTTTTGTATATCCTTACCCAACGGTGACTTGACATCTATACTGAAGGGAGTGCGATCGCTCCTGGCAAACATCACCATCATTCGACTGTCAGGCGTATAAGTAATATATCCAACTGGATTATTTCCATACACATCAGGCTCAATAGTTCCATCAGGAAGGATGGCGATCGCTGAAATTAGTTTCCAAGTTCCTAAAAGTTGGTTGTTTGTCATTTGTCCCGACTCCCTAGTACGGGCGCACGGCTGTGCGCCCCTACCGACTCCCGACTCACCATCATCGCAACACAAAATTAAAATTTGTAGTATAAAACGGTACGTGCCGACCGCTTGCCATCAGTTCGTCAACGGCATCGTGTTTTTGCAAAGAGGCGATCGCAGTTTTGACTGAGAAAGTTGTATCGGAATCGATGTGGGGATCGCCAGCAATAAATATCTGTGTTGTTAGCGGAGTGTAGCCAGGAGCGCTGAGCTTAACATGGATGTGTGCAGCCCGCCAAGTATGCCGTCCTAATAGCTCCAATACCTCGCCGCAGGGTCCGCTAGCGGGAATGTGATACCCTGTTGGAACTACAGTTTCAAATGTATATATTCCATCCGCTTTGGTTCGGAAACGACCGCGAAAGTTATCTTTTGGTTGGGATGGATCTTGAAGATCGTAGAGTCCTTGAGAGTTTGGTTGCCAAACATCGACGATCGCGTTAGCGATTGGCTTACCGTCTAAGTCTAATACGTAGCCTGAAAGAATCAGCGGTTCGCCTGCTTTATCTATCCCCAGGCGATCGCCCATGTTGCGTTCTGGCGTATCCGGTACGTACATCGGACCTTCCAGATTGCTTTCTGTTGCTGTACCGTTTGCGTCGTGTAACAGTTCCACTAGTTCGGAGATGCCGATCAAGTCCGTCAGCATATGAATTTCCCCATTGGGAATCTCTTGAGTATGGTGACTTGCCCGATTGAGAAAATCGCGCCCATACTGCAACTCTTGCTCGGTTAAATTCACTTCTTTAGCAAAGGCGTGCAGATGTGTAATTAGGCTGCGGTAAATTTCGTAAAGTCGCGGGTGCGCCTTGCCACCATCACCGTGATCGATGACTGTTTGAGTAATGTTGTCGAGAGTAATTTGCATGACTTAACTCCTCCAACTGAAAATTCATCTGTGTCTGGGTCAAATCCAAACCTTTTCCTCTCCTCTACATGGGTGGCGATCGCTCGATTTATGCAAAAGCCCCTGCTCTCCAATTTCCTGTACGGGCGGGTTTAGCTAATAGATTCACAACTTGAGCTGTAGATTTTTGGTCAAAACCCGCCCCTACGATTTCTTATATCTAGCTTCGGCATAATTCTGAATTTTGACCAGGCAAGATCGCCCACTTAGGTACTAACTTAACGATCGACTGCCCCTAATGCCAACAACGTAGCTGTTTGAGCTGAGGTTAAACCGACCGCACCTGCAATCTTCATGCCTTCATAGAGTCGGTCGGCTCGTAGCGTTTGTAGGCACTGACCCGAACCAAGATCCCAAAGCGCGATCGTTTCATCTTGGCTACCACTAGCCAGCAACAGGCGATCGGGGCTGAAAGTCACTGAATACACCCAACTCGTATGACCCAATAACACTTGCAGACATTCGCCACTCACCACATCCCACAATCGCACCGAGCAATCATCGCTACCGCTAGCCAACATCATGCCGTCTGGACTGAAGGCAACCGAGCGTACCCCACTGGTATGACCGCGTAAAATTTGCAGACATTCACCGCTGTTGACATCCCACAAACGAATCGACGCATCAGCACCGCCACTAGCTAAGATCCCCCCTAAACCTTCCGATGGGGGAATTGGGCTGAAGCTGACCGACCAGACCCAACCAGCATGACCGCGTAAAATTTGCAGACATTCACCGCTGTTGACATCCCACAAACGGATCGACGCATCAGCACTACCACTAGCTAAGATCCCCCCTAAACCTTCCGATGGGGGGATTGGGCTAAAGCTGACCGACCAGACCCAATCAGTGTGACCCTGTAAAATTTGCAGGCATTCACCGCTCTTGACATCCCACAATCGCACCGAGCGATCGAAGCTACCACTAGCCAAAGTTTGACCATCAGGGCTGAAAATAACAGAAAATACCCAATTGGTATGTCCGTTTAGTGTTTGGAGACACTGACCCCGCTGCACGTTCCACAATTTGATTGAGAAATCGGCACTACTACTTGCCAAGATGCTACCATCTTGACTGCTACTGGAATCTACAGGTGCATAGGTAACCGATCGCACCTCCTTAGAATGACCGTGTAGCACTTGCATACACTTACCACTCTTGACATCCCATAAATGCACGATCGCGTCTTCGCTACCACTAGCTAGGGTACTACTATCCAAATTGAAACTGACCGAGCGGATGCCATTAGTAGAGCCGCATAAAGCTTTCAGACATCGACCGCTTTTTACATCCCACAATCGTACAGAAGCATCGTGGCTGCCACTGGCTAAGGCAATACCATTCGGACTAAAAGCAACTGCCCAAACCCAGTTAGTATGTCCCGATAACGCCTTGAGACACTGACCGCTATTGACATCCCACAACCGGATTAAGGAATCAGCACTGCTACTAGCGAGAATGCGATCGCCTAAAAGAGCGCTCGTCTCTTGACCCGGTGCAAAGGCAACAGACCAAACTCCATTTGTATGCCCGTACAATGTTTTAAGACACCGACCGCGCCTCACATCCCACAATCGCACTGACGAGTCTTCGCTACCACTCGCTATAGTTTGACTATCTGGACTCCAAGCCAACGATCGCACGCCACCTGTATGTCCTGGCAAGACTTTCAAGCATCGACCAGTCCGAATATTCCACAGTCGGATCGAGGTGTCGTGACTGCCACTCGCGAGAACGCAAGTATCCGTACTGGGTGCAAAGGTGACAGACCAAACTCCGCTCGTATGACCGTGCAAAACTTGCCAACACTCACCAGTCACATCCCACAACCGAATCGATGCATCGAAACTACCACTCGCTATAGTTTGACTATCTGGACTCCAAGCCACCGATCGCACGCCGCTCGTGTGTGCCTGCAAAACCTTCAAGCATTGACCAGTACGGACATCCCACAACCGCACCGAAGTGTCATGACTGCCACTGACTAAAGTTAAACCATCAGGACTGAAGGCAACTGACCAAACCCAACCCGTGTGTCCCTCAAGTGTCAAAAGCTGTTTGCCGTCTACGACTTGCCATAAGCGAATTTTTCCATCTACATCACCCGTTGCTAAGAGGTTGCCATCGGGACTAAATACGACTGAAACTACACTTCTTAAGGTTTCAGCAAACGCAGACTTCAGCAGATTTGCCTTTTCAAAATTTACCCCAGATAAATTCACTTGCCGTAAATCAGCTTGCCACACTGCTAGTTCTGAAAAGTCAAGCGATCGCAAATTTGTTTTCATCTGTACGAGCAGATTAATCGCATTACCTCCTGCATAGCCCAATTGAGAGCGCGATCGTTGCCGCTGTTGGTTTGGCAACTCCCGCAATTGCGCGATCGCTTGTCGTTTGCCTAACTGAGTCAGCAAACGCTCAATCGTAGGTTGTACGATCAGCCGTCTTTGCGTCTCCCGCACGTAGTCTTTAGCAAGTGCTTGCATCAATGGCAACCGCTGGCACAAATCGAGCTGCTGGCTTGTCAATTCTGCACCTACCAGCTCGACGAATCGCTCCGTCACATACTCCATGACCATTGGTTGGAGTGACAGATTCTTGCCACTTGTCTCGAACGGCGCAGACGCAGCCTTTTCGATTAGAGATCTCCTTAACAAAAAGTCAATCGCTTCTGGTAATTTGCGCTGATAGGCGGTTGTCACCATCGCCTCTGCTAACTGAGCGATCGCGATCGGTTCCCGATGCAGCGCCAGCCAATACATGACTTCTTGCTCGACCGCTGACAAGCGCTGAAACTGCCGCTCTAGCAAATCGCGGATATCTTCAAAAATTAAGATCCCTTGTTCGACATACTGCAAAACTGGAGTAATTCTGCCGTCAAATAGTTCTTGGGTTGCTGCTGCTACCAACTTCAACGCTAGTGGATTGCCCCCATAATGAGCCACCAGGAGGTTCCACTCTGTTTGGGTTCCCGTAAATTGACCCTTTTGCCGAAATATCTCGCGTCCTTGGGCTGGTTTCAATCCTTTTAGCAGTAGCGATCGCGTCAGTAGCCATTCGCCTTCGAGAAATGCTACCTCTTTCGGCTTTTCTCGACTCGTAACGATCGCGCAACTTTGATGGGACACTTCCCCGAAATAGCGCAGTAGTTGACCGTAACCCTCGTAGCCGACACGATACTGTCCGGCTTTCCCAGACTGTAGAATTGTTTCTGCATTGTCTAGAATCAGCAGACAGCGCGAGGAGCGCAAACATTCCATCAGCTTTGATAATTTATCGTTTAAGCTCGCAGGTGGGGCTGGATCTTCTCCTCGCTTCTGGAGCAGAAATTGCAATATGCTTTCGAGTAACTCTTCTAATAGCGGTGCATTGGAGAGCGATCGCCAAATTACAAGTTCAAACTCATTTTGAATTTGCTGCGCTAGCTTCACCGCTAACGCGCTCTTGCCAATGCCACCAATCCCCAATAATGCTACTAAACGGCAGCGTTCTTCCAGCAACCATTGCCGCAGTTGTCCTAGTTCTGCCTCTCGACCGCAGAATGTTGAGACATCGATCGCTTCTCCCCAGTCCTGGTGTCGATTCTCTTGCCCAGATGCCCCACCTAGAACAGGCAACTCATATATGGTACAGTCTCCCGAGGATAATTCTAGGCTGAAGGCTTGAAAAAAGCACTCTAGCGACTGCCGATCTACCCGTTCTTGGCGCTGGAGAATGCGGGAAATGGTATGTAGCGATAAACCCGTGCGATCGCTTAGTTGTTCGCGAGTTAAGCGCCGACCCCAGTTCGACTCTACCTCTACCGCTTGCTTTGCCCGTTGTAGTTTTTGCCATCCTTGAGGAGTGAGAATGACACCACGCTCGCGTTTAGATTTAGCTGGAGGCATGGTAGCCATAAACAACTAGTAAAGTGACGAGACTTGAGGTAATTCGGAGCTTAGCTGAAATTATATTTGCTTTTGCGTCAATTTTCGCTGTTTGAGTTTAGTTTATTGAGTATCATTCTAACAGCAAGCACCTGAAGCAAAACACTCGGTCAAAATATCCAGAGATTTTGGCTATGGGTTTAAATTGGGCGCAAAAACCAGATTAAATCCTTAAAAGTTTTATAATAAAAAGAGTGCAGCTAGATTTAGGCTATAGTATCGCAAGATGTGAAGGTTCATGTCTTTTCATTTGCATTTCCTGACTTTTCCAACTTTCTAAGCCTTTATAGACGGTCGATCGAGAAAGCCAAGCTGACAATAAATCGGTGATTTTTGTCTGAAAATGAGCGCTGATAACCAAAATGTAACTGCTTCCAAACCCAAGCAGAAGGGGAAATCTTTACCACCCAAGTTAATTATCTGGTTGGGCAAATTTGTTTGGACGACACTTTGGCAGTTGATGATGTCGCAGCTTGCACCCCGTGGTAAATCGGGAGAATATCTTCGTCCTAGCAGTCAGTTTCGCGACTCTATTGGTATAGACAGTCCTTACCCACCAGCAACAGGACGCTACCAACTTTTCGTCGGACTTAGTTGCCCTTGGGCGCATAGAACGCTCGCGATCCGATCGCTCAAGGGTTTAGAAGATGCCATCTCAGTGGCGATCGCCACACCCGATCCAATTCAAGGCGGTTGGGTACTACCTCAGCAAGAAGAAGGCTGTCGCAGCTTAGCAGAGTTGTATCAGTTGGCAAAACCAGGATATCAAGGACGCTGTACGGTTCCCGTCTTATGGGATAAACAAACAAAGGCGATCGTCAATAACGAGAGCGCGGAAATTATTGTCATTTTCAATAATGCCTTGAACGAGTTTGCTCAGCAGCCAAAATTAGATCTTTATCCTGAAGATTTGCGAGAAAAGATTGACTGGTGGAATGAAAAAATCTATCATACTGTCAATAATGGGGTATATCGTTGCGGTTTGGCTCAGACACAAGCGGCATACTTAGAAGCTTGCAACGAATTATTTGCGACTTTGGACGAAATTGATGTAGTCTTGGCAAACAGTCGGTATCTGTGCGGCGATTGCGTAACTCTAGCAGACATCCGGCTATTTACCACCTTATTTCGGTTTGATGTTGCCTACTACGGCATATTTAAGTGCAACCGCCGCCGCATTCAAGATTATCACCATTTAGGAGCGTATCTGCGTGATTTGTATCAATTACCTGGGGTAGCTGATACTTGCGATTTAGAAAGTGTCAAGCAAGATTACTACGGCAATCTATTTCCCTTAAATCCTGGTGGGATTATTCCCGCAGGTCCAGATATGTCAAGCTTACTTGTACCGCATGGGAGAGAAAATATAGGGAAGTCATAAGTAAGTCAAAAGTTAAAAGTTAAAAAGGGAAAATGTAGTTGCAGCAAGGCTTTTAGCTGCTATATGCTTGCAAATTAAATGTGGAA
The DNA here is from genome assembly GCF_000817735.3 of Scytonema millei VB511283. Classification (NCBI taxonomy): domain Bacteria; kingdom Bacillati; phylum Cyanobacteriota; class Cyanophyceae; order Nostocales; family Scytonemataceae; genus Scytonema; species Scytonema millei. Next base: position 168,537 of record NZ_JTJC03000004.1, on the reverse strand, counting down.
CAATTTAGCTAAGCATGGATTTACCCCTGGTCTATCACTCCGATTACGTCGTTCCCTTACCCGATACTCATCGCTTTCCCATGCCGAAGTTTCAGTTGCTTTACGAGTTACTGATAGCTGATGGCGTAGCATATCCAGAACAATTTCAGATTCCCGAACGTCCGTCGCAGAAGTGGATTGAGTTGGTACACGTACCGGAATACGTCCAAGCATACTGTAATGGAACATTAGATGCTAAAGCACAAAGGCGAATTGGCTTACCTTGGAGTCCAGCTTTAGCCAACCGTACTTGTGTTGCAGTCGGGGGAACTGTTTTAACCGCCAAGTTAGCGTTAGAGTGCGGATTAGCTTGCAATACAGCAGGAGGAACCCATCATGCTTTTCCCAGTTATGGTTCTGGTTTCTGTATTTTTAACGATTTGGCGATCGCCACTCGTGTATTACAAGAATTAAATCTCGTTCGCAAAGTTTTGATTGTAGATTTAGACGTACATCAAGGCGATGGTACGGCTTTTATCTTTCAAAATGACCCCAGCGTGTTTACGTTCTCAATGCATTGCGAAATTAACTTTCCTGGGACAAAACAGAAAAGCGATTTAGATGTGCCTTTACCCGAAGGCATGGAAGACGATGAATATTTACAAACTCTTGCTCAATATTTACCAGATTTACTATCAAGGATTCAGCCAGACCTAGTATTATATGATGCCGGAGTCGATCCGCATATAGGCGATCGCTTGGGGAAATTAGCTTTAACCAATACTGGTTTATTTCGCCGCGACATGCAAGTTTTGAGTACCTGCGTTGCGGCTGGCTATCCTGTCGCCTGCGTCATTGGTGGCGGGTATGCAGAAGATATGGAATCTCTCGTTTACCGTCATTCCCTCGTCCACCGCGCCGCTAGCGAGGTGTTTCATCAATATCGGCTGTAGTGTTTCTCTCAATTAATTTTTGGCAAGCTGTCGCAGCAGGCGAATAGAATTCGCAGCTACACAGACAAAGTGTGACGAGCGCACACTCATAGCCACATGAAAGGGTCAGTCCTTGCCTTGCGGACTACCCTTCGGGAAGCCGCTTTGCGTCTACGTTTGTATAGCCCCGAATTCCATTCGCTGGGCATTCGTGCAGGAGGTCTAGTTTTCAGTTTTTTGACTTTTGACTTTTAACTTTTGACTTACTTATGGTGCGATCGCTAAATAAGGTGTTTATTTATACTCGATTACACCATAGATCCGGCGACTAACTCATGTCTAGAAGACACGAGTGTGCGTCGCCTTTCCATCAAACGTAAATGCTCTATTGGTGGTAGTTAGGATCGTTCTTATCTACAATCGGACGACCCGAAGCATCCAAATCGAGTTCTTCTCGCCGCACTGTTTCTTCGGCGTTGACCATTTCGCGATCGGTTTCCTTTCTAACTCTGACTTCTTCACGTAAAACAGCTTCCTTACGAATGTCGGGAGTTTCTTCATAAATCTCCATACGTGCAGCTTCACCTTCGCGGAAGTTTGCTTCTCCTGGAGCAGCTGGTCTACCAGCATCATTTGGCGTGACGCGCTCGACCACAACTCGTTCTTTTTCTACTGGAACTGAAACTCTTTCTGTTTCAGTTTCAACGCGCTTGCCTACGGAAACTTCTCCGGCTTTACGACGGGTTTTATTCGCAATCAGCCTTTCTTCATACAGCTTGAGCGATTGACGATCTGGCTGGTTCATATCGTACAGATCTGGCTCTTGCTGATAATTGTAAGTGCTGCGATCGGAATTAACTGTTTTTGCTGCTGGAGCTGTCGAACCTAATGCTGCTGATGATTCTAGGGGGCGATCGCGATAAACTCCTCGCACCCGTTCTTCATATGCGTCATCAATTTTCAGATCGTCGCTAAACTCTGGTAAGCTTTCCGCTTGCTCTTTGGTAAAGCCAACTGCATAAACGTGTCGCTGGTTTTGGTCAATGCGAGAACGTCCCACTGGTAGTAAGACCTGTTTACCAAAAATCCAAAAGCCAGTGTCAACAACTAAATAACGAAAACGACCATCTTCATCGACCAAGATATTCTTGACAGTGCCTACTTTTTCATTATCTCTATCTGAATAAACTTCATAATTTTTAATATCGTCGCCGTCAAAAGAATCTTGATAATTAGTATCAAAGTCCTCAAGTTTGTGAAGAGCCATATTAATTCCTTCCATTTAGTTTGAACTTATTAACTAGGCTAAAACTTTATCTGAATAATGTATCTTGCTAGCGATAGAGATAAAATGTTTTTAGTGATACAATCACTCTACCTTTTGATGTAGTTACGCTCAATAAATGGCAAGCTAACTAATAAACCAAATAGCTATCAATCTGCGATTGGGTATAGGTTATTATTTCAAACTGAGATAGAAAAAAATAAAAGCTAGGTTCTTGTAATAATCTTGTAATAATATAGAAAATTAATTGAGTGGTTCGACGTTGCTAAGCAATAGCTGAACGCGATCGCGCCACTCAAACCATGCAATTAAGCACCGATCGCCGCAATACACTCAATCTCCACTAACACATCTTTCGGCAACCGCGATACTTGCACGCAAGCACGCGCTGGGGCATTTGCTTCATCAAAATATTGAGCATAAACCCCATTCATCGCCGCAAAATCATTCATATCTTTTAAGAATACGGTTGTCTTCACCACATCCTGAAACTTTGCTCCTGCTGCGGCGAGAATTGCCTCTAAATTTGCCATCACTTGCTTCGTCTGGGCAGTTACATCCCCCGTACCGATAATTTCCCCACTCTGAGGATCGAGGGGAATTTGCCCAGCGACAAATACCATTTGTCCGCTAGCCGCAATCGCTTGATTATATGGTCCCACGGGTGCGGGTGCGGCATCGGTACGGATGATTTTGCGAGTCATAAGTTAAGTTAAAAGTCAAAAGTCAAAAGTTAAAAGTCAAAAGTCAAAAGTCAAAAGTCAAAAGGTCTGGGCTGATGATGCAAGTTAAATGCGTGACAGCCTAGTTTGGCGTAAGGTTAGCTGTACTTGTAGAAGTTTGTTCGCCAAATATCACAGTAGAACAACAACTATGTTAAGTAAACCCTACTCACTCGTTAACAAGGGACGAATATTGTAATGACGGTAACGCCAATAATCGCGCAAGATGCGATCGTGATCGAAGCATAAGTTCGTAGGGACTTGCCAAGATTCAAAAATGCCAACACCCTTAGCATCATCTCCAGCTTTGGGTTCGCCTGTCGCCGTAGCAATGAATACTACGCTTAACGTATGCTGGCGCGGATCGCGGTTGGGATCGGAATAAACGTGGAACTGTTCGATTAATTCTACCTGCAAGCCAATTTCTTCTTCAGCTTCTCGACGTGCGGCTAGTTCTGCTAACTCGCCATAATCAATAAAACCGCCAGGGATCGCCCAACCGTAAGGAGGATTATGGCGCTCGATTAAGACAATCGGTCGCTGCGGTCGGTCAATTAATTCGATGATAACGTCAACTGTAGGAACGGGATTGCGGTAAGCCATAAACGAGGAGTGAGGGGCGAGGAGTGAGGGGTGAGGGGACAAGGAGGAAAGTCTAGCCACTAGTCACTGATAACTGACAACTGATAACTGACAACCGATCTTTTGCTTCTTGGCGCAAAGCTTGTTATAATCATGAAGCCATGTCACCAGGAGAGGTGGCTGAGTGGTCGAAAGCGGCAGATTGCTAATCTGTTGATGGACTCGTAAGACCCATCCGAGGGTTCGAATCCCTCCCTCTCCGTTTTAAAAATTTACCAGATTTCTGCTGTGGGTGAATTACACCTCATAAGCCCATAGCTGAAAAAGAATTGCAGCGATTGCCAATCGTTTCGTTCCTCTGTCTTTTGGGAGAAATTGTGGCGATCGGGGAACTTTATTGCTGAAGAAAATATCTCCGCCATTGGGTAGGTGTAATTAGATCCAGTTTTCTACCCAGTTATGCAAGAATAATCTGCATTAATTTTCAATCGCATCGACGATAAACAACTCTATGAAAACGACCGATCCTGTTTTGGTGAAACGCTTATCAGGTACTCTCGCCCTAGCTACTGCTACTCTCTCGCTCGGTTTTTTGGCTGCGGCTTGTCAACAAACCACAACAACAAGCAGCACGCCCCAAACAACAACTGCCGATTCTGCACCGGCAACAGCTCCGGTTGCAACAAATGTACAAGCTAGCACGCAAGCACTGAAGCTTGGCTCTCTCCTCCCTGCTACGGGCGATCTAGGTCCCATCGGACAGCAAATGTCAGGCGCTGTTCCCTTAGTCGTTGAGAAAGTCAATGCTTGCGGTGGTGTGAATGGCGCACCTGTAACCCTAGTGGCAGAAGATGACGAAACCGATCCGCGTAAGGGTGCGGCAGCCATGACGAAACTAGCAAACGTCGATCGGGTAGCGGGTGTAGTCGGTTCTTTTGCTAGTAGCGTTTCTAGCGCGGCTGTGCCAATTGCCGTGCGTAATAAGGTGGTGCTGATCTCGCCTGGTAGTACTAGCCCTGTCTTTACCGAAAGAGCTAAAAAAGGAGAATTTAAAGGCTTTTGGGCGCGGACAGCTCCCCCCGATACCTACCAAGCGGAAGCTTTAGCTCAATTGGCAAAAAAACGTGGTTTTAACAAAGTCTCGACTGTAGTAATCAATAATGACTACGGCGTAGGTTTTGAAAAAGCTTTTGTTCAAACTTTTAAAAAACTGGGTGGAACTATAGTTAACGAAAGTAGACCAACTCGCTACGATCCTAAAGCAACAACCTTTGAAACTGAAGCCGCAGCTGCTTTTGCTGGCAAACCCCAGGCAGTCATTGCCGTAATGTATGAAGAAACAGGCAGCATCTTACTGAAATCTGCATACGAGCAAGGATTAATGCAGGGAGTACAGGTGATGCTCACCGATGGGGTGAAGTCCGCTACCTTCCCTGGAAAAGTCGGCAAGAAAGATGACGGTAAATATATCGTCACTGGAGCAATTGGGACTGTGCCAGGTGCAGATGGCAAAGCACTGACAGCGTTAACCCAACTGTGGAAACAAAAGAAAAATCAGGCAGTTGGGGAATACGTTCCTCAAGCTTGGGATGCGACAGCACTCCTCGTCCTCGCCGCGCAAGCAGCCAAGGCAAACTCTGGAGAAGCGATCGCGGGTAAACTACGGGAAGTAGCCAATGCCCCAGGTACGGCAGTCACTGACGTTTGCAAAGGTTTAGAGTTACTACGCAAAGGTCAAGATATCAATTATCAAGGCGCTAGCGGTAACGTCGATGTCGATGCTAACGGTGATGTCGTCGGAGTCTATGACGTTTGGACGGTCAAAGACGACGGTACTCTAGGTACGATTGGTAAAGTTAGTCCGAAATAATTCAGCGATCGATTAACGATGACCGATGTAGAGACGTTACATGTAACGTCTCTACTCTTTTTAGAAGCCAGGGAAGTTATAGCCGACTCCTAGTAGTAAACCAATAGAAGTCTCGTCAAAAAAGGCAACGTTTACCCCAGCCGTAGCAGTGAATTGATTAGTCAGGGGAAAATCTACCCCACCAGTAAGCAAGAAGTCGGTTTGACTGTCATCGCCAGAGGCGATCGCAACTCCCCCACCTATGTAAGGTGATATGGGTAGCGCAGCATCTATGACATCGACTCCTGGCAAAGAAATATCGTAAGTTAGGGGAATCAGAAAAACCGTATCTCCCCCAAAGACGGCAGATGGACGCACTGAAAAGTTACCAGGTAGCCCAATTTTGCTAATTACGGCAAAGTTAGAGTCGCCTAAATCCGTGTCCCCATCCAAACCTATATTAGCGGCAATGCCAACATAGCTAGAACCACCAATAACTGCGCGTCCCACATCGGCGCTATCAACTTGTGCGATCTGGGCATTATCGATTTTTGTCGTTTCTAACTCTGGAATTGTAGCAGGCTCAGTAGTAAGAGTCGTAGCTGAAGTCACAGACGTTCCTGGCATCGGGACGACACGATCTGGAGGTTGTGCGGGTTGGTTTAACTGTAAGCGATCGCTACTAGCTGTTTGAGCTTGAGTGGATAAACTCCCACCAAGCACGATCGAGGTTGCAACACCGAACACCAACGGCAAATGACGAGAAAAAAGCATATTTGCGTTCACTCCTAGAAGATTTTATGCCGAAAACTTGCATAATTCACCTATCTATTAGTTATTAGCTCTAGCTTTTTAGAATTTGTCAATATTTATTTGTCATTTGTCATTTGTTGACGGTTGACGGTTGACGGTTGACAGTTAACTGGTCACCGATCGCTGGTCACTGGTCACTGCTCCCGGCTTCCCAAAGTAGCGACTGCGGTAGCGATCTGTTGCGAGATAAAGGGTAAGATGTGACGATTTTTGCTGTGGGCGCGACCTTCGGTAAATACGACTAATAAGTATGGTCGCAAATTAGGAATTTCTATATAAGCAGCATCGTGGCGGACTTGACTCGTCCAGCCAGCTTTTGCCCACAATTGTGCTTCTGGGGGTAATCCGCCACCTAAGAATCCCGTAATTTGGTCTTCGTCATTATCTGTTGATAAATCGGCAGGATTGAGGCTGCGCTTGAGTAATGCCATCATTGCTTGCGATCGCCCGCTAGACACAGCTACCCCACCTACAATACTGTGTAACAATCTTGCTGTAGCGTTGGTTGTCAGCATGTTGCGATTGTCCATCAATTCTCCTACAAACGCTCGTTCGCGCCCGTAGGGACCATCGCACCAAGTTTTTTGATTGACGTTAATTGTTGCCATCTCCTCCCAACCAAGAGACTGATAGTAGCGATTAACGATGTTGCGTTGAGTTTTCCAAGTTTCAAAAGGCGCGGCTGGGAGTTCGGGACCGCTCGTCGTACCGCTGAGAACGTCAACAATTAAACTAGTTGCATCATTGCTAGAATCAGCGATCGCATCGCGCATGGCGCGTTCGATTTCTGGCGAAGACCCCACCATGCCTTTTTCTAGCCATTCTTGAATCGCCACCAAATAAAATAGTTTGACGATACTAGCAGGATAGATTCGTTCCACACCGCGATAGCTATACCCCCGAATTGGAAAATTCCAAAAGGCTTGGGGACTCAAAGCGCCACCTGTATTGACGGGGACTGGAGGATCGTAGACAATCCACGTCAGAGCAATTTGATTACGCGCCAAAGTGGGAAATTCTGCCCAAGTCACTTCTAAAACGCGATCGCCCAAATTTTCTAGTTGTTCGTCTTTGCGGAAAAATACCATAGCAGGGAGCAGGGAGCAGGGAGCAGGGAGTTATATTACAAATGACCAATGACCAATGACCAATGACCAACATTGAATATCAGTGCCTCAGTCCTCTAAATATATATGATTCTCCTGAGTGCGATCGCTTGGCAACTCAAGCAGCAGCAGGAAGACATTTACAAGTAACGACCATACCTGACAACACGTCAGCAATTGAGGTGTGTTTGTGTGAAGATGATTATCCAGGTTGGCTACCAGCGTCCGATCTACAAAAGCTAGCTACAGCAAAAGCTCCCTATCAGGCGATCGCTCTTTCTATTACAGAAATTAATCGCTGCTTGCCAAAAGTGATTGACTATGCACGTCAAGCAATGCAACAACCCAATTACTATTTATGGGGTGGAACCTTAGGACCAAACTATGACTGTTCGGGCTTGATCCAAGCAGCTTTTGTTTCAGTGGGTGTTTGGCTACCCAGGGATGCTTACCAACAAGAAGCCTTTGTCGAAACAATTTCTGAAGCAGAACTCTCACCTGGGGATTTGGTATTCTTTGGGACGGATAAGAAAGCTACCCATGTGGGACTGTACTTGGGCGCTGGATCTTATATACATAGTTCTGGGCAAAAAATGGGGCGCAATGGTATTGCGATCGATTGCTTAACAGCAGAAGGAGACGAAATCAGTCGCTCGTACTTTCAACAACTGCGTTCCTACGGCAGAGTCGTTAAGTGTTACGAAGGAACTCGGAATTCAAAAGTCAAAAGTTAAAAGTCAGAAGTCAAAAATTAAGAGACAAGTCACAAGTCACAATTAACTAACCACTAACCACTAGCTACTAGCCACTAGCCACTACTCACTACTCATGATCGTTTCCGATAGCTTAACTCAATCCAATGGGGCGATCGCCTCAAATCAACTCGATGTTTCGGTGGTCGTACCAGTTTACAACGAGGTGGAGAGCATACCTCATTTGCTGGAGGCGATCGCTTCTACCATGAAAGCCAGTGGTTTAACATACGATATCATTTGCGTTGATGATGGCTCCAAAGACGGTTCGGCGGATTTCCTCAAGCAACAAGCAACAGAACGCACCGATTTAAAAGCCGTCCTGTTACGACGCAACTACGGACAAACAGCAGCAATGGCAGCTGGATTTAAATATGCTACAGGGAAAGCGATCGTCACTCTGGATGCAGATTTACAAAACGATCCGGCGGATATTCCTGCTTTACTTGCCAAACTAGATGCGGGCTATGACTTGGTAAGCGGTTGGCGCAAACAACGACAAGATGCAGCTTTAACTCGCTTACTTCCTTCTAAAATTGCTAACAAACTCATTGGCATCACCACAGGTGTCAAGTTACACGACTACGGCTGTTCTCTCAAAGCTTATCGGTCGGAACTCGTAGCCGATATGAATCTCTACGGAGAATTGCACCGCTTTCTACCCGCTTTAGCCTTTATTGAAGGGGCGAGAATTGGCGAAATGCCCGTGAGACATCACGCACGGCGTTTTGGTCGCAGCAAGTACGGGTTGTGGCGGACGTTTCGCGTGTTGATGGATCTGCTGACAATCTCCTTCATGAAGAAGTTTCTCACCCGTCCCATGCACGTATTCGGTCTTTTTGGGCTGCTGTCTCTAGTCTTAGGTACGGCGATCGGGCTATATTTGACTTTCTTAAAATTGGGTTTGGGTCAAAGTATTGGCAATCGTCCCTTATTGATTTTGTCTGTCTTGCTATTCATCACTGGGGTACAGTTGTTTTGCTTCGGGCTATTGGCAGAACTTTTGATGCGGACGTATCATGAATCTCAAGGTCGCCCAATCTATCGCGTGCGAGAGGTGGTAGGTCATAATGTTAAGTAAAGTAAAAATATCGGGTGTAGAGAGGTTACATGTAACCTCTCTACACCCGATACTCCCTACTCCCTCTGTTAAACCTTGAACGTTTTTCTTAAATTCGATCGCAGTTTGCGACGAAATCTGCTGATTTTATTCTGTGCTGGGCTGAGTTTCTGGTCTAGTCTGACAGCATTGTTGCCCGTTCTGCCCCTTTATATTGAGGATGTGGGGGCGAACAAGCAACAAATTGGTATGGTGATGGGCTGTTTTGCCATTGGACTGTTATTGTTTCGTCCTTGGTTAGGACAACTTGCCGATCGCCGCAGTCGTAAGCTGGTATTGTATATCGGCACGGCTGTAGTGGCGATCGCTCCTTTAGGTTATTTAGTCATTACATCTTTGCCTTTATTGATGGTACTACGGGCATTCCACGGGATCAGTATTGCCGCGTTTACCACAGGCTACAGCGCCCTAGTCGCCGATATTGCACCCCCCCAACATCGCGGTGAAGTTATCGGCTATATGAGTTTAGTGACCGCGATTGGAATGGCAGTGGGACCCGCCATCGGCGGTTTTTTACAAGCTGGGGCTGGCTATGCACCCCTCTTTCTCCTCTCAGCAGGGTTGGGATTCTTGGGCATCTTGTTTACTTCCCAAGTCTACAATCCACCGATCGCGAAAGTGGCAACCGAAAGTCCTTCAGCAGATCGGTTTTGGAGTTTATTATTCAGTCCGCGACTGCGTATCCCCGCGATCGTTTTATTACTCGTCGGTTTGGCTTTCGGTACTTTAAGTACTTTTGCACCCTTATTTATTAAATCGACTCAAGTAGATTTAAATGCAGGCTTATTTTACACCGCAGCTGCGATCGCCAGTTTTGTTGTGCGCTTGACGACCGGACGAGCTTCCGACCGTTACGGCAGGGGTTTATTTATTTCTATCAGCTTGATTCTCTACTCGGTATCGATGCTGCTGCTATGGCAAGCTACCAATGCCACTATGTTTTTATGGGCAGCAATTATCGAAGGGGCTGGGGCAGGAATGCTATTGCCTACCATTGCCGCACTCTTGGTAGACCGCGCCCAGCCAGACGAACGGGGGAGAATCTTTGGCGTGTGTATGGTGGGGTTTGATGTGGGAATTGCGATCGCGGGTCCCTTCTTAGGTTTAATAGCCGAACAAGTCGGTTATCGGGCGATGTTTGGTGCGGCTGGCGGGCTAACTTTCCTCGCTTTACTCATTTTTCTGACCCATTCGAGCAAAAGTTTTCCTGCCTCTTTACGTTTTGCCTTGGGCAGGGGTCAGGATGCATACGCATTAAAATAGGGGCAGGTTTGCAAACCTGCCCCCACACATGAAAAACGGGCGAGGAGGGATTCGAACCCCCGACACCGTGGTCCGTAGCCACGTGCTCTAGTCCACTGAGCTACACACCCTTGCCAGAAACTTATAGTAACACACACTTTGACTAAATGACACAAGAAAATTTTTCTACCGCTAATTTGACTCATCTCGATTGGCAAGGGCAAGCTCAGATGGTAGATGTTTCCGCCAAACAGCCAACAGTCCGAGAAGCGATCGCCTCTGGTAGAGTGAGGATGCAAGCAGATACTTTGGCAGCGATCCAAGCTGGCAACGCCCCTAAAGGCGATGTATTGGGAACGGCAAGACTAGCCGGAATTATGGCAGCCAAACAAACATCCAATCTCATTCCCCTGTGCCATCCCTTACCACTACAAAAAATCGAAGTCCAAATTACCCCCGATCCCGAACTCCCTGGCTATCAAATTATTGCCACAGTTAGAACCAAAGCCGAAACGGGTGTAGAAATGGAAGCACTCACCGCCGTCTCCGTCGCTGCTTTAACACTTTACGACATGGCAAAAGCCCTAGAAAAATCGATGCAAATTGAAGCGATACATTTGGTGAGTAAGACGGGCGGGAAGTCGGGAGATTATGCGGTAATAGGTAATGGATAGTTGATAGCTGCGTGGTGCGTGAAATACTTACGACTTACGAATACCCGACTTACGACTTACGACTTATAATCACTTCTACCCGCCGATTTTTCTGCCTTCCTGCGGGATTATCTGCACCATTAGACTTCGCGTTCGGGGCGATGGGCTGTTTTTCACCCCAACCTTTAGCTGTCATCTGGCTGCCGTTAGTACTAAAGTTTTGTACCAGATAGTTTTTAACTGCTTCCGCCCGTTTCTGAGAAAGAACTCGATTGTAAGCATCACTGCCGTTACTATCAGTGTTTCCGTTGATAGTAACGGGTGCTTTGGCATAGTTTTTCAGCAGTAGGCTCAGTTTTTGTAGCGTTGGTTTAGCACTAGGACGAATATTCGATTTATCGAAATCAAATAAAATATTTTCTGGTAAATTAATTAGAATACCTGTGCTAGTTTCTTGGGCTTTTAGATCTGTCAAAGCTTTTTGGACTGCTGTTTGCTCGGGTTATTACTAAAATTTTCATTGCCACCAAATCTATTATTTGTAGTTAAGGTCAAAGTAGTTGCATCAGGAGCAATTCGACCGTTGAAGACAAATTTTCCTTTAAGGGTCGTGTTGGGGTCAATTCTAATATCTTCGTTGTTTGGTGGTTCTGCCAGATTATACTGATTGCCCAAATTATCTGCGATTACCATATCGTGACTGTTATTGAGTCGAATGGCATGACGATGACCGTTTGTCACGCTGAGATCGGCGGTGATGTGGTCGTCAGAAAAGGTAATCTCCGTAAGTCGCGCTGTCGTGGCATTTGCATGATTGACTTGGAGGCTAAGAGTTTGTGGCGCGGGTAACGCAGGATCGATCGCAGTTGTTGCAGCAGGAGGACTCGCGGCTGTCGTACTCGTCTCAGCTTGAGTTGGAGGCGGCGCAGCGTTGGGTTGAGGTTCGCTATTTGATGGTATTAGGTTTGTCGCCGATTGAGTCGATCGCTGCTGCGTAAATATATACAATCCACCACCGACTAAAACGACTAGTAGTAGGGTGAAAACTACACCCAGCAAAAACACGAGTATTCCATTGTTGCTGCGTCCGACAGTTGATTCCGCACGCGGGCGATCGCTCACTTGTCCGCTCGTACGATTCGTAACTTCTGACTCGGTGCGATCGTTGCTTTTGAAGTTAGACGTACATTAAATACTGCATTTTAATGTTTAATTTTTAATTAAACTCCGATGCTAACAGGCATCTTTTTATACACCTACCTCAAGATAGCTACCAAAAAGGTTCTTTCAAGTCAACTTCCTCTTTATGTAAATTAAACTAGGTAAATAAAACTAAAAAGCAAAAGTTGGTGTCATTTTGTCACCACTTCAGTTATAGTAACACTATAAAAAGCCAAAATGTATCATGCCTAAACGCCCTCAAAATGATGAACGAGTCACGGCAAGGGTTTCTGCTTCAGTCAAAGAAACCTTACAAAAAGCTGCTGACTTGTCTGGTGCTACCTTGAACCAATTTCTCATCCAAGCAGCCCTCAAAGAAGCCCAAAAAGTTCTAGAAGCAGAACGGATAATTAGCATTACACAACAAGATGCAGACAAGATTTTTCATTCACTAGAAAACCCACCTGCTGCCAATCAAAAACTGCTCTCAGCAATTGCTCGACACCAAGATTTTTTTAGTGAAAGTCATTCAACTACTCGATAAATCTCACGAACGCGAACAGTTTGACTGTGGCAACGAAGCCCTTAACCAATTTCTGAAACAGACAGCACGGCAGCATATACAGAAAGGCATTTCTCGTACTTTCGTTCTCATTGATTGCGCTTGTCCTAGAGAAATTATTGGTTTTTTTACCTTGACTTTGTGCGAGATACGCTTACAAGCACTGCCCCAAAAATGGGCGAAGAAATATCCTTCCCTTATCCCTGGGGTAAAATTAGCTCGTTTAGCAGTGGGCACAAATTGGCAACGACAAAGAATTGGCGGAATTCTGGTAGTTGAGGCGATGCAGCGGGCGCTGGTTGTAGCAGAAAATGCAGGTGGAATTGGGCTGTTTGTGGATGCTAAAGATGAAACGGCTAAAGCCTATTACTTGCGTTTTGGTTTTGAAAGTCTTGACTCTCCCTTACAAATGTTTCTTCCTTTGCAAACTATTGAGTCGTTCTTCAAATAAGTATCTGAGTCACACTAGAGGTTTATTTTCAGCTAGGTTCTTCTACCGGACGAATAATTGGCGTTGCAGGCGTTTCTTCTTGTTGAAAAATAGCTTTTAATGCTTGCTCTAAAGTCTCTGCCATCACAATTCTATTTTCATAAGCCACGATGACTCGTACTAAAGTTGGCAAGCTATTTTGCGCTGCTTCTAAGTAAAGTGGTTCGACATATAACAGCGATTGTTCTATGGGAATTATCAATAAATTTCCTTGAATTGTTCTAGAACCTTGTCGATTCCACAACGAAATTTGTTGAGAGATGACTGGATCTTGATTAATTCTCGCTTCGATTTGTTCTGGACCATAAACCAGTCGTTGTTTAGGAAACTCGTACAACAATAATCTGCCGTAGTTCTCGCCATCCGAGCGCGCTGCCAACCAAGCAATTAAATTCGTTCTTTGACTAGGAATATAAGGCAATAAAAGGATAAATTCCTCAAACGGTACGGTCGGTAAGCTGGTAATTAAATAATAAGGTTCGACTAATTTTGCTTCGTTGCCGTAGACTTCGGTAGGAATTTGCCATTGGTCTTCTCGGTTATAAAATACTTGCGGATCGGTCATATGATATGTCGTCAACCGTTCTGCTTGGATGCTAAACAAATCCAGGGGATAGCGAATGTGCGATCGCAAAGTTTTTGGTAAATTGTCTAAAGGTTGAAACAAACCAGGAAAAACTTTTTGCCAAGTGTTAATTATCGGATCGCTAGGATCGGCAACATAGAAATTGACCGTACCGTGATAGGCATCGATAACAACTTTAACTGAATTGCGGATGTAATTAATTCCCTCATTACCAGGCTCGGCATAGGGATAGCGATCGCTAGTCGTATATCCATCGACAATCCAGTAAAGATAACTTTGCCGATCTCCCGCATCTGCAACTACCAAATAAGGGTCGCGATCGTAGCGAATAAAGGGAGCGATCGCCCGAATTCTCTGATTAATATTACGCCGAAATAGTAACTTCGTCTGGGGTGTAAAATCCTGCGTCAATAACATTTGCCAGTCATTTAAATACTTAGCAAACAGCAACCGCCGCCAAAACGAACCGATGTTAATCCCACCTCGACCGTCATAAACGTTATAAACATTATCATTACCACTTGGGTAGTCTAATTCTTTTGTCTGCGTACCCGTCATGACGTAGGTATCTGTAATTTCCCCAAAATAAATTCGCGGTTGTCCGATGGGAATACTATCGCGGATTGCTGCGCTAGAGACAGCTAGAGTACTGCCATCAGTCGTTGTATCGCTGATATCTTTGACAAAATACTCCGGTAGTCCTCCAGCCGCCGCCGTATTTACGGGACTGAGGGTAAAACCATAACCGTGCGTATAAATCAGATGTTGGTTTACCCACGTTTGCGCTTCTTGAGGTACGGCGCTGTAGTCTAACTCTCTTGCGGCAATCAGAGTTTGCCTTGTTTCCGTATTGGTTGCATTTACACCAGGTTGCTGTTGTTCGGTTGTAGATGGTGGTGCGGCACTGGGTCGGCGCGCAACTGTATCTTGTAGTAAGGTATAGCGATCGATATCGGCATCGGGAAACCGATAATACAGTCGGATTTGTTGCAATTGGCGATTTGTTTCTAATAGCGGACGTTGATCCCACAGGCGAATATTGCGAATGGTGAGGTCGTTGGCTTGAATATCTTTATAGGTAAGATTATTTTGTGGATCGAAGGTACGGTTATCGATTCCCAAGTTAAATGCTTGACGAGTTAATACAATACTTCGCTGAATGTATGCTCGTTCTCTTTCCAACTCATTCGGGAGTACGACAAAACGCTGCACGGCTGACGGTAATAACGTACCAGTTCCCAGAGCAATGAGTACATATGCGCTAACACTCCCAATTAAAAACTTGCGTCTGAATTGCTTGGGATAACTAAAAACTGCGCCCCAAAACAAAAAAATAGCGATCGCCACTGCCAGTAAACTTAAGAAAGTATTGGCTGGTAGTTGTACCGTTACATCCGTATAACCTGCACCGAAGGACACGCCACGGCGAGAATAGAGTAATTCATAGCGGTTCAACCAATAACTGAGAGCAACCGCTAGCATGAAGCAGCCGCCTAATCCCTCTAAATGTCGCTGTTGCGATCGCGTAAACCTGGCAAATCGCCCTTGACTTAAATTATCTCCAGCTAAAAGATAAGTCAGGGCGACAGCAGTTAAACCATACAAAAACATCCCCACCAGCCAAAATTCTAATAATTCTCCTAATGGGAGGGTGAAGATATAAAAGCTAATATCGCGATTAAAGACGGGTTCAGCAGTATTAAAAGTGGTGGGATTGAGATATTTCAGTATTCTTGCCCAATTCCCAGACAGAACTAGACCAAAAATTCCACTGAACGCAATCGCGATCGCCCACAGAAAAAAGCGCGTATAGAATAATAGGGCGATCGTTAATCCTGCCAACACCCCCAGCGCCCAAGCTTGAGAAAACAAGCGTTCCCCCAGAGAGAAAACTGATGCTGGTCTAAATAACTTGGGAATCAGCGGCGATATATTCGGTAAGTTCAAGTCAGTTTGCAAATACTGCCTAGCAATTTGACCGTAATGCCACAACAACAGCCCCACCAAAAGATTTAATAACAGGACTAGGGGGAGAAATAGGTGTGGTGGTAGTTGGTAATTGGTAATTGGTAGTTGGTAGTTGGTAGTTGGTAGTTGATTGTTGACGGTAGACGCTGGCGCTACACTGCGTGAAAACGGTTGACGGTTGACAGTTAACGGTTGTTGCTCCCTCAGCTCCCTCAGCTCTCTTCCTCTGCTCCCTACTCCCTGCTCCCTGTTCCCCGATTCCCGAACGCCAGTTCGCACAACGGGGGGAACCCCCGCAAGCGACTGGCTCCTCCCGACTCCCGACTCCCGCGCCAGTCGTTCAGCCACCACCAAATTACCTAACAAATACAAAGCCGTGATGCCAAAGCCGATCGCCCATAATAAACCTTGGGTCAATAGTCGCAGCCTTAATACTGGCAAGTGACCGACTTCTTGAAACCAAAAAATCTCTGCCCCCAGACGGGTGACAAGATCGAAAATTAACCACAAGCCAAAGGCAATTGCGATAAATTGAAAACAGCGCTGCAAAAATATAGGTTTTCTTAACACTTTCTTACTGTCAATATCTGAAAAAATTTTATGTTCGTTAAATGCAGAAAACTCGCTTACTTAGCGACTCTTAAGAAAAAGTATAGATAGCTTTTGCCCTTTGTTGCCGTTATCGCCTGCACTTAAATTCTTGACGAAGATGTTAGCAATCTGAAAATTTAGGGAACTATAAAAGCGAGAAAACTAGGGTTGCCAGAGTATAGGGACTTTCGCGGATAATTGGTATGCAATCAAATTTAAGCTTTTCGTTTGGGGCATCAGAACTAACCGACCGACTGAAGCAAGTTTTTGACGATACCCTGACAGGGTACTGGCAAATTCAATTAAGCAAAGGAGAGCGCTCTCGTATTCCTCAACCTCGCTATCTAGGAGTTGTGCAAGGGCGGGTCATTTCTTCTGGAATTGAGAAACTAGCAGCGTGGAAGCCTTTTTTAGCAACTCTAAATCAATCTATACCTCAACTGCGCCAACCACAAGCACAACAAGCATTCGGACAGCTACAACAGGAATTATCTAGCAAGGAAGCCACGCCTTTAAGCAAAATTGTCGTAGAGATGGTCAATATGAAATTGGTCACTCACGACGACGTAACGCAAGCACTGCGGCAAAAAATTCTCATCGATTTAGATACATATTTGTTTGACTACGCCGGACAAGCTCAGTTTTTTTCCGAACCCGAACTTGTGGTCAATACTCCAATTCGCGGCTTTGAGTTGAGTGGTTTGTTTGTAGAAGCCGCAAACCGCCAAAGTCAATGGAAGCAACTGCAAAAATACATTCCTTCCCTCGATAGCACTCTGATATT
Source organism: Scytonema millei VB511283 (assembly GCF_000817735.3). Classification (NCBI taxonomy): domain Bacteria; kingdom Bacillati; phylum Cyanobacteriota; class Cyanophyceae; order Nostocales; family Scytonemataceae; genus Scytonema; species Scytonema millei. The sequence goes on along the minus strand of NZ_JTJC03000004.1, from coordinate 151,360 downwards.
GAAACAGGAGGCAATAGCAGCTGCTTCTATGCCAACAGCACAACAGCAGCAGTTACAAAACTTAGTCCAACCAGGTAAAAATTTAGCGGCGATCGCCCGCACGATGGGAAAAGATCCTTTAGAAGTCGCAAAATTCTTTAGCCGTTTGATCGAAAAAGGCTTAGTAGAAATAGAAAAGTCAGCTAACACTCCTGACAATTCTCCAGCTTCAGCAGAAATTTTTATCGTCGATGACTCGCCTCTACTAATCCAACAATTTCGTCAGCTCGTAGAAGGTTGGGGATACCAAGTGAAGTATTCCAACAATGCTCTGACTGCGGTGCAAACAATGATGGAATCTCAACCCTTAGCAATTTTTCTCGATATCAATATGCCAGGAGCTTCTGGATTCGACTTGATCAAGCAAATTCGACGACAACCCCAACTAGCATCGCTTCCTCTCGTGTTACTAACAGCCGAGAAATCTGTTTCTAACCAATGGCGAGCGCAGTGGGCAAACTGCAAGTTTTTAGCTAAGCCCCGTACCCCTGCCGAAGTGCCAACATTTCGCACGGATTTGCGGCAAATGCTATTTGAAATAGCTCCTACTACTAAAGATATGGTTGTGTAATTTGATGTGCAATTTACGATTAAATTCTATACCCTATACCTTTTCTTTATGCACCAGTACGGGCGGGTTTAGCAAAAGAGTTACGCCTGATGGCAGCAATCTGCACTCAAAACCCGCCCCTACGACAACTAAACTTGGGTACGGGCGGGTTTAGCCAAAGATATGCGCTTGACGGCAGCAATCTGCACTCAAAACCCGCCCCTACAGTACGGGCGGGTTTAGCAAAAGATACGCGCTTGACGGCAGCAATCTGCACTCAAAACCCGCCCCTACGATAACTGACAACTGTTGATGGGAATTCTAAATATTAAGGTCAATTAAACCACACTAAAGGACGACAAACTCATGAAATTTTTAGTTGTTGATGATAGCTCGGTCGATCGCCACTTACTCACTTCTTTATTAGAAGGTTTAGGGCATCAAGTCGATGCTTGTTCCGACTCGAAGGAAGCTATGCAAATGCTTACAGATCGAGACTATGCATCTGTATTTCTAGATATTGTGATGCCAGAACAGGACGGCTACAAGTTTTTGCGTGAGGTGCGTTCTAACCAGAAAACTGCAAAGCAGCACGTCATTTTCTGTTCGACTAAAAAGACTCCTCTGGAGATTGACTATGGCATGAAACGGGCTGGAGCCGATGATTATTTGATCAAACCCGTGACGCGGGAAACCGTCGAGCAAGCTTTACAAAAGGTACGCTAATGAATCCCTCTCCTGACGCGATCGCCCAAAATGATGCATCGATCCAGTTTGAGGAAAAGCAACAGCGATATATCCTCACTCAAGTCGAACAATTTACTTTTGTCTTGCCGCTAACTCTAGTAGCAGAAATTCCAATTGTCGAGCGATCGCAGATCCTTGTGATGCCGTTCTACTCGCCAGTGGTGATGGGGGTACTCCATCATGCAGGTCACGTTACTCCGTTAGTTTCTCTACGTCAACTCTTGGGTATCGCCAAGGGTTTTGCCACAGAAAGACTGACAGTGGTGCAATTAAGCGCTGCGGCGGCGGAACAAGCAGGACTAGGGTTAGTTGTCGATCGCACCCTGGGAATGCGATCGCATTCCCAATTGCCACCAGATTTATTTGATGCCGTACAGTCAAACATTGAGCCAAACATGCGACTGTTCAAACCGGAAATCTTAGCAGATTCATTGTGGCAACCCCTAAGATGGCGATCGACTCGATCGAGGGAGCAGTTATCAGTTATCAGTGACCAGTGACCAGTAAATAGGGTGTGGGGTGTGAGGTGACAGTGACCAGTGACCAGTGACCAGTGACCAGTGACCAGTGACCAGTTAGTTATTTTATCTCCTCAGCTCCCGATCGCTCCCGATCGCTCCCTCAGCTCTCTTGTCCCCCTTGTCCGACTCCCGACTCCCGACTCCCTTTCTTGTAAACAATATTCTCAATCATATGACTACTAATCAACCTACCGTTTCCCCGTCTGCCCCGCAAAACAGTCCTGGGCGAAAAATTCGGTTTAATTCCATCGGTACAGTACTGTTTATCTCCGTCATGGGCGGTGCGTTAGTTAGTCTCGGTGGTATTAGTTTTTTCTTCTATCAGTCTTTAAAACAACAAATCCTTGCTCAGATCGGCGATAACTTAAACACTGAGGTGACTTCGATTGAAGGTAAGTTAGAACCCGTTAAGCAATCGATGCGCGATTTGGCTGGTACATCTGAGTTATTGAGCAGCAAGAAAACTTTAAATCCAGAGCTGTACGACAGTTTGATTCTAGAGGCTTTTCACAAACGCCCTACTTTGGCTATGGGTATGGCAATGGAACAAACTGCTTATGCAATTCTTCCAGACCGTCAATGGCATGGAACGTATTTTTATATAGACCAGAAAGACCCGAAGCAGCCAGGTAAGCGTTTAGCTGCACCTTACGACCAACTCTTTCAAGTGGATTTGTTCAAAGAGGACAATTATCCAAATCAATCATACTTTAAAGATCCCATAGCACAGGGAAGCGAGAGCTGGACTGAGCCTTACTCCTGGTATAACATCCCCATGACCAGTTTTAGTAAGGTAATACGCGATCGCAACAATAAAATTCTTGGTATTACCGCGATCGACGTAAACTTAGGGGCTTTGAGCGACCAGATCTCCAAATCTGTGATTCGTAACCAGGGCTATTTTGTCCTTGCCAGCGAACAGGGTAAACTCATGTCTTACCCACCCGCACCCGACCGCGCTAAAAATCAGAGCGGTTACGAGACAGTTCCAGAACTCAAAGCCATCTGGTCGAAAATATCATCGCCAGACAAAAAAGAGCGATCGGGACTATTGTGGACGGGAGGTAAATTCTGGGCTTATCAAAGAGTTCCCAGCACCAATTGGTTAATGATGGCAGCAGTACCGGAAGGAGTTGTTCTCGGTCCAGTATTGACAATTACGATTGCTGGTGCGTTAGGTGCGGGTTTGTTATTAACAACCGTAGTTTTACTCTTCGTGCGCAGTCTCAATCGTCGCCTGCGCCCGATTCTAGATGAATGTAACAAGCTAGCACAAGCGGATACCGAGACCGAAATGCAAATGCAGCAGCAAGACGAGATCGGTCGGTTGTCAACTTCGTTTTTTAACTTGTTGAAACAGGTTGCGGCTAACGAGGATCGGATTCGGGAGGAAGTATCGCGGACGGTATCTACGCAAGAACAGTTAAAACAAGCAGAACTCAACCAACAAGAAGGGGAAGCGCTGTCGATGGAGGTGATCCACATCCTCGATGTGGTATCGGCAGTAGAAGAAGGTGACTTAACAGTGCAAGCTGATGTAAGCGATCGCGCGACTGGACTCGTGGCAGACACCCTCAACCGCCTGCTAGAAAAGCTCGGGCAAGTGCTAGCTCAGGTATATGCCGCAGCAGAACAAGTCTCCGTTGGTTCTAGTGCCTTGGGACAGCTAGCTGAAACTGTAGCAAATAACGCGGCAACCCAAGCACAAGAAGTAGAACAGGTACTACAGTTAACCCAACAGGTAGGTCAATCGGCGCAAGACTCTGCGGGAACGGTCGATCGCTCGAATCAATCTCTCACCGAAGTGCAATCGGCAGTAGAACAAGGTCAAGTTGCCCTCGAAGCAATGACTAAAGGTATTGATGTCCTCAGTCAAGGTACTGACCGAATTATTCAGAAAATGAAAACTCTGGGCGAATTCGTCGGTCTAGCAGACCAATTCGTGCAAGACCAAAGCCAGATTGCTTCTTTGACCCAAGTACTAGCTTTAAACGCCACCCTGGTAGCAGCCCGCGCCTCCGAACAGCGCGACCCGAGACAGTTTTTAGTTGTAGCGCGAGAATTTGAGGCGATCGCGGCTCAAGTCAGTACCCTAGCACAGCAGACCAATGAAGGACTCTTCACTCTGCAACAGCGTACCGACCAAATCCATAGTGTAGTATCGGCAATTGACGGCGAAGTACAAGGCTTGGGTGGATTGGTGAGCGACTTTACGACGGGTGTGGAACAGTCGAACCAAGTGTTTAGTAACGTCCGCAGTAGTACCGTAGAGGTCGTACAGGCTGGATTAGGGGTATCTCGTTCTAGCGATGACATTCTCCACGCTACCCAGTCTACAGCTCAAGCAATGAATGATATTGCCGAACTAGCCAAACGTACCGCTTTGCTAACTCAGAGTACGCGCTTGCAATCGGAACAGATGCAACAGCTATCGCGCAAACTACTCAGCAGTATTCAATTCTTCCGCTTACCTGAATCTGCCCTGAAGCAAAATGCAACTTTTTCAGATTTGGAATTATTGTCTGAAGTTGAAGATGCTGTTGCTATCGAACTGACAACAACTTAACGCACCGCTGTGCGGCATATCGTCCCTATAGATGTCTGTACGGGCGGGTTTTGGAAAAAAACTCTGTCATCGCTCGCTCGCCTAGCTAAACCCGCCCCTACAAATATTTGACTATCATCCTACGGATGTCTGTACGGGCGGGTTTTGGAAAAAACAACTCTGTCATCACTCGCTCGCCTAGCTAAACCCGCCCCTACGAATATTTGACTTTTGACTTTTGACTTTTGACTTTTGATTTGCTTATCCAGTCATTTTTCCTGCTCTTATGACAACGAATTCATCAGACCTCGGCTCGCCATCTGCTCCCAACAATGCAGCTCCATCACCTTCAAGTAAATCCATTGGATTTATCAAAAAAGGCTTGAGTTTGCGTTTGAAAACAACCTTGGCAGCAGTAGCAATTGGTACGCTACCTGTAGTCATTACTGGGATCGCAGCCAATCTCATCGCAGCCAACATGTTAAACGCGCAAATTGAGCTTGCCAAGCAGGAAGAAACTGTGGCAATGATGGACAAAGTTGAGCGTTTTCTGTTTGAGCGTTACGGCGATATTCAAGCTCTCAGCAACCTGCCAATTTTGCGCAATGAGAAAGTGAAGCAAGTTGTTTCTGTAAAAGACCGTACGCAGGTACTAACCAAGTACGCCGAAACTTATGAAGTCTATGACAATATCGCCTTTATCGATTTAAACGGCAACAATATCTTAGTCTCCCAAGGGGCTAAACTTGGCAGTCACAAAACAGAAGATTACTTTCAAGCCGTCCTTGCCACTGGAAAGCGATTTATTTCTCAACCCAGAGTTGCACCATCTACGGGTAAAACTGTGATTTACCTTGCTGCGCCCGTGCGAGATTCAGTCACTAATAAAATAATTGGTGTCGTGCGTACCCAAATGCCAGTTCGGTTTCTGGACGATTTGATTAAGAGCTATGGTGAAAATGACAGAACTTATCATTTGGTTGATAAAGCAGGCAAGGTTTTTGTCACCAATGATGCCGCCGAGACTTTAGGCATGGATGCCGCCGAACACCTCACTCCTTTTCCACAACTGCGCCAGGATCGAAAAGCTGCACCGACAGAATCTTACAAACCTTCAGAACAGCGGCATGTGGTTGGGGGATATGCTCCGTTCGAGCCAATCCAAGGACTACCAGATCTGGGTTGGGATGGCTTTATTCTGTCAGACCGAAACGTTGCTTTTGCAGTTAACAATCGCTTGGCGCAAATTTTTGCCCTTGGTACCTTAGCAGCAGCAGTTGCAGTAAGTGCGATCGCAGTGCTTTTGGTCAACCGATCGCTCCAACCAATTGAGGCAGCAACTCAAACCGTCCAAAAGTTGGGAGCGGGCGATTTGGATGTACGTCTTGCAGTCAAAGGCAGTGACGAATTAGCAATGCTAGGAGCCAATATCAATCAGATGGCTGACCAAATCCAAGATTTGTTAGATAACTTAAAGGGAACTGCTGAAATTAAACAATTGAAAGAGGCAATCGAGCAGGAGAGCCACGTCTTACAATCAGATGTGGGTCATCTACTCGATGCAGTAGCAGCACTGGAAGGCGGAGACTTGACAGTACAAGCACCTGTCAGCGATCGCGCTACTGGACTTGTAGCAGATACTCTCAACCGCCTGATTGAAGAATTGGCTCGAATCATGGCGACTGTGTTATCTACTGCCCAACAAGTGACTCACGGATCGACAGAGTTAGAACAACTAGCAGCAGTAACAGCCCAACAAGCACAGCAGCAGGCACGATCGGTCAATGCCGTGCAAGCCTCAGTTGTCACTTTCTCCGATTTGTCCCAACAAACAGCGCAGCAAGCATTGGCATCAGACCAAGCCGTGCAACAGGCACAAATCGCTGTCACCCAAGGACAGGAGGAAATGGTGAAACTGACCGAAGAAATTAAAGTTCTCCACTCAGGTACGGAACAAATCGTCAAACGCGCCCAAATTTTGACTAACTTCGTGACCTCAGCCGCCCAATTTGCCAAAGACCAAAAACGAGTCGCCGCCCTCACACGGGTACTTGCTTTAAATGCTTCTATGATTGCCGCTCGTGCCTCTGGACAGCAAGACCCCGACCAATTTGCTAGTGTTGCCCGCGAGTTTGAAACCATCGCAACTCAAGTTAACGATCTTGCGGTTCAAACAAATCAAGGCTTGTTGTTATTGCAGCAGCAGGCAGCCCAAATTCAAACTGTAGTGTCGGGGATTAACCAAGACGTGCAAGGCATCAGCCATTCAGTGAATCAATTCGTTGGTAGCGTAGAACAATCGCAACACGTATTTGAGCTGATTAAAGCCGTAACTGACCGCGTGGCTCAGGTAGGACAACAAGTGACTGCATCTAGCCAAGCGATCGCCGCAGAAGCACAAACAACGCTGCGATCGATTGAAGAAATTGCGACGGTAGCTGCTAAGACAGAACAGCAATCCAGTTTCACCCAAGAACAAGCCGGGTTAATTGACAACATGGCGCGGACGTTATTAGAAAAAGTCAGCTTCTTCCGTATTGCTGAAGCGGAGCAGGGAGCAGGGGGTAGGGAGCAGGGAGCAGTGTAGAGACATTACATGTAACATCCCTACACAGTATCTAGTTATCAGTAAATACATCCTACACCCATATACCTTAATATGTCGGAACAATATAGCTCCACTGCTGCTGAGTCAGATTTTGTTGACGTAGCCGAGCTGCAATTACAGCAAGAGCTACGCAGTATGTTTGCTGTTGATACTCAAACCTATCTGCAAACATACATAAATCTCGTCCAAAAGCTTCAGCCTCAAACTTGGACGGCAGACATTCAAGAAACGTATCGCTGCGTCCACACGATCAAAGGTGGAGCTGTGACGGTGGGTGCTGATGGGATTCTTTATGTCTCAACTATTCTAGAGGACTTACTTTCAGACTTGCGCTACCTGCAAATTGCACCGCCGCTAGAAGACGGTCATCTGTCACAAATGCTGGCAGAGGCGGGAGAACTTCTGACCGCAAGCTTGCAAGTCGAAGCAACAGGAGAAGCGGCGATCGCCGCCGTCCAACCTAGCGTCGATCGCATTGCAGCTCTACGCCAAGAAATTCAGCAACTCTACTTACCGGAAACCAACGAACAAACGAAATTATTTCAAGAGTTTGCCGAACAAGGCTTCGATCTCGTCGTGCTGGACTTGGAAATGGCACTAGAAGAAATGCCCGATCGCGGTCAAGTGCCTCCAGAAGTTATCAAAACAGCAAAACAAACACTTCAGCAACTGATACAAATCGGTAACGATTTAGAATTTGGGGCTGGTTGGTTAGACTTGCTACGTTATAGCAAAGCTTTACTCAGTCGCCCCGAAACCGATTTCTGGCGATCGCAGTGGTCTAAATATCTCCTCCTGTTAAAAGACTGTGCCAGACAGGGTGGGAAGTTGCCTGCTGGGAAGGGAGCAGGGAGCAGGGAGCAGGGAGCAGGGGAAGAAAGAGGGGTAGAGGGAGCAATTCTAGCCACTAGCCACCAGCCACCAGCCACTCTTCCGACTCCCGACTCCCGACTCCCGACTCCCGCTGAAACCAATATCCAAGTTCCCGTCCCTCTAGAACGCTTGGAGCGATCGTCTCAGCGTTTGGTGGAGACACTATTATCTGCACGGGCAGTACAAGGATTTTATCAATCGTTGCAGACGCAAATCGGACAACTGCTATCGTTGGCGCAAGATAGCGTGCAATATCTGACGCAGTTACGACAAGTTCAAGACGATTACGCCCTTTTAGACAACTTACAGCAACAGCGCTCTAGTGTATCAACAGCTCCAGTTTTAGAGCGGTATCGTCAAGGTTATACGATTGTCAATCGCTTGCTAGAACTGAGTTTGCGCCTGTCAGAATTGGGTGCAGAAGCAGCGACGAGTTCGCGGCTGACAGCAGATAGCTTGCAATTGTTAGATCGCAATGTCCTCAACCTCCAACAAACAGTAGAAGAAAGTCGGCTGATCCCGTTTAAGGTTTTGGGCTTCCGAGCTAAAGGTATTCTCCGCGATCTCATGAATCGCTTTGGTAAGCCCGCTCAGTTAATCGTACAGGGGGAACACTTGGAACTCGATGCTGGTACGGTACAGCACCTAGAGCCAGCTCTATTACATTTAATGCGTAACGCCTACGACCATGCTTTAGAGCCTGCTGCCGATCGCCTAGCATTAGGGAAACCGGAACAAGGCACGATTATCTTATCGCTACGCCGCCAAGGTAAATTTTACCTGCTATCTTTGCAAGATGACGGAGGTGGGATCGATGCCAGCAAGATCTCCCAACTTGCCCAAGCGCGAGGACTACCCCTGACTCGTACCGATACCCCCGCCGATTTACTTGCCGTTCTCTGTCAACCTGGCTTTAGCTCTCGTAGCGAAGTGAGCGACATTTCTGGACGCGGGGTAGGGATGGACGTAGTTGCCACCCAAATTGCTACTATCGGCGGACACCTCAACCTAAAAACGATACTGGGAGCAGGGACAACTTTTCAGATGCAGGTTCCCGTACCGCACTTATTAGTACGCTGCGTCCTGGTACAGGCAGGCGATCGCAACTTTGCCATTCCTGCCGAAGAGATCGTGACTACGACTCTTTGGAGTAATTTATCAGCAACGCCCAGCGATCGCGACCCAATGTCTAACGCTCCTAACTGGTTTGTGACTCAAGATGAAGCCAAAATGCCATGCCTTGACCTATTAGAATACTGGCAGCCAGGAGCAAGAGCAAACCGTCCGTTGTCAGATACAGCAATTTGTTTGCGGGTTCGTTCTACTTTTTCCTCTGTCACAGCCGAACGAGATGCTTGGTTACTAGCAGATGACTTGCTAGAACAGTCGGAACTATTAATCGAGCCTTTGCCTATTCCCTTAATTTCACCAATAGGGTTGATGGGGGTGACTTTACAAACCGATGGGATGTCGATCGCGGTTTTAGAACCTGCCTCTCTAGCAGCACACTTGTGGATGAGTCCCACTGGAGATGGCGATCGCACTGTCGTTTCCAACTTCGATCTAGCAGAAATATTTGCCGAACCTGCTGCTGCCAGTCGTACTATTCTCGTTGTTGATGACGCAGCGCTGGTGAGGCGGCGAATTGAAGCAAGTTTGACTGCAAACGGTTACACAGTTGAGACTTGTCGCGACGGTTTAGAAGCATGGACTTGGCTTTCTAGCCATCCCGTACCAGCTTTGTTAATTACCGATATTGAGATGCCAGGGATGGATGGTTTCACCCTGATCGATCGCTGTCGGCAGGCAGGTATGCAGTTACCCGCCCTTGTCATTTCTTCCCGTTTATCAGAAGAATGGAGCAACGAAGCGCGGCGCGTTGGTGCAACAGATTACCTTACCAAAGGATTCACGACCCCTGAATTGCTCAATAAAGTAGGCTCTTTTGTAAGTTGTAAGTCGTAAGTCGTAAGTCGTAAGTCGTAAGTCGTAAGTTATTTTCCCCTTGCTCCCTGCACCGAAGCGCTCCCTGCTCCCTCAGCTCCCTCCGCTCTCTTCTCCCCCCTACTCCCTGCACCGAAGCGCTCCCTGCTCCCTCAGCTCCCTCCGCTCTCTTCTCCCCCCTACTCCCTACTCCCTGCTCCCTACTCCCTTGTAGTATTTTAGTAACGAAAGATCTAGGTAAGGCAATGGTAGGGGAAGATTTTCAGATTTGCGATCGCGACCTGAGCGATGAGACTTTAGCTCAATTTATGGATGCTAAAGCAATTGCAGTAGATACGGAAACAATGGGCTTGCTTGTCCACCGCGATCGCCTTTGCTTGGTACAGTTGTGCGATAATCGGGGCAGAGTTGCAGTTGTCCGCATTGCCAAAGGACAAACGGATGCACCTAATTTAAAACAATTATTAGAAGCAGATGTCGAGAAAATTTTTCATTTTGCCCGGTTCGATCTTGCCACTCTAAAACATCATCTTGGTATTCAAGTCGCACCGATTTTTTGTACAAAAATTGCTAGCAAATTAGTGCGAACATACACGAATCGCCACAGTTTGAAAGAATTAGTGCAAGAATTAGAACTAGTAGAACTCGATAAAAGCGCCCAAAGTTCTGATTGGGGAAATGCAGCAAATTTATCTGAAGAACAACTCCGATATGCTGCTAATGATGTCCGCTATTTAATCTCGTTGCGGCAAAAACTCACAGAAATGCTCAAACGAGAAGAACGCTGGGAACTCGCGCAAACCTGTTTTCAAACTTTGCCAACCATCGTTGCGCTTGACTTATTGCAATTCAAAGATTTATTTGAACATTAGTTTGTCATTTGTCATTTGTCATTTGTCATTGATAACTGATAACTGATAACTGATAACTGATAACTGATAACTGATAACTGCTCACTGAATCAAGCCAGATGCTAGTTCGCGGACGATCAAAATTTGGAATTTACCCGCAGGAATGCTAGTGCTGAGGCGGCGGACGAATAAATGATAAGTTCCTGTATCAGTGCGGACATCTCGCTCGATCGCCACTATGGGTGCATCGCTATTCGAGCTATTTTCCAAAAGATAGCAGGCATCAAGTAGGGCTTCAAGTACGACTGAATTAGCCGTTCCTACTGCCTTTTCAACTAAAGTAGTTGCTTGAGGCAAAAGGCGATGCTTGAATTCATCATCGGGTTTTAAAGCCATTGTTTCAGGGAACAGGGAACAGGGAGCAGTTACTTACGATTTACGACTTACGACTTACGACTTATTCCTCTATAAGCGTGCAACAAACTGAGAAACTTGTGGCGATCGAAAGAGCGCGGATCGCTTCTACTACCAGAGCGATCGACTGCTTTATGTGTGGTAATTCTTGCATCAGGGACTTTACTTTGAGCAATTAACCAAGCGAGAGATTTATATTGAGCTTGAGTATAACCACTGTGACGGCGATCGCGATCGCGTCCGTCTGCTGGAGTTTCTAGCGAGACATGATAGGCAAAGTTATTGACTGAAGATGCAAGGCTGGGGTGAGTTTTGACGGTTTCGGCTCCATTACTACCTATAAAGACAGAATTGGCTGCTCCAAAGGCGCGTTTTTCTGGCGGGACTATATATATTACCGTACCATCTAACCCAATTAGGGTATGGTAGCTCACTTGTTTATCGTCTTGCTGGTGTGGAGTTCGGAAGGTATTGATTGCAGAAGCGGCGGAGTAAACAGTCTCGTGCAAGACGATAATCGGTTTGTTGTAGACCGGTTTGCCGTAAATATCTGTGGCGAAGCGATCGCCATAATTGAGCGGATGCGCCCAAGCAATCTGATATCTTGGTTTATAGCTAATAGCAGTAGCAGCATTAGCTATCTGTGACTCCTTGGGAGAATTGTCAACCTTTTGCTGTTGCTCCTGGCGCTGTATAACTTCAGATGCAGGCACAACTGTTTCTTCGTAGGATACAGGGACAGCAGGTAAAACAGATGCATCTATTTGCTGTAACTGGGGTGTTTGCGGAAATAGAGAAAGTGCTACAGCAACGCATAAAGATAGAAGAAATATTAGTAAAGCTCTCGTTTTCCAAACACTAATTTCCATAGTCATTTGTCATTTGTCATTCGTCATTTGTCATTCGTCATTTATCACTGCTACCTACTCCCTACTCCATTGTTTCTTCCTACCTTCTGCTTTTTGCCATCTGCTTTCTTGCACTAGACTGTTTTACAGTGGAATAGTTACAGGCACTACAAAAATCTTTACCCATAGAGCGATCGCATTTATGTCAACCGAAAAGCGTAAATCGTCTAATTCTAACAAACAAGAAAAAGTTGTCTACCGTGAATTTGGTGGCGATAACTCGGCGGCTACAGAAAGAGCCGTCCCAGACTTACCACCCTCTCAGCAAAACCTGCGCGTCCAATCTTCTCGTGCTGGACGTAAGGGAAAGACTGTCACTGTCATCACAGGTTTTCAAGCCAAGCCAGAAACTTTGACAGCATTGCTCAAACAACTCAAATCTCAGTGCGGTGCTGGGGGTACGGTGAAAGAAAATGAAATTGAAATTCAAGGCGACCACAAGCAAAAACTACTGCAAGTTTTGACTCAAATAGGTTACAAAGTCAAGATTAGTGGCGGCTGAGAAGATGTTATATTCTGGATTTTGGATTATTGCTAGAGCCAAATCTATCTCAATGGTGATGTCACGGTTTTAGCAATTATGTCAACCTAGAGTGGTAAAAATACAGTAGCTTATCTGTGGTTATTTCAGCCGGGAAGTTACTTTTGCACATTTACATGGGAGGATGAAATGGACATTATTCGATTGCTGTGTGCCATTTTTTTACCACCACTAGGCGTTTTTTTACAAGTAGGTTTAGGAATCGATTTTTGGATTAATGTCCTGTTAACATTACTAGGCTACGTTCCAGGTATTGTCCACGCTGTATGGATCATTCTTTCTAAAAAGTAGGCATTGGTAATAGTGAGTGGCTAGTGGCTCGATTCTAGTCATCAGTCACTAGTTACTAGCCACTAATAACTGTCAATATTCAATTCCTGGTTGAGCTTTGACACCTTGTTCGCGAAATGGATGTTTAACTAAAGTCATTTCCGTGACTAAATCTGCTTTTTCGATTAACGCGGCAGGTGCGCCTCTTCCTGTTAAAATAACGTGACTATTGACTGGTTTTTGCTCCAATCCAGTTAAGACTTCTCCTATTTCTAAATATCCCAGTTTAAGTGCTACATTAATTTCATCTAATAACACCAAATTAAAGTCTGAGTTGAGGATGTAGGCTAATCCTTTCTGCCAAGCTGTATTGGCATTTTGGATATCGCGATCGCGATCTTGGGTTTCCCAAGTGAAACCTTCTCCCATAGCATGAAACTCTAAGCGATCGCCAAACTGACTGAAAATAGCTTTTTCCGCAGGTTCCCAAGCACCTTTAATAAATTGGACGATCGCCACGCGATAGCCGTGACCGAGCGATCGCAGTACCATGCCTAAAGCTGCTGTGGTTTTCCCTTTACCGTTACCCGTATTGACAATAATCAAACCTTTCTCTTTCGAGGCTTTAGCAACGCGATCGTGTTGTACCTGCTGGCGGCGCTGCATTTTTTGGCGATATTGTTCTGGCGTGAGGGAAGATGATTCGGCGACGGCGACATCGCTGGTGGTTTCTAAGCTGCGATCGGGTTGAGAGTTGGTTGGCATTAGGTTGATAATAAACAGACTGGGATAATTTTAGGATAAACTTCTTTGAACACGGATGGACGAACATACCAGTGCAGTCATCTCCTAAAGTAAGTAGATGAATTAGGTATCTAACTCTTAACACAGTTAAATTTAGCAGTCAGATTGACACTCCTGCCAATAAATCGGGGGATTCTTGCTTCAAACCCACTTAACTAGATGGAATTTTCAAGTTGATTTTGGCACTTTAGAAGAACAGCTAAGAGAGCAAGCTTTAGCAGGTGTAGGGATGGATTTTGCGACTTTACAAAGATTCCTGTCCAATTTTATCGAACTCATCGTCATTGCAATTGTAGCTTTCTTCATGCTACTCGATGGCAAGCGAATTTGGAATTTTGCTCTCAAGGCTTTTCCCGAACATTTTCGTCCCCAAATTACTGAGGCGATTCAACATAACTTTATTGTTTTTTTTTGGAGAAGGTTACTACTTTCGATTTTCTTTGGCGTATCGATATGGGTTGTATTTATTATTTTAGATTTACCTTTTGCTTTAGTTTTAGCCGCGATCGCCGGAGTTTTTGACTTAATTCCTGGAATTGGAGCCACAATTGGAATTACCCTTGTTTTCTTGATTGTATTGCCTCAAGGAATTTGGCTGGCGCTTCAAGTATTAGTCGGTTGCGTTTTGCTTCAGCAATATGTTTTTTGCTTTATTTAGTAAGGGCGCGAGTAGCGCGATTGGTAGGAGTTTTCCTTTCCGTACCACTGGCAGGAGTATTAGTTAGTTTACTCGACATTCAAGAAATGCAGTAAGGCAAGGAATAATCGATAATGAAATGAAAAATGTAGGGATTCCTGCTTTCTGTCTGCGTTATCGCATAATTTATGATAAATTTTTGGCATCAATTGCAAATATGGGGCGATCGCGTTCGCGAATTTTTGACTCCCTCGGTGTTCGCTGGTCCGATTACCGATCCAGTACCCGTTTTCCTAACAATTATGGCGATTATGCTGGTTGCACCGCTATTATTTGAGCGGATAAGGCTACCAGGAATTGTCGGTTTAATCTTAGCGGGAGTAGTAGTAGGACCCTATGGACTAGGCGTTTTAGAGCGAGATAGCACAATTATCCTGCTCGGTACTGTAGGTTTGCTGTTTCTCATGTTTATGGCTGGACTAGAAACCAGCCTTGACGACCTAAAATACAACGCAGACAAAGCGGTAATTTTTGGCATTGCTACTTTTATCGTGCCGATGGCACTGGGTACGGCGGCGATGCTGGCGATAGGATACGGCTTCTTGGCAGCAATACTTGTAGCTTCTTGTTTTGCTTCCCACACACTCTTGGCGTTACCAGTAGCGACCAAAACGGGAATTATGCGTACCCAGGCAGTCACGGCAACTTTGGGAGCAACTTTAATTACCAATGTCTTAGCTCTACTCGTTCTCGCCGTCGTCGTTCAGGCACACCAAGGCAGCCTCTCCCTCGGTTTTTGGTTATTTCTAATTCCAGCTTTAACTATTTATACCTTTGCTACTTTATGGGGAGTTCCGAAAATTGGTCGTTGGTTCTTTCGCCGTTTTGGGCATGACGAAGGAGCTGAGTTTACATTTGTAGTTGCTACTTTATTTGTTATCTCTTATGCGGCGGAACTGATTGATATCGAGCCAATTGTAGGAGCATTTTTAGCGGGAATTGCGATTACTCAACTGATTCCCCAACTGAGTCCGCTGATGAATCGGATTCAGTTTATTGGCAACACCTTGTTCGTGCCTTTTTTTCTAATTTCAGTGGGAATGCTGATTAATCCGAGGCTATTAGTTAGCGATCCGCGATCGCTGTTGGTAGCAGGAGTGATGATTGTTGTCGCGATCGTTGCTAAATTTGTCCCTGCTTGGGGCAGTGGTAAGCTATTTGGCTTTCAGTTTCCTGGCATTATGGTCATGTTCGGTCTTTCTGTTGCCCAAGCTGCATCGACCCTAGCAGCAATTACAGTCGCTTTTCAGATTCAACTAGTAGACCAAGCAACTGTTAACGGCACTGTTGCCATGATTTTAGTTACCTGTATTACTTCTCCTTGGGTAACTAGTCGTTGGGGTCGAGGGGTGAAAAATGAAGCGCCAACTCCCGCCAAAAGTCGTGGAAACAAGCAACTAGAACAAGGCTTTGCCGCAGCTCAAAATCTTCGCGTTTTAGTACCTGTAGCTAACCCTAGTACTGAAGATAATTTACTCCATTTGGCTTTGATTCTGACTAAAAAAACTGCGGGAACTTTACTACCTTTACATATTTTGGCTGATAAACAAGGAACGATCGCCCCAGAAGCAAAAATTCAGCAAAGCCAGTTGTTAGCCACGGCAGAAACAATCGCTCATGCAGCTGTAACGGCAGTTGAACCAATCGGACGTATTGATGATTCGGTCGATAAAGGAATTTTACGCTCTGCCTTAGAACGCGATGCCAATCTAATTGTTTGTGGCTGGAAAGGGTTTTCAACTTATCGCGAAAATTTTTTTGGCAGCGCGATCGATAACGTGTTACGTCGTGCTACAGTTCCCGTATTAATTGCTCGATTTGCCCAGCCAATTGAAAATACTCATCGCGTCTTTTTAGCAATAGCCGATACTGAAAGATCGTCTGCTGCTTTTGGACAAACGGTGTCGCTGGCTAAGTCTCTAGCTGACGAACTCAAGGCATCGCTACAACTGTTGCAGGTGACAGCCAATTCCCGCAGGCGTAAGTCTTTTAATCCTGAAGAATTAGGATTGAGTTCAGATACTCAAATTCAACAACTCAGGGGTAACTTTATTAATCGAGTTTCCAAAATGCTGCGGCAAGATGACTTATTGATCTTAACAGCTGGAACTCATCCAGATATTATCGGTTTACCAGCTTTAGGAGTTGCACCAGAAGCGATCGCTCGCAGTCATCCAGAAGTTTCGATTATTGTGATTCATTTTCCTCAAAAGTAGGGAGTAGGGAGTAGGGAGCAGGGAAAAGACAATTGCTATAACTAGAGTAAGGCTAACTGAAGGGGCTAATTTGCTGGCGATAGGCGGCGTTGTTTAATCCCTACATTTGCTTGCTGAGGTGTCACTGGTTCTTTTGCCCGCACGTTCAAACGGACTTGGGGTGGATTTGTAAACCAGTTTGTTTCTTTGCTCAGCAACTCCAACCGTTGAAAAGTCATAGTTCGATCTACCAAAGCTCGCTGTAAACTGGTTTCTAGCTGTACTTGTCGAATCAGGCGGAAAAAGCTCGTACCAAGGGCAATACATCTCGGTTAAGATTCGATCCCCCCTGGTTCCCCCCCCCTAAAAAGGGCGGAACTTTTGCCTCCTTTTTAAGGGGGTTTGGGCGATCGACTGCGTAAGTCCTGTTAAGTAAAGGAGCGTCGCTCCCAAACTCATCTACCAATCAGCCCGCGATAAACCCAAGCCAATCGTGCAAATTGGTGGCATCAAAGCTACAGAAATTGCAGTTTAGGCAAGACTACCAGAATTTTTTGGTTCTGCCTTGGCATAGCTGCTGGCAACAGGAAAGGTGCGATAATCATCGCCCCAAGAATCACGGCAGCACTGTTTGACGGCAAGCCAAGAGTTGCAATGACATAGGAACTAACAGTTAAAGCCAAGAATGCCCACTAAATTTCCACCGGATGAGATTTTCTGTTTCTAAAGTGTTGGAAGCGATCGCGAATATTATTGAACAAGCCTTTCTCTCACTTGGTCACTGGTCAGGCGATAACTGGATTAAAGTCCTACCTCTAGAGGTTCGTCATCAGCGCAGGAGTCTAATTAAGATTGACTTTTGAAGTGACTAAAAATTGACGTATGGTAATCGAATCGGCGATCGCAGAGGCGGCAATTGAGACAAACATCAAGCAATTTCTGGCAGTTCTAGCAGTGTCTCTGGGTGTGGCAACGCTACCGCAAATCTTCAGTTGGTTTCGCCAAATTCCCTATACCTTACTACTAGTCATTGTCGGTTTGGGATTGGCGTTTGTAGATGTTCGCCTCGTGGAACTCTCCCCTGGACTGATTTTGTCAATTTTTCTGCCACCGTTGCTATTTGAAGCGGCTTGGAATTTGAAATGGTCGGACTTAAAGCAACATCTGGTGCCAATTTGCCTTTATGCCGTAGTCGGTGTAGTGATATCAATTGTCGGCGTAGGATTGAGTTTAAATCAATTTGCCGCATTGCCCCTGACGACAGCGTTGCTGATTGGCGCGAGTCTTTCTGCCACCGATCCGGTTTCCGTGACGGCTGTATTTCGTGAGTTGGGTGTCAGCAGTCGCTTGACAACTTTAATGGAAGGCGAAAGCTTATTTAATGATGGCATGGCGGTAGTTGCGTTTGAATTTTTAGTGGCGCTGTCTTTCGGAAACACCCACTTGGGAGTTCAACCAATTTTAATTCAGTTGTTTGTGGTTGTGGGCGTTGGTGTTGCCGTAGGAGGCTTAATTGGTTTTGGTATTTCCTATCTGACGCAAAGATTCGATTTACCTTTAGTCGAACAATCTTTAACTTTGGTTGCTGCTTACGGCACTTACATAATTACCGAAGATCTGGGCGGTTCTGGAGTAATTGGAGTCGTGACTTGCGGCTTGATCTTAGGGAACTTTGGTTCTCGCATCGGGATGAATCCCCGCACGCGAATTATTGTCAGCGAGTTTTGGGAGTTTTTGGCATTTTTCGTTAACTCGATCGTGTTTCTGCTGATTGGCGACCAAGTTCACTTTACAACATTGGGAGAGAATTTAGGCATTATTGCCGTGACGGTGGGGGCGATTGTTGTCATGCGGGCGATCGCCATTTATATTCTCAGCCAGTTGAGTAATTACACGACCAAATCCAATATCCCCTTACCAGACCAAACCGTACTTTGGTGGGGCGGATTGCGCGGTTCCGTCTCGATTGCTCTGGCGTTGAGCGTATCGGCTGCGCTGCCAGAGCGAGATAAAATTATCGCTACCGTGTTTGGGGTAGTGCTATTTACCTTACTGTTTCAAGGATTGACAATTAAATCTTTGCTGCAAAAGTTAAACTTATTAGGCGATCGCCCCCAACAAGAGCAGTATATGGAATTTTTAGCGCGACGGGTGGCACTCGATCGCGTCCTGCAACAGTTACAAGCAGACCAGCGCCCAGGCATCGAGCCAGAGTTTTATCGCTACCAAGAAGCACTGATTAAAGGCTCAATTGAGGATTTGCAAACAGAAATCGAGCAACTGCAAAACCAGTATCCCGATCTGAAGAACTTTAGCGCCCAACAATTACGCTCCGAACTGTTAGCAACGGAGGCGAATACATATGCAGAATTTGTCAAAGCCGGACGATTAAATCGAGAACTGTCGCCGTTTCTGCCAGAAGTGTTACAAATTGGAGATGGGCAGAGCGATTAAGTATTTGGCGAATTCTATTCGCCCAAACGTGGGGCTATTCAGAAGAATGCTGCCACCGATCCAGAATATCCTTAAACAAAGTTTCTTCAATCCAGGTTTTAGCAACCACTGCGAGGGGAAGTGCCATTAGCAACCCTAAAGCTCCAAAAAAGGTAGTAAAGAAAATTTGTGCCGTCAGCGTTACCGCAGGTAACAGCGCGACTTGATGCGCCATCACGGTTGGAGTTAACCAATAACTTTCAACGTTCTGAATGATGATATATAACTTACTTTTAGCCCTGATTACTTTAGGTGAAGGTTGGCACAACAACCATCGTTACTATCCTGCTTCGGAACGACAAGGTTTTTATCGGTGGGAAATAGATATTACCCATTACATTCTGAAACTACTTTCATGGCTGGGAATTGGATGGGATTTAAAAACTCCTCCTGAAAAAATCTACGATTAGTCTCATGGTCTATTGACGAAATGTTCTCAATCGGGAGTAATCCTGATAATGGCAGGACATAACATACTTCTGCGCGATCGGTGCATAGTTGTTGGTAAAGGTAGAAGCAACATCACAATCAGCTCTAGGTATCTAAATATGTAAATAGTATGTTACATTAATTGTGCGAGGTGAAAAGTAGGAGAGCTAGCTCTGTGTGCCTCAAATCGCAAAGATACGTTCGATACCTACCCGATTAAAAAGTCGATTTTCTATCTGAGTACCCCATATCTGGAGAGTAATGTTGTAATGCTTTCCAAGATGTCTTTACTGTTGCGATCGCTACGTCAATTGGGTTAACCGCGTTTGCTTTTGGCAAGATGTTAACACTACGAGTCGATTGATTTCAGATTTAGATTTCTAGCTTTTAATGCAACATCGGCTGACAGTTTTCACCCTAACTTGGGTACAGGAGGCAGCTATGGATCGAGCTATCGAATTAACTTTAGAGCAGGAATTTAGCCTCAGAAGTTTCGCCGACCAAGTGAAGCAAATGTCTCGCGAACAAGCTCAAGAGTTCTTGCTCGTGCAGTACAAGCATATGATGATTCAGGAAACGACATATCAAGAACTCCTGAAAAAAAATTGGTAGCTAGAGCGAGATTTTGATTTGCTAGAAACCAAGAAACAGTGATGATTTTACATCACTAAGTAAATCGCTAACAAAAATTGGAGTATTAACTGATGTCTGCTAACACAAATCTTACCTCTTCTTCGCTTAAAGATCGCAATGCTTGGCTTTGGGGATTTACACCCCAGTCTGAAATTTGGAACGGTCGTTTAGCAATGATTGGTTTTTTGTCTGTCATCTTAATTGAAGTATTTTCTAGTCAAGGTTTTCTTCACTTCTGGAATCTTCTATAAGTTAGCAGTTGTTCTACTGTGATGCTGACCGCGATCGCGCCTTTGTCGTTAGTGAGGTCAGCTTCACTGACAAATAAGCTGTTTAATAGATCTATTCATCTGAACTCGTCTGGGCGAGAGGATGAAACAGGGAACCGAAACAGGGATTTTTTTCATCCACTTAGAAGTCAACAAAAAGTTTAGACCTAATATTTAGATTGAATCGCGATAGTTTGAATAAATTCGCTCTCATTCTTTAAAGGAGTCTGTTCATGAGTATTGTCAAGAAGTTGATTGTTAACGCAGACGCAGAAACTCGCTATCCTACCCCTGGCGAATTGGAGCAGATTAAGATCTTAGCCCAGAGTGGCGATCGCCGCCTGCGCCTTGCTCAAGCGCTGACAGCTAATCGAGAAGGCATTATCAAACAAGCTGGAAGTCAACTGTTTCAAAGGCGACCGGACATCGTTTCTCCTGGGGGAAATGCTTACGGTCGGGAAATGACTGCAACTTGTTTGCGGGACATGGATTACTATCTACGTTTGATTACATACGCTATTGTGGCTGGTGATGCTACGCCAATTGAAGAAATTGGGGTGATTGGTGTCCGCCAAATGTACAGATCTCTGGGGACTCCTATCGAAGCTGTCGTCGAGAGCGTCCGAGCCATGAAGAATGTCACCAGCACGATGATGTCTGGAGAAGACGCTGGCGAAGCTGGTGCTTACTTCGACTACTTAATCGGTGCTATGCAGTAGAGCGAGGGCTTTTGCCGATCGATTTAAGTATTTTAGGTCGATGTAACATAACTCCGATCGGAATTCTGCCGAGCGATTTAAGCTTTGGTCGGTCTGGTCGGATAAAATTGGTTAAATGACACAGAGTAAAACTAAATACCAAAGTGGAGTTTCCTATGTCACCCGAAGCCACCCCAGTCCAATCCGCCGTCCTAGTTACTATTATCGGCGAAACAGTACTCAAAGATAGCATTGTCCAATTACTGAAAAGTCACAATGTAAGTGGCTATACTATCATTCAAGTGCAAGGTGAGGGCGGTCACGGCAGACGCTTGGGAGACATGGCAGGCTACAACACTAATATTGAAATCAAGACAATTGTGTCGCCAGAAGTGTCAGATACAATTTTCTTGGCACTTAAAGAGCATCATGGCAAGCACGCTTTAATTGCCTTCCGACAAAAGGTAGAAGCTTTGTATTGATTGTTAAACGCGAGTTTGAAGAAGTTAACAAGCTACTGAAAAAGCTGCTCAAGAATTAGTTCTTGAAGCGCGATCGAGCATTTTATGCTAAGATTAAGTTAATGAGAATTATTTTCGGCTAAGTGACTAAGCATTAGACACTCCGCCATAGACATCTTCCCGAATCTAAAGCTCTACACCTGATAGGTTTGGGAGGTATTGTATGTCAATTTATATAGAAAATCTATCTTCTGAGGTTGAAGAAGACGACCTCAAGCGGATATTTTTAGAGTATGGAATTGTGAAACAGGTTCATGTACCTACAAATCATAAAACTGGCAAGAATAGAGGATTTGCCGTAGTAGAAATGGAAACATGTGCCGAAGAAATATCGGCAGTTCAGATGCTTAGAGGCATTGAATGGATGGGTCGTATCCTCACAGTGAATAGAGCTAGGATTGAGTTAAAAGACGTTTCGTTGAGCCGCTTGTAGAAAAGATTTTCAGTAGGAAGCAATTGCTTTTTTGATTTCTCTAACCGTTTAATATACAAGAACGCAGCAGTGCAGTAAAAAATGGGACATGCGTACTGTTGCGAGTAGGTTTCTACTACCGCGAGATTCAAACGATCTTTATTTTAATTCCTACTAATTGTCTCATCTGACATTGCCCGCTTTGTTGCTTCAGAATTGCGATCGCAGTCACTTCCGAAAAAAACATAGTTAAAGGCTTAATTGAGAGATTTTAAACTTGAAGTGCAAATAAGAGCTATGGATTCAACTATAGATTACTGCGATCCCAGTAAAAATTAAATCGAATATTAACAAACGTAGGTTGGAAAAATGCAAGTTTTATTAAATAAGTCTCTTCAATCGCTGGCTCCTTATACAACTGAAAACAGCCGAGAGAATCTAGCCGTGTATGCTGAGCAATCTAGATTGAGGAAGTCTACATGCCCTTGTTGTTCATACATTTTGCTCCGTCATATAGATTTGGCAGGAATTTACTGGCGTTGTAGTCACTGTTACCAAGAAATGCCAGTTTATCAACCACAAATAGCGATCGCAATGACCAACCAGCTCAAGCTCTGAGACCTGCTGTAGTTATCGCCAAGCTCAACAGCTTGAAGTTGTGAAGATAGTTTGTATTCGACTTAACCTTCCAATAATTTGTAGTTCTCTACTTTAGCAATACAGCTACTTCAAACTCTAGGCGGACACGAGCGATAAAACACTTGGCTAGGATAAGAAATATAAGTAATAAGTAAGGTTTTCATGACGAATATGGTTGAAACTGACCGCGAGAACGGTCAGCCGCTCGTATTGAATTGGACGAGCATAACGTTTTTTGCGGCAGTTCATGCTATAGCTTTATTAGCACCCTGGTTTTTCTCCTGGTCGGCTCTGGGGGTAGCAGTCTTCCTCCACTGGTTATTTGGCAGCATTGGAATTTGCTTGGGTTATCATCGATTGCTGACTCATCGTAGTTTGCAAGTGCCGAAGGGATTGGAATACGCGATCGCCCTGATCGGTTCGCTAGCGTTGCAAGGTGGTCCGATCTTTTGGGTCGCAGGACATCGCAGACATCACACATACACCGAAGACATTGACAAAGATCCCTACTCTGCAAAACGGGGTTTCTGGTGGAGCCACATGGGTTGGCTACTGTACAAACGTCCAGAATTTTTTGAGTACGAATCCAACCGGAAATTTGCACCGGATTTAGCAAAAGATGGATTCTACCGTTGGCTCGATCGCTACTATCTGTTGCTGCAAATCCCACTCGGAGTTGGACTATACCTGCTTGGGGGTTGGTCATTGGTTATCTATGGACTATTCCTAAGAGCAGTGATACTTTGGCACAGTACTTGGCTGATTAACTCTGCAAGCCATATCACTGGCTACCGCAGCCATGACTCCGATGATAATTCTCGTAACCTGTGGTGGGCAGCAATTCTCACCTACGGGGAAGGCTGGCACAACAACCATCATGCCTATCCTAACGTGGCAAAAGCGGGTTGGAAGTGGTGGGAAATCGATCTGACCTGGTGGACAATTCTGCTCCTGAAGCAAATGGGGTTAGCTCGAAAAATTGTTTTACCACCAACAGCCTCATAACACGCACTCGAATCTTAGCTTGTTGAAGAGGCTAATGCTATGTTGCCTGCTGAACGTGGGCTTGATTCCAGTAAAATGCTAAGTGTAGCAGGTAGAACTTGTACCTACGTTAATCTAAAAGCAAGTATCTGAAACCATTATCGATTGTAGTGCCAGAGGCTTTCCTATTCACATCAGAAGCAGAAATTACTGATGCGATCGCGCTTCTTCACACTTAAAATCCAATCCATACGAGGAGACTTCGTGTATGAAGGCACTCTTGCTCTACCCTTGTTTTCCCCAGTCTTTCTGGTCTTACGATCGCTGTATGGAAATGGCTGGACTCAAAGCAGTCATTCCGCCATTGGGAATTATTACAGTTGCAGCAATGCTGCCAAAGGATTGGGAAATTAGGTTTTATGACCGTAATGTAAACCAGGAAACAGATGGCGATTGGCAGTGGTGCGACATGGTTATTCTTTCTGCCATGCTGGTTCAGAAACCGGACTTCCACGCCCTGATTCAAAAAGCTGTACGGTTGGGCAAGAAGGTGGCAGTGGGGGGACCCTATCCAACTTCAGTCCCTCAAGATGCCCTTGCCTCTGGAGCGCATTACCTGGTATTGGATGAAGGCGAGCTAACTATCCCGCAATTTCTAGAAGCACTTTCCCAAGGTCAAGAACAAGGAATATTTCGCGCTACCGAGAAGCCTGACGTTACCACTAGCCCGATTCCCCGCTTCGATCTGCTCCAGCGGGATGCCTACTTCATGATGGCGATTCAGTTTTCTCGCGGCTGTCCCTTCAACTGCGAATTCTGTGACATTATCACGCTTTATGGTCGTAAACCGCGCACTAAGGAACCAAGTCAGACCTTAGCAGAGTTGCAAAATCTCTACGACTTAGGCTGGCGGGGGTCGCTTTTCATCGTTGACGACAATTTTATTGGGAATCAGCGCAATGTCAAACGGTTCCTACGAGAATTGATTCCTTGGATGAAGGAACGCAGCTATCCCTTCACATTCATCACTGAAGCCTCGGTTAACCTAGCAGAGGATGATGAACTGCTACAACTCATGCAAGAAGCAGGGTTCTATGCCGTCTTTCTTGGTATCGAAACTCCAGATACTGATAGCCTGCAAACCACTCGCAAGTTGCAAAATACCCGTAACCCGCTAATAGAAGCCTGTCGCAAGATTAATGAGGCAGGATTGTTAATTTACGCAGGTTTTATCCTGGGCTTTGACGGAGAACGCTCGGGCGCTGGAGAACGAATTCAAGCATTTGTGGAACAAACTAGTATTCCTCAACCAATGCTAGGAATTCTGCAAGCATTGCCTAATACTGCCCTTTGGAATCGGCTGGAAAAAGAACAGCGCTTATTAGAGAGCGTTGGTGTCACCCAAGTCGGGGATCAGAACACGTTGATGAATTTCATTCCCACTCGACCAGTTGCTGAAATTGCTAGAGAGTATGTAGAAGGCTTCTGGATGTTGTACGAACCCGCAAACTATCTCAAGCGCTGTTTTGAACAATGCCTTAGCATTGTTCCCCCGGCTGGGCGAAAGCAGAGTATGCGCTTTGCTCCAGGCAAGGGGCTGCGGCTATTAGCACGGTTGATCTGGCATCAGGGCTGGCGACGAGCTGAAATTCGGGCGCAATTTTGGCGACAGCTGTGGGTAATCGTGCGTGCGAAACCTCAAGTTCTGAATATGTATCTGGGGCTGTGTGCGGCTGGAGAGCATTTCTGGGAGTACCGCGCTTTAGCAAGAGAGCGAATTACCCAGCAGCTAGGCTACGATCCACTGGCAGAAGCGACGCTACCAGTTAAAGCACTGATGCACGTCAGCACCTGATTTACTAGCAAACTAGGAGTTGGCGGGGATGCGCTCAATTTGGGCGTAGCCCCTGAAAATCAATAGTTTTTCTTGGGTTTCCAATTGGTTGAGTCGGATCGTGATGCCATCGAGATCGAAGCGATCCAAATGGATCATGCGATCTAAAATCTCTACCAATATGATGCTTAGGGTTTGAGAGATTTCTCGTCGAGATTCTGGTACGCTATCTGCTTCAAACTTCGGTTCGCAAAAAGCAAGGCGGCATCGTCGCTCGATGGTTATGGTTGCACTCAGACTAATCGGCACGAGTTCGCCATTGCTTAGATTGGCATTAGTCCAAATCTGCACCCGATTGTTGGCTATTAGCTGTAGCCGCACAGCTTCAAAAGAGATTGAATTACCACCAGATATATCGGATAAAGCAGGTAGATAGAGGTTTTGGAGGCGCTTTCTCACCAGCTCTGCCCCAAAAGCGCGATCCTAGTCCAGATGCCACTCATGCTTCAGAAATTCCTGGTACATTGTTTTCTGAATTATCATCTGCTTATGCAGCACAATCAAAAATTCCTGGGCTTGTTCGCGGGACATCTGCTGCACTTGGTCGGCAAAGCTTCTGAGGCTAAATTCTTGCTCTACAGATAATTTAATCGGCTGATTCATCGCTGACTCCTGCCCCACTGGGGCGAAAACTAGAAGATCGAGTCTAGCTAGATATCTTTGTCTGAGGTTAGATACCTAGTTCGCTCGCTATTGTCATACTGGGCTAATCGCCACTACAAAGATTTGCTAACTACTGCTTTCTTCGGTCTCTTTCCTGCTTTGAGATCTCCTTTTTGGTTGAAATGCATTTCCAGTGGTTCGCAGGTATAAACATCAGGCTCCATCAAGAAGCTATCGGCAGTCATACATTCATTCAGGTTGAGGGTATTCCCTTCTTTATCGGTGTAGCGCATGGATGCCCTCGTGTAAGCGTATGTAAATTATTATAACAAAATATTTCTGTCGATCTGCTTGAATATTTCAACGACTAGTCTTGACCGCACTCAATCGGAGTTATGTATCTTTTGACTAGATTCCAACTATATAAAGCAAGAGGAAAGTTCCACAAAACAAAGCACCAAAGGCTTTTGAGCGCATACATCTAGCGATGCCGGAGGGATCGTTTACACAGCTCGTTAAAAGATGGCGAAGGTCTTTTATTACTAACTAAGATGTATTAATACGCCCATTCCGACGCGATCGCTCTCGTGCGAGAGTTCAATAGTGCGCTAATATATTTACTGAGACTAAAATTCGGTTATATCGTTTGTTTTTAAAATTAACAGGCTTCTCTCCGAAATCTAAATCTCTACACCTTTTGATTTTGGAGACAATCATATGTCTATATATGTCGGCAATTTATCATACGAGGTAACGCAAGAAGACCTCAGTGCTGCTTTTGCAGAGTACGGTTCTGTAAAGCGGGTGCAACTCCCAACCGATCGCGAAACTGGTCGGATGCGCGGCTTTGCGTTTGTGGAAATGGATACAGATACTGAAGAAACAGCTGCCATTGATGCTCTTGATGGTGCTGAATGGATGGGGCGCAACCTGAAGGTTAATAAGGCAAAGCCTAGAGAAGACAGAAGCTCATTCGGTGGTAATCGCAGAGGTAATTTCTCTGGTCGCTACTAAGCTTTAAGACAGATAATTTAACTCTAAGGTTTAAGGGTAGATCGGGAGTCTACCCTTTTTTGCTAACAACTTAATTTCAGGATAAATTGCCCAAATTCTATCCTAATTTACTCAATTGAGAGGAGAATAGATGGCACAAATTATTTTGGGTGAAAATGAAGGAATTGAGTCAGCCTTGCGTCGATTTAAGCGCGAAGTTTCTAAAGCAGGGATTTTTTTAGACATCAAGAAACATCGTCACTTTGAAACGCCAATTGAAAAACATAAACGTAAGGAACTCGCTAAGCATAAGCAGCGTAAAAGACGTTCCCGCTACTAAGCTAGCTGTCTGAAATTTCAGTTTTTCCAGATTGAAATGACATCATTGTTGTACCACATACGGAATTTAGCAAATGTTAGGAAAACCCTAACAGAGCAAAGTCATGAAAATTCAAGTATTGGATATTCAAATCGGCGATCGCATTATTGCTTACTGCAATAACAAAAGACAAGCCTGTACTGTCAAGCAAATACTAGTTTCCGAGCGAGATAGTATCGCACTGACAGTATGTCCTTCCACCAATTATCGAATTTCACTCTCACGAGTGGTTCGATTTCACCGAGATGCTTCGATCGATCTAGCAAGCTGAAGCTATTGTTTAGAACCAGAGCGATCGCTCTTCATCACTTCTCAAGTAGCTAACTTCACCTACCCTAATTAGAAAAAGTAGCTACTGGGAGCTACTATCTCTTCAAACAGCTTTCCGGGGGCAAATGCAGGCATTACCTGGAACCAGTCAATACTCTGCTGGTTCAGTGAGTCTCGTCCCGACGATCGACAATAATGACTTCAGGAGTGTCGTCAACACTGGCTTCGGCGCGGTAGGTGGGGTTAGCGGTATTGACGTTATTGACAACGCCTTCAGTGCGGTAAGCCTGTCTAGTCCAATTCACGCGCTCTACATCAGTCACAACATCGGTGCGGGTATTGGTCGCATTTGGGTTGTTATATACACCCCATTCTTGAATCCCGCTACTGCCGAGAATTCTGGCTGCGTGGGCGATTTCGTCGTCAGTGCCATCCACAATAACTAAATAATGTCCTCTAGAAACGCGATCGCTGTAAACTTTGGCTCTTTCCTCGGGAATCCCCAAGCCAATTAGTGCGCCTAGCAAACCGCCCGCAGCCGCACCAATCGCACCACCAGCCGCAGTTGTAGCTAGGGCTGTAGCAACTTCGCCCGCTAGCATCACTGGACCAACACCAGGAATTGCTAAAGTGCCTAGTCCAATCAGTAAGCCAGTCAGTCCGCCCAAAACTCCGCCTGTCACCGCCCCGGTTGCTGCGCCCTCATCAGCTTTGTTACCGACGCGATCGCGATCCTCTACATCTACACCAGCAATATCAGGTTTGCTGTCTGCATCTTGAGCGATGATGGAAACCCGACCCATCCCAAAACCAGAACGCTTTAATTCATTCAGGGCGCGTTCCGCATCTTTACGCCGCTCAAATGTGCCTACTGCTCGTCTGTGGTAGCCTAAAGTCATTTTTTTGCTCCAATTTCAAAGTTTCAAGGCTGTAGAGACGCGATTCGATCGCGTCTCTATTTGGTTAAAACAATCCGCCGATCCCGTTCACGGCTAACGCTCCGGCGATCGCAGATGCGGCAAGAGAAGTTAGAGCCGTACTAAACAACCACCAAGCTGCACCAGCTGCGGCTTTTTTGGTTTCTATTGCTGTTGCCTGAGCTTGTTGTTTCAAAGCTTCTAGCCGTTTTTGCGTTTCTTGTTGAATGCGTTCGGCTTGATGCAGAACGCGATCGCGCGTACCTTCAATTTGACCCACAATCCGCTCGGCATCGGCTGGGGAAATATCTTCGCGGGAACTCAACACGGCGATTAGCGTGTCGCGATCGAATTGGCTCAAACGATTGCGTAGAGCCTCAAATCCCGCTTGCGGATCGTCAAACAAGGTCGTGAAGTCTTGCTGAATTCCTTCATAGTTGAGTTCGGGACGCTCTAACGAGTTGAGGTAGTTACGCAGGCGCTCGAACACCCCATCGACAACTGATTGCACGCTACGCTGAATTTTCTCAATTTGCTCGGCAACAGAATCGCGTACGGCAAGGATGCGATCGACAATTTGATTTGCTTCTTCTTCCGAGATATCTTCTCTTTGAGACAGTAAAGCCACAATCGTCGAACGATCGAAGTGCGAGAGGCGATCGCCTAAAGTACCCAATCCAGCGCGGGGATCGTTGAGCAATAGTTGCAAGTCGCGCTTAATGCTATCGGGATTGAGTTCTTCTTTATTCGTATTCCGCAAGTAACCTTCTAAAGTTGCCTCAAAATCGCTCGCCTGCTGTTGGACGCGGCTTGCCAAACGGCGCGGTGCTTGGACAATGCTGTTGATTGCTTCTTCCACAGAGTCGATCGCCCGATTGACTTGTTCTTCGCTCAAGTCTTGCCGTTGCGATAGCAGTTTTACCAAGGTTTCCCGATCGACGTGAGACAAGCGATCGCGCAGTGCCATGCCTCCCTCTTGAGGATCTGACAATACTTTACGCAAATCCTGCTGGATTCCTTCAGGATCGAGTTCCTCTAAGTTGGTGTTACGCAGATATTCAGCGATCGCCGTTGTCGTTTTGTCGTATTGCTCTTTGGCTTTACCTGCTAGCTGTTGCGGTGCTTGTAAGATATTATCGCGGACTGATTCGAGGCGATCGAGAGTTTGATTTATTTGCTCCTCGCTCAAATCTTGACGTTGCGAAAGTAGAGCAACTAAAGTTTCGCGATCGAACTGCGATAATCTTGAGCGTAATACAGAAATTCCCACTTGCGGATCTTCTAGCAAGGTGCGAAAATCGCGCTCGATCCCTTCAGGGTTGAGTTCTTCTTTATTGGTGTTGCGAAGATATTCTTCTACTTTTTGTCGTATTTCTGTTGCTTTGGCTTGCGCCTGTTCTTGCAATTCTTTGGCACGGTTAACAACGCGATCGCGAGTGCTTTCGAGTTGACCGACAATATTATTTACTTCCTCTTCGCTAATATCCTGGCGCTGTTTGAGCAGTTGTACCAAAGTATCGCGATCGAATTGCGATAGGCGATCGCTGAGTGTTTCCACACCCGCTTCTGGATCTTCTAGAAGAGTTTGGAAGTCACGTTGAATTCCTTCAGGATTTAGTTCTTCCTTGCCAGTCGATCGCAGATAATTTTCTACACGGCTGCGCAGGTCTTGCGATTGCGCTTGTGACGCACCAGCAGAAACCGTAGCTAAAATCTCGCTGCGGATCTCTTCTAGTTGCTGAGCAACTTCTTGGACTTTGTTCTCAAGTAAATCGCCACGCTGATTCAGCTTTTGAACGAAATAATCTTTGTCCAACTGCTCCAGCTCTCGTTTGACTTTACTTGGATCGGCTTGCGGATCGTAGATAACATCTCTAAATTCTTGCTTAATCGTTTCGCGGTTGAGATGCCACGGGTAAGATTTCAGCAAATAGTCATCTACATCGCTGCGGATGGTGCTATTTGGCAGTGCTGGTAGTTTTTGTGCTTGCTGTTGCACCTGCTGTTTAAATTGCTGTAACTGACCGGAAATCTTTTCTCGGTCTACTTCTGGTAACTTATCGACGAACTTTTGCAGTTGACCAGAAATATTCTCCACATCAACCCCAGCCAGATTAGTTCTTTCGAGTACTGCTGTTGTCAAGGCGCTGACACCCAATTGCACGGCTCGATTTCCCCAACCGTTGCTTTGCTTCCCGTTCGATTGACTTGTTTGTACCAGTTGTTCCAGTTTTTCGCTCAAATCGCTGGAATTGAGTTGTTCGGGAGAAGCTTCTTGAATAAATTGACTTAATTGAGCTTGTGGATCTGCTTCACCTTTGCCGATCGCCTGCTGCCAAACTCCTTGCAACTGGTCTACAATCCGATTCACGTCTTGTTTGGATAAGTCCGTGCGATCGCTGACCAAATCTGCAAATGTCTCGCGGTTAATGTTACGTAGCAAATCGCTATCAGCCACAGATTTTAAATCCGAGCTGTTGAGAATTGTTTCAAACTGACCGCGAATCTCGTCTAGATTCAGTTGTGGTAGTTGCAAATTTCCCAAAGACTTTTGCAATGTCTTACCGATCGCGTCTGGGTCGAGTCCTGTAGTGAATTCTTGCCGAACTGCGGCGGCGATCGCTTCAGCCGTATCCACAGCTTGGTTCTTGGCTGCATTAGCACCCAAAGCGGTAGCTGCTGTCCCTACCAGTCCTTGAAAGCCAGAGGTAGCAGTGCTGACTAAAGAGCCGATCAGCGAACCGACTGTAGTTGAGCCTAACCACACCAAAATGGAAAAGTAGGTAGACCAAATAACTACCCCAATAATTGCTCCTAATACCGCACTGCTGACTAAACTCAGCTTCACTGCTAAAAAACTAGCCGCGAACAGAGCTACGCCACCAGTGGATAAAGCCAACAGACCCACTGCGGTTGAGATTGTGCGAACTGTGTTGCCTAAATTATCCGTATCGTCAGCATCTCCCCCACCTAACGCGGAAATACCTAGAGCCACGGAAAAGTTAGTTAACAGGAGTTGAAAGGCAAACGCCATCACTACACCTGCAATTAATGCCACCAAGAATTGCGGTCCAGAAAAAATGGCAGCAGCTTCTTCTGGAGTCAGAATTTCTTCAGTCGTTATAACTTGTGCTAAGTAAAGATTTGCGAAGTCAAATTGTTTTGCTATTTCTGCGATTTCCCACATATGATTCACTCCATTCATGCTCGATCGCAAGTCAAATTTCTTATTTGAGCTGCCTTTTAATTGTCAGCTTAGCTATTAACTAAGGTCGTTACTACTTTCCCAAGTGAGGAATGTTCTACTCCTCAAGGATTGTATTTGAGCTGTTAGAAATGATGCGAGCTTAAGTTATATTCAAAAGTAAAATTTTGTTTCACACAAAGAAGATCGCTAAAAGTATTTGCTGATGCGATCGTCAAGCAGGCGATCGATACCAAAATCAAAGTCATTCATCCCCAACAACCGTTAAAATTGGGAGAAATAGCCCTGACTCCTTCTATACCAAAACCGAGAGACAAGCTTTACCTGTTACAGTAAAATCATTTCTCGGCTTTGTTTCGGTTAATGCTTGTAGTAGTCTCTCTCACCTATGCAATTTGTACTTACTTACGACCACCTAACCATTTAGCCGCGATCGCACCAAATGCAGCACCGACGAGTGGATTGCTGAGGAATTTCACGAATGCAGGTTGTTCCGCCAATACCTCTTGAAAAATATCGGGATGGTTGTGATAAGCAAATGCAGCTAATTTACTTACATCGTCGGCATTCATCCGGCTGGCGTGATGGGTAGATAGCCCTAGTTGCTTTTCTAAATCGCGATCGTGCAATCCTCTTTTACCTAAGTGCTTGAAGAAAGCCCGCGCCACATCATCTCTTTCATTTGGTTTAATCTGGGCGATCGCTTTTTGCAGTTCCGGTTCCATCTGGTTTGTCGGAATCCGATCTGGGTGGAAAGAGCGTCCGAATAAGCGACGGCGTTCGTCATGGGATGAGCGTTGAGCAAAATCATCAAAGTTTTCGTAGTCTTGCTCTAAGTTCGCAGGTGCATCACCAAGATTTTCCACATTACCTTGAGCGAGATCGTTCATCACTTCTTTTCTATATTTGTCGCTACTACTCATTTTTTTCTCCTTTTTACAACTGCCATTTGCATTCCTAGCCAATGACAAATGACAAATGACACTACTTGTATTCAATCTGATTAGTTTGAGTGTCGTACTTAGCTGTCAAAATTAGCTTTTTATCCGGTGCGTACATCAACACAGTCAAATCTTGGTTGGGGAAATTGCGGCGAAAACCTTGAGCTAGAGATTTTGCTAATGGCTTAACTTCGTTTGGGCGAACTTCAGGTGAGATGACAACACCTAATTTATTGTTGTCGCGCACGTAGGCATCTTTAACCATTCCCCTAGCCGTTTGCACGACCCAACCGCCAAAATCTTGTCCGGCTTGAGTATTTCCTCTTGCTATTTGCGAGTAATCTGCACTCCGACTAGCTGTTGGTAGCGTTGTTGGCTGTTTGGCTTGAACTGCACTGCTACAGGCTGTAGTTGTAGTAATAAACAAAACTAACATCAGCACAGTCGCAATTTTCCGAAACCTTTTAATCAAACTCATTTCTACCTCCTACAATTTACAAATGAATAGAACATTTATCAGTTATCAGTTATCAGTTATCAGTTATCAGTAAAAAGCAGTCAGGAGTCAGAAGTTAGAATTAACTGGTCACCGATCGCAGGTCAGTAGAAGTCAAAAGTCAACTGGTCACTGATAACTGGTCATTGATAACTGATAACTGATAACTGATAACTGGTCACTGGTCACTGATAACTGGGCGACCATCGACATCGACATCTAATTCTTCCCTGCGAATCGTTTCTTGTGCTTCCACAGTTGCCTGTTCTACGACCTTTTTGACTCTGACTTCTTCTCTAACGAAGGCTTCTTTGTGGATGTCTGGAACTTCTTCGTACACTTCTACACGGGCAACTTCACCCTCATGGAAGTCAACTTCGCCAGGTGCAACAGCTCTACCTGCATCGGTTGGGGTAATTCTTTCAATCACGACGCGCTCTTTTTCAATTGGTACTGAAACTCGTTCTGTCTCAGTTTCAACGTGCTTGCCGATCGCAACTTCTCCAGTTTTGCGGCGCTGTTTGCTGGCAATCAACCGTTCTTCGTAAAGTTTAATGGTGCGATCGCTATGAGTGCTTGTATCGTATAAATCTCTGTCATGCTCGTAAGTGTAAGTATCGCGGTTATAGCTAGTTGGGGTAGCAGTACCCATCATCGCAGCAGTAGATGCCGAGTCTAGAGGTGCTGATGCATCTAAAGAAGCTTCTGTACGATAAACTCGTCTGACCCGTTCTTCGTAGTCGTAGTCTGCTGTCATGCCTTCTGTATATTCGGGTAAGCGATCCGCTTGCTCTTTAGTCAAACCTTTTGCATAGACGCGATGAGCGTTGCGATCGATCCGAGCGCGACCAACTGGCAGTAGTACTTTTTTACCAAAAATCCAGAATCCTACGTCAATAACAAAATACCGAAAATTACCTTGTTCGTCTACTAAAATATCTTTTACTGTACCAAACTTTTCCCCATCCCCTTCACCATAAACATCCATACCTTTGATGTCATTGTCTTCAAACGTACTTTGATATTCTGTATCAAAATCACTAATGCTTAGTAATGGCATAACTTTCTTCTCCACTTAGAAATGATTCATGAGTAACAAGACAATACACACAACATTAAGCCATCAAAGCCACATTCTTTTCACCTATCCGCAGAATCAAACTTTGAATTTTTCACTACTCATGCAGATAGATATTTGACTGCGTTATGGCGAGCAATCTCTGTTTTAATTGAGTAACATTCCTTAAAATTTACAGGGTGTAAGGTTTTTTATTATTTCATTTACAATGATTTTACTTTGAGGCTATCTCTAAAACCGTAGATTTAGAAAAATATATTATTCGACCGATTCAATAGCCCTTACATTTTTAGCTTGAGTTAAAAATGTAAGATTTTAATACAAGTATATTAAATCTACGCCCCACAATGAAAAAGTGTGACTTGTTTCTAGCAAAAGTGTGACTTGTTTCTAGCAAAAGTGTGACTAAGTGCTAGCAGTAGGTGTAAAGTTGTAAAACTATTGCTCGGTAAGATTTTGATGCTATTTAAAGCCAATTTATGCAACCCGTTTTGAAAAAAGTGAGCCGATCCTAGTACCTTAGAACTACATTAAATCCAATCGGCTCAAATCTGTTGATGAAGACGGCACTTATGCGATCGCCTACTTTTATCAGTACTACTTTCAGAATATGCCTTTTGATAGATAAAATTTACTCGCACACTTTCACTTAATTAGCATTCCTGTAATTAATACTTCAATCAACCCCGCAAGTTCTACCAAATTAGGTAGGAAAATATCGTTGAATCCGGGATATGTTTATATAGAGGTGCAATAATTTGCGTTTCTAGTAAGAGCAAAAAATACGAGAGATTTGATTGGTATACCAAGCAAGAGATGAAATTACCAGAATTACTGCGTAATCGGCTTGGGAGTCTGCTTCAACCGGTAGTAGAAATAGTTATTCTTCGGCGAAATGACGCAAGCAAGACCGAGGTAGACCGCGAAGCAACAATAGCTACAGAATCAAATACCACATCACCTCAGACAAGCAAATTGGGGGCTGTCAAAAAGATTCTTCTGAAGTCTAGGCAGCTGAAATCTCCAACCAAACCATTCAAGAAAGCTTCTTTGTTTCCAGATGGCAAGACGAGTCTTGCAGCTTTGTCACTCTTGTTGCATGGAGTGGCAGAAGTGTTATCTCAAAAGCGCGATCTACCCTGGAAGACCGAAACCCAAAACAATTTGAGCTATGAAAAAGCAGCTGATGGCAAAAAAGGCACGATCTCTTACTACGTCACAGACAATTTAGAAAACTTGTCTCCTGATACCATATCTGAGTCAGCAGCTTTAGCTGTCATAGATCGATTCGATCCTAGAGCAGGCGCTATTCATCTAATTTATTGCGCTGCTGCTGCAAATCTGAATCATCCGTGGCAAAGTGAGTTTCTATTAGATGATAAACAACTGCTGGAATACACCGGATTAATCAAACGTAGAGATTTATGTAGACATGAGCAACTAAAAATTCTGTATGACCTGGTACGACAGCCTGCACAGATATTAGCTCACGTAGTTTGGGAAAAACAAGGCAAGGTAGGAGCCTTTACCGTAGCCGATTTAAAAATCTGGAATGTCAATGTTGCAAGAGATTTTGAGACAGATAAGGCAGGCAATCCGAAGCTGACAGGTTTAAAAGTCATCGTTCAACCTGGATTGTGGGCGAAGTACTTTTTAAATAAGTCTGAGTACTATTACTATACGGGAGTTATTACCAAAAAAACAGTACAAACGCTGTTTAGCATTGGTAAACAAAATGCTGGTGCAGCTCGAATGCTAATTTGGCTGATTTTTCAAGTCAAGCCAGGATACCGCGAAGTCTTTTCCGGCAAATCTCTGATGCAAATTGCGTATGGTATGGCTAAAATTGCGGTAGCAGAGCAAGATCGGCAACTACGACGGCAACTAGCTGACGATCTAGCGACTGACTTGAAAGTAATTGAAGCGGCTGGATGGCGAGTCGAGTTAGAAACTGGTCCAGCGTGGTTGATAAATAACGATGGTACGAAAAGACCAATCGGCTTCTGGAGCCAGCTTTTAGATACTACATGGCGATTCGATTTACCAGAAGCAGCGCTGGCAGAGATTGCTAAGTTGCCAAACCAGCTTAGAGGCGTGGAACGTCCCAAACAACAGCCGCCATCTGGTGCTGCGATTAGAGCAGCTAGAAAAGCTAAAGGCTGGTCGAGGGCTTTCTTTGCCGCAACAATGGGGAAAAGTATATCTTGGGTTGATGCGATCGAAACCGAGCATCGCCAAGTATCTCAGAAGGATCTGCCTAAATTACTCGAAAAATTGGAGATGAAATCGTAGAAGCGATCGCCCAGCTATCCCGCAGCAGAGACGTTCTGCTCCTAAAAGGCTGACTGATTTATTTACATTAGGTGATGCTATCGCTCCATAATTTTGCTAGATTTCGTGCTTCATTTTGCCATTGGTGATTGAGCCGGAACATTCGTCGAGGACGACCGCGACCCTCTAGTTTTTGCCAGTACCCCGCGATCGCTCCTTCATCTTCGAGAAATTTCAGCGCTGCATACAACACGGTATCGGAGAGGCGATAGCGAGACTCTTCACGTTCGAGCTTTTGAATCAATCCAGATCCATAAGATTCACCCTCAAGCAAAACCGACAGAATATAACAAACTGCTTGCTCTTGGCAAAGATAAATCTCTGGAGGATTGGCAAAATATTGATAAATATCTTCAAGCTGCATTAAAGGTTAAGGAATTGTAATAAAACAAGATTGACAATTGGGTGCGAGCATCCATTTTGATTTGAAGCCGCAAAGTGTCAAGCACTAACAACGGTGCTAATCACAAAAATTCCACTGAATTTAGCAAGCGCGTGGGGACAAGTAGCTCTAGGAGATCGAGCAGTGCTAGCACCAGTAAACCGTAGTTCGCAAAGTGGAATAGTAAGATAGAGCCTATTCCTTGTTTTGTGTTTGATGTTGACGATTTGCATATTTGTCAAGATAATTTCGTTCCTTGTTCTGAACTGGTCTATAACTTTTATGTCCTGAACTTTTCTGTAACTTTTATGTATTGACAAAAACTGACTTATAACTGAACATGATGATAAAGCAGAAATATAATTATTAAATTCATAGCAGTTAAAAACGTTATTCAATAGAGTTTTGAGTGACTCATTTAGACATTAATACTAAATTACTAATACGAGTAAAGTAGCGCTATAAGCGTTATAGCTCGCGGCGTTATGGATTGTGAGAGAAGACACTAAGAGTGCACTTAAGCAACACCAATCAGAGTCAGAAATATTTTTAGTTCATCGTTGATTCTTCCCACTTAATAATATTTATCGTACAAAAAAAACATATTGTTATTTAAACCTGAAGTTTTATTAGATAGTATGAAAACTTAGCTAATACAGGACAATTTACAAAGTAGCGATTCAGGTTTTTCATGATATTTCACTTCTATTAAGTTATGTCTTTTATCCCTACATAGGTGCAATTGTTGAGATATAAATTGCACTAACAAAATTATTATAAAAGTTAATTTATTTTTTTCACCATTGAACGTGAGATATTTTAACGTTTTAAATAGTAAGAAAAGACGGTGTTGAAAAAATAGTTCCATGTATTTTTGCCAATAGTTCAATTCTCAAAAATATTACTTCAATGCTAGCACCCATAAATCAAGCCAAGGTTTTGCTCTGTGGCAATATTTCTCGCGTAGATCGTCGCTCTCAAGCTCTCATCGAGTTTCTATATGGTTCCAAAAATTATTTTGTTTCTCAATTATGTCCTAGCTTTTATTATATAAACTTACGTAGGCAGAGTTCTTTACTTGAGAAAATATTAACTAAATTTTACTGGATTGAACTTTTGATAAAAGCTGCGTTTGCGGACGTAATTTACCTATTGCCAATGAATACTATCTTCATCAAAAGTACTGTTTTTGCAGCAAAGCTGTTTAGAAAAAAAGTAATAGTTGAAATGTATATCTCGCTTTACGATACTGAAGTGAGGGACAGAAAAAGAGTTGGTGATGGAAGCAAACTCGCTAAATCATATATTGAAAAAGATATAATAGCGTTAAAGAAATCAGACTATCTCATCCATAGCTCTAATCAAGAGTTAACTTACTGGGAACAGATTCTGAATACTGATATTGACAGAAAAAAAGTCTACATAGCTCCTCTGTGTAATGTTTCTTGCTTGCTCCCCAACAAAAGCTGGATGCAAGATGGGAAATTAAATATTTGTTGGTGGGGAACATTTATTCCTTTACATGGATTGGATAACATATTACAAGCGATAAAAATTTTGCGCGAAAGAAACTTGCAATTTACTTGTAACTTTTTTGGTGTAGACAATAAAGCTTTTTACGATTATGTAGAAAAAGTTCAGTCATGTCATCTTGAATCTATAGTTTTTCTCAGGAAGGACTTAAATTTTATTAATGGTTCATTACCTAAATATCTAGTTAATTATTGCGATTTAGCATTAGGTATTTTTGGTAATACAGATAAAGCGTATCATGCTATTCCTAATAAGTTGATTGAAGCCCTCTCATTAGGATTACCTACCTTAACCATGAATTCTCCGGCTTTGAGAGAGTTTTTTAATCCAGAAACGGAGCTATGGACTTGCGAAACTACACCTGAGTCGATTGCTGAATCAATTGTGACGATCGCTAGCGGTTCGGCTTATTCTGTAGACTGGAAGCAAACTCGTGAAAAAGTATTAGAGACATTCAGTCTTGCTCGATACACAGAGGTTGTGTCTGAAGTTTTAGCAAAAGCAACAAACAATCTTCCAAAAAGAGAAGTGACTCGATTTAACTAGTATTTTTGCGATCGCAAATATTATATATACTAGCGCTATCAAAGCGAAAGGTTAAGCATGGAAATACAAATAATAGTATATAGGTTTTGCCTGTATTAATCATTGGTATCATCAAAAAACTACCTATCGAAGAAAGTAAAATGGAAACGCTAAAGTCTCTAATTTATGTGTCTAAAGGAAACCTACCATCAAAAATGGCTCACTCAATTCAAACTGCTAAAATGGCGCAGGCTTTTTCTCAAAAAGTTGAAAATTTTGAATTGGTCACTAGCGGAGATATTTTTTCGGTTTTAAAAGGCATAGACTCAGAATTTCAAGATTGGTATGGTTTGTATTGTAAATTTAAACTAGTTCGCCTACCGCTACATATTAAGATCGAGTATCCTTTCCCCCAAAATTATGAAAATTTTATCTTTTATAAACTGGCTATTTTATACGCTTGTTTTAAAGCTCCTTTCTTAATTTACACTCGTTCGTTTCCTGTGGTTGAAATTTTGCTAAGAATGTGTATACCTGTACTTTGGGAATGGCACGAACCAGTTTCAGAAAAACTTAGTTCTACATGTAAAGAGTTATTCGATAACAAGAACTTGCTTGGTGTTGTTACCACATTACCTCAACTTGCAGAGAACTACTTAAATCATGGTTTGCTTCCTGAAAAAACATTGGTAGCTCCTAATGCCGTAGACATTAAAAATTTTCTTCCTTATCAGAGTAAATCTTTAGCCCGCCAAAAGTTATCTTTACAACAAGACAGTCAAATTATCTTATATTCAGGGCATTTGTACGATTATAAAGGAATACCAATAATTTTGAAAACTGCTAGTTTGATGCCAGAATGTAAATTTGTTTTAGTAGGAGGATGGATTGATGATATCAACCGGGTAAAAGCAACTTGCCAACAGATGAATTTACAAAACATACAATTTTTCGGTCACGTACCACAATCTGAGCTAGCACTATATCTATATGCCGCAGACATTCTAATTCTTCCTACCAGTAAGTATTGGGAACTGGCTGAAGCTACTTGTCCGTTGAAGCTATTTGATTATATGGTTGCTAAAAGACCAATTGTCGCTTCAGCTTTACCAACTATAGCAACAGTATTGCGACACAGAGAAAATGCACTGTTGGCAGAACCTGATGAACCACTCTCATTCAAATTAGCAATAGATACTCTGTTGAATAATCCTTTATTAGCTAATACTATTGCCAATCGTGCTTTTCAAGAAGTACATAATTTTACTTGGGATGGACGAGCGGATCGAGTTTTGCAGTTTGCAACTGAAAGGCTACAGAAAATTGAGAAAAGTAATATTAGTTACATGAGAAATTTAGTTAAATACATCACATTGAAGACTATTTCACCTCATAAGTTAGTAAAGCTATAAGTTTTGTCACTTACAGTATTAAGCTTTGCTGCGATCGCATAGCTAAGAGGAGATTGAAAAACTCGTTCAATATACTTCTACAAACGAAACTGAAACAAACGTTTTCTATTTACTAAAATTGTCAGAGTTAACTCTGAGTGTCTTCTCTTAACAACTTGTAGATTGTGTAGTGCTAAATCACCTCTATATAAGAGAACTTTGACACTTAGATTGGTGTCATACTAATATGTTCTCTTGATAGATAAAGTTTGTCTATACAGAAAAGTTCAGGAGTATTATCATTTCCGTCAGATGTAATACATATATTGTTCTTAGAAAAAGACAAATCCGATCTATGAGTCAAAGTATTTACATATTTAGTCGAAGTATCCAAGTCAATTATGGTAAAAGAATTTCAAGCTTGGCAGTACAAGCAATATGGTTTACATGCCTTATTTGAAGGTAATGTTAAAACAGCACTTTTATATTTTAACAAAGCTCTTAAGCTCGACCCGAGTTTAGTAGAAGTTATATACAATCGAGGCAACCTTTATAGTATTTTAAAAATGTCAGATAAAGCAATCTCTGACTACGATCTAGCCATAAGACTCGATCCGCAACACTATAAAGCTTATATTTGCCGAGGCATAACTTACCTAGATCAAAAGCAGAATGCTGAAGCTGCTATTGCTGATTTTACTAAAGCAATCGAGGTTGAGTCAAATAAAATTCAAGCGCATGTTAATCGAGCAAATGCTTATAGCTACTTAAATGATTATAGAGCGGCACTAAAAGACCTTTCTACGGCTATTGATATTGCACCCGATCGCAGTGATAGCTATTTGAATCGAGGCTACATATGGGTGAGAACTGGAGATTATCGTGCTGCGGTAGCTGATTTCTCTCAAGCGATCGCACTTAACCCTGATTTTGCTATTGCTTATTTGAATCGAGGCAATGCTTACAAAAAATTAGCTCAAACACAAGCAGCATTAAATGATTATGCAGCGGTAATTCATCTAGATAAGACTAATCCTAAAAACGTTGTTGCTGCCTATATATATCGCGGAGAGATTTTAGAATCTTTTGGAGAATTAGCCGCAGCTTTTTCTGAATACAATCGCGCCATCGAGTTGTGTCCTGATGAGCATTTTTTGCAACATAAACGCGGAGCGTTGCTATCTCAATTCGGACAACTATCATCTGCTTTAGAACATTATAATATAGCGATATCACGAGATCGTAAATGCATGTACTGTTACGCAGATAGAGCTTGGGTTAGAAAAAATCTAGGTGATATTTCAGGAGCGATCGCGGATTGGAGTCAGGTAATTAAACAGAATCCAGAAAATGTTTTGGCCTATATAGAAAGAGGAGAACTTTACTTTCAGAGTAATCGCTTGAGAGCAGCAAAGGCTGATTACACAAAAGCAATTCTTCTCGAACCTGACGAACCACACTTTTACGTTGTAAGAGCTGAAGTGAATTTAGCATTAAATTATCTAGTAGCAGCGTTGAAAGATTGCGATCGCGCTATAGAAATTGCTCCCGATTTTGCCCGAGCCAACTTTATTAGAAATTTAGTTAAGCTACGTTCTAACAAAATAGGAACTGCTGTCAGCAATGCAAATCGCTCTGCTACCTTATTAAAAGCAGAAGGCAATTTAGAAAAATAAAGTGGAGCCAAAAAAGCTTTACCTTATCATTATGCGGATCAAATCGAACCATTCTTCAAAATTGTCACTCACTACTAATTTTTTCCGCCGATCTACGATTCCTTCAGCACCTACAGCAGTAGCAATAACTGGCAAGCCAGCTTCTAGCATTTCTAGGGTTTTTAGTTTAATCCCACCTCCCTTAGATAGAGGAACTATTCCAATTTCAGCTTTTTCAAAAAACTCAGTTGGATCTTCAACAAATCCTGTAACTATAATCTGTTTACAAGCAAGTGCCAAAACTTTTTGAGAAGGATTGGAGCCTACTATGTAAAGTTTAAAATCTCCATCGTGTTGAACCAGCTTCTTAAAACACTGCTCGACAAAGGTAAGAATTGCTTGTTCGTTCTCTGGTCTTCCTATAGCTCCCCAGAACAAGAGACTTTTTTTCTCTATCTTTTCTAAACAACGCTGCACTCGATACACAAAACAACTAGCTTGGTGAGGCTTGATAGTAATCCTTGCAGTGGGTATAGAAAATAAAGAAGTTAAAAGGTCGCGATCTTTGGTAGATGATACCCATAACTCACCGACACGGGAGTATAATTGCCGTTCATAATGGAAAGTTCTAGCTACTTCAATACCATAGAAAAAATTACTGACAGACTGTCTTAAAAAAACTTGAGTCCACACATCTCTTAAGCTAATTACAGTCTTCGTTTGAGTAGGATTAATATACTTTTCAATGGCTTCAAAATATATAGCAGCATGAGAACATTCAAAATGAATCGTATCATAAATATTAGTCATGATAAGTTTT
This sequence comes from Scytonema millei VB511283, assembly GCF_000817735.3. NCBI lineage: Bacteria > Bacillati > Cyanobacteriota > Cyanophyceae > Nostocales > Scytonemataceae > Scytonema > Scytonema millei. The sequence goes on along the minus strand of NZ_JTJC03000004.1, from coordinate 108,362 downwards.
TGAATGCTTCTCTCAACTGTATTAATAAGACGAGAAGCAAACTTCACGGGAACTTGATAATGAGTTAAGCAATTAGTAATTTTATTGAACTGATTGAGTGGATATGTGTAGAGGTTACTACCAAATTTTGCAACTAAATCTTTGGCAGCGTCCACCTCACCTTTATTAGCTATAACTACTACATCAACGACTTCACTAGCAATGGCATATTCTGTAAGATGTGTAAAGGCAATCCTTTGTCCAGCTTGTGGATATTGGTTAGTGGGAGCCTGGGCAGAGATAAACAAGATTCTTGACATAGAAAAACTACCATTTACCATAAGTATCCGATACTGGCTTTCCAAGATATCTACTTAGAAAAGATTTCAGCTTTCTAGCTAGTGGAGGTTTAAGAAAATACCTAGTTGGGAGCGCAAATAACTCATTGAAAACCCAGGCTCTATATACGTTCCATCGCTGAAGCTCCATATCCCTAGATAATTGGCTAGAATGGCTACAGCTAATCTTCCAGCACTCCCGAATTAATTTAATTCTATCAAAGGGTTTGGCAGAAGAACTCATTCCACTTAATGAATAAGAGGCAAGTGGCGTACTTACGTAATGAAAATTTACGCCAGATACAAATAAGCGAAGAATCAGATCGTAATCTGCTGCGATCGAATATTCTAAGTTATATAAACCTACTAGGTTATATGCTGACTTTGTAATAAAGCAAGATGGATGGTTGAGCGTAAATCTAAGTAAAAGTTTATCTAGATCGCCAGGAACGAAAGTAGCAACATATTCTCCTTTATAGTAATTTGTTATAGGTGAATAGAGAACGGAAATGTCGTGATTTCGATAAAATTCTTGCTCGACCGTTGCGATCGCATTATCGTGATACCAATCATCAGAGTTAATTATGCCTATAACATCACCTGTTGAATGGTTTATTCCCTTATTCATGGCATCATAAGGACCACGATCTGGTTCTGAAATAAACAAATTTATCTGGTCTGCATACTTGTTTATGACTTGAATAGTACCATCAGTCGAACCACCATCAATTACAATATATTCTAAGGGAAAGTTTCTTTTTTGAGAAATCACACTCAGTATCGTTTTTTCAATTGTTGTTACAGAATTGAAAACCGGAGTAACAATAGATATTTTCATAAAAGTGCTATGTTGAGATAGCTAAACTTGAAGCATATATGCAAATAGCTCGATTTCATTAATAAATTTTAGATTTTTAATATGGGTGTAATCTCTTACTTTTTGAAGGTAAACTTAAAATCAAGATAAAAAGCGTGAGTGTTGCTCCTTGTAAAGAGCTATGTAAAAATAAAGTAAAAGTTAAATATGAATAAATATATTTAAAATTATCTTTATGATAAAACCGCATAACGACTCTTACAAAACCGAAAAAATACAAGCAACTAAAGGGAACCCCAGTATAGGCAAAAACTTCAAGAAACGATTGATGTATTAATAAACGAAGTGGTTGAAACACGCTTATGTAAGTATCTCTATAACCCTGGAGAGCTAGTACTGGATTGTTTAAATAAGATTGAATTAGAAAAACGTTTGCTTCAAATCTGTCTAAATTAGAACTATCATTAAAAGAATTAAAAGAAAATAGACGACTAGCGCCACTATCGTATAATAAACTGGAAGTCTCTACGTTTGTAATCCAATAATAGCTGAGTAAGATTACTAAAAAGTTAACAGCTATAAAAATATAAGCAAAGTGAATTTTGCTGATTATTTTTGAGAATGGAACTTCAAACAACAAAATCAAATAAAAGACGCATATACTAATAAAATAGTTTCGACTCAGGAAAAGACCTATACAAAGAAGCGATAAAACTATACCAATTCTAAATTTATTTTTGTAGCAAAAGAAGAAGAATAACAACATAAATAATCCCGATATGTTGTGGTCTCCAACACTTAAAGTAATCCTCGCTACACCATCAAAAAACTGGTTTCTATATACAACTAGTTGATAAAGAATTGAAGGCAAACAAATCCAATATAATATAGTAAGATAGTTTCTTTTAAGTAATGTAGGTTTATTATCATTAAAACCAATAAGAATAAAGCATATAGGTAGCGTGTATCTAAACAAAACTAAAGATGACACTGGTAATGAAGAAGCTATTAAAATCAAACACACAATTATAGTGTCTATAAGCTTTATTTTAGTCTTATAAACAATAAGTTGTAAAATTAAAACAAAAGCAATTATTGGTAAAAATAGTTTGGCATGTGGAAAAAAAGATCTAAATGGAATTACAAATAGAACTATCAAGCAGTATAAAATTAAAGCGTATCGAAAGTAATTCAATTGTTCGCTTCTACCACTTGCTTGTGTCGAGTTAATTCTTTTGCTTATTTCCATAGTGTTTTAGAATGATAGAAGAAGTCTTAAAGAATACAATAGATTGCATGACTAATCTTAAATTTCATGGGGCGATCGCCCTATATCTGTTGAAGTAAAAAATTAAGCTCTAATTCATGCTGTATTCTTTTATTGACTTGTTCTTCATAAAATGATTGATGTGTAATATCACTACCAAAACCGATAATGCAAGGAAGATTAAAAAGAAATTTTAAAGATAAACAAGCAGAACTAAATGCAAATATTTTTATATCACAATGAGGTACTAAGTTTCGATCCAAAAATACTTCCATTAAAAAGATTTCAAAAGGGAGAAAAAACCAACTTAGCTCAGAAATTACTATCACTTCTGAAAAGAGTCCATTTAGGCTATATTGTAATTTTTCTATTTTAAGTGCGCTATCTCTTGGATGTGGCTTAATTATCAAGACTGTATTATCTTCTCGTTTATGAATTTTAAGAAACTTTTGATATGCATTAATTTCATTTTCCTCAGACATTCTACTTGCCTCAGAAAAATTTGAGGTCAGCAAAATGGATACAGAGTTGTTTGCAAGCTTTGTACGTAGGTTATTCATGTAGTCTGAGTCTACGACCTTTCCGACAACTCCTCTTAATCTTTGGAAAATATTAAGTGTAACTGCTTTGTTTACCGTAACCACTTCCATAGGAGGAGGCTCGCTCAAAGTATTAAAATGAGATATTGTGAAATAACCGACATCAAAATTTATTTCGTCGAGCGAATTCTTGGTAAATATAAATGATTTTAATAATCGCTTTAATTTATAAGTTAAACTTCTCGGCTCAACTTGAAGGACAGTAGAAGAAGCTGAAAGATACAATCCAATACTATCTCCGTAGCAGATTTTTTTAGCCGATTCATAAACATTTAGCAAAAGTCGATCCCAGATATCGTAGTTTTTACTTAGATAAATTTCATCTGCTGATGAAATACCAGTTAATTTGTGAACTAAAGAGAAAACTTGCTGAATATTTGCAAGATTTAGTCTCACAAGATTTAGCTTTGCCTGGAGTGCCTGCATTTGCTCGGGCTGGATATACACAATTTCCCGCCAAGTACAGACTTCTTCTGCCATCTTTTTGATGAAATTAGCAAATGTATTACTCTGATTTTCAGGAGTTCTAAGGTCGTAAATCACTAAGTAGTTATCATATTCAACGTTCGTATCTTGTTGCTCTTTCTCTCGGCAAGTCAGCGCTGATATAGCCGTGATGAGTTGAATGCTACCCTGGCAAGCCACAAGTCGCTTTAGCTTTGTTGGAGTATCCATCTTCTTCAAGCGCAAATAAACTGGTTTTTGAAGTTTAAACGAGAGTTTATCAAAAGGTCGCAGATTTCTCTAACTGCACCTTGCCCACCAGACTTTCTAGTAACGTATATAGCGCGAGCTTTATTTTCAGGCATGGCATCAGCAACTGTAAAAGGACACCCTACCGTTTGTAATACTAGCAGGTCGTTGTCATCATCCCCAACATAAGCAACTTCGGATAGAGATAAGCTTAGCTGTACGCACAAATCTTTTAGTACAGACAACTTATCTTCTACATTGATAAAACTATGAGTAATTCCTAATTTTTGACTACGATGAAGCGTTGATTTTGAAGAGTTAGCTGAGATTATAGCTACCTCTATGCCAGATTGCCTTAATTTTTTTAGTCCTTGACCATCCTTTATGTTGAACTTCTTCAGTTCTTCTCCACTCTCCGTATAGTAAAGACCACCATCTGTCAACACGCCATCAACATCTAGCGCTAGAAGCTTAATCTTCAATAGACGTGATTGTAACTCAGGCTCAGTGATTTTAAGCATTGAACTCAGCTTGGCTAGCAATTTCTAAACCGGCACGTACACATAGTATTTGTTTGAGAATATGTTCGAGGTTTACTAAAGGAATCATGTTTGGTCCATCACTAGGTGCTAAGTCAGGGTTTGCATGAACTTCCATAAATAGTGCATCGATACCAACAGCCGCTGCTGCCCTCGCTAAGTAGGGAACGAATTGTCTTTGCCCCCCCGATTTGCTACCTTGTCCTCCCGGTAATTGCACGCTATGAGTAGCATCGAAGACAACAGGATAATTAAAACTCCGCAATTGGGGCAAAGAGCGAAAATCTACCACCAAGGTATTGTAACCAAAGCTCGTACCTCGCTCAGTCAATAGAATACGCTTTGTCCCACCAGTTTCGAGTTTGCTAATGACATGTTTCATATCCCAAGGAGCGAGAAACTGACCTTTTTTGACATTGATAGCTCGACCCGTAGCTGCTGCTGCAAGTAACAAGTCTGTCTGACGGCAGAGAAAAGCCGGGATTTGCAACACGTCAACGACCTCAGCTACAGTTGCCGCTTGATAACTTTCGTGAATGTCCGTCAAAGTCGGCACTCCGATTCTATCTTTGACCAGTTGCAAAATTTCTAGCCCTGCCTCTAGAGAATGACCTCGAAACGAGTCTAACGACGTACGATTGGCTTTATCAAAAGAAGATTTAAATATAAAAGAAATACCCAAGCGATCGCATATTTGGCGAATTTTTTCTGCCATTTTTAAAGTAAAATATTCTGATTCAATAACGCAAGGACCACCAATTAGAGTTAATGGATAGCCATCACCAATTGAAAGGGTGTCTGTAATTTGTGTACAAGCCATAAACTGCTCTCTTTTTGTAGATAGCGATTAGACAAATTTTCTAGGTGATATCCATTCTTCGTTTCAAAAGGTAACACCTTAAAGAAATTAATATTTATGTTTGTTTTAAAATGACTAAATAACAATTAGCTTTTAAACTAAAAGAGACCGCCAAAAATGAACAATCAATCGTATGCAATATCTATATGCTGATTTAATCGCAAAAGTTTGTCGATATGGAAAAGTTCAGTTTTTTATACGAGCGTTAAAAATACTTCTCAAGCGATCGAATCTGAACGCAGGCAACAACTCCATGTACTCACTTGAATAGTAGTTCCCCTGGACAAATCTCAAGAGGTTTCTAATTACCGTGAAAGAGATAGATGCCATGCAAAGCTCTTGAGCAGAGATTTTATATTTTCTCTAAATCGTCGTAAGCCTAACCTTATTATGTATTTCAATGGTTTTTTAGGTCGCCAACCCGACCAAGATGTTAGATCGAGATACTGAAAGAACAAATCTTTCGCTGGATGTTCGCAGTAGTAATGCCAAGGCTTGATAGCGGTTGCAAAATGAACAATGTAAGGCTGTTGAATCACAGATTTATACATCTCTTCAGTAAAAGGACTGTCTTTCCACGACCGATATTTATACACGCTAGGAGTTTGATTCCACCGTGGATCGAGTTCTCTCCATTTACCTGCAAGAACTGCATTTACTCCGTCTTGATCCCAGTTTAAAACATGTTCTTTATTCTGCTCAAGATACTCAATGGCTTGGGTGCTGATATTTTCTGCTCGCCACTTTTCCAAGTTAAATACCATCACTCCAGCGTTTAAATACTTAGAATGAGGAGGAATTCCTAATTCTTTATAGTTATGAAGTCCACCGCGAGGATTTGATACTTCACGTATTCCCATATCTTGAACTGCTAGTAGATAGCTATTATCAATATCTATAGTCCATAATTTTTGTAAATCTTCGTTGACAACTAAGTCACAGTCTAAATAAATTACCTTCTTGATTTGCTGCGGTAATAGATCGGGAATAAGTAACCGATAGTATGTTGCAACTGTAACATGACCTGAAACTTTCACTTTACTGAGAATAGCGTCAGTAGGCTGCAACCATTCAATAATAATTTGTTGTGAGTCCAGCGACTTTAAGATTTTCTGTTTGTTAACTGCTTCAATACCACCATCAATTACAAAACAACTTACTCTTTGTGAATTTTTAAGATTTGCAAGTATAGATTTGAATGTCACAGATAAAGGAATTACATAATTGTTATCAGCAGCACATACAACTACAATAGATTCTGTGTCTGAAGAAGTCATTGCATTAGCCTTAGTTTAATATTTATTTTATTAGCGATCGCGTACGTATATGTAGTTAATTCATTTAAAAGTTTCTCAAACTAATTGTACGCACTAAATTTTTAACTACTTGCTTTATACTACTGGATCTATTATTCAAAGGATTATTATAGTCTTCTATATCAGAATAGCAAAACAACTCTAAATTCAGCTTTTTCGTTCGGGATAAAGTTTTAGTCTCTTCAGACTGCCGTTGATAAGCCAGGTAAGTGCTAGTTTCTCTTTCAACGAATTGAGTAGGTACTAATCCTTTGGATTTGAGCAAGAAATTCAATTTCTTTTGTTTTGCACTCGAAGAATTACCTAAAACTAGAAATAAACTACAGCCCAATATACATGGATTGAGCTGCTCGATCAAAGGCTCTATATGTGATACTTCTTTAGGTAGATCTATTATTATTACTTCAAAGTCTTTTGTGGTATTAGCAAGCTCTTCTGGTGAATTGACCAATGTAATCTGAAATTTGGGTAAGTCGGATAAATCTGCAACCAACAGTTCATTTTTACTTTGATAATAAAGCAGATCGATTTCAAAATTTAATCTGTGGAGTTCCTGTAGCAGCTCGTAAATTTTTAATCTTGAATAAAAAGCGGTTTCATTAATATTTCTACTCGCGATACTAGTGACTCTGACATCATCTTGAGCCGAGAAAATTGGTGGAATATTTTCTCCATTGAAAACGATCTGATTAAACCGATCGACAAGAATTTCAGGATGATATTTTGCCATGAATAATTCATGCCCTTTTCGAGCAATTTCTGCTGCTGCATCGGGATGGTTGAGGTAGTATTTTATCTTATCGAGTAGTTCTTGCTTAGAGCCGTAACACTCTAAATGTACTCCTTCTTGAAACAGCAAAGGAAGACCAGACTGTAGAGCGAGGCGATCGGTTAGTAAAAAACCTCCTACCATAAGTATTTCATAAACCCGTCGATTCAGATCTCCATTTAAGCTACAATTCAGCACGATTTTGGACTGAACGTATATATCCAAACATTCTGCATAAGGACTTCCACTAAAATCTACATTTATTTCGGCTTCCTGTAAAAACTTTAAGAACTCACGACGATGATAGTGGTTACTATCGACAGCACCTCGAAAGATTACATCGTAAGTTTTGTCTGTTACTGGTTCTGGTACGTAGGGAGGAATTGAGATCGCTCCTGGCATCCAAAATACATTCGGTAAACCAGCTTCAACAAAAAAATGAATGTGATGGCGAGTATAGCCCGTCCAATGATATTGACAGCCCACCAACTTAGCATACTCAATCAAGTTTTGAATTGGGCGAGGCATATGATGGCTGTCAATTAGCTTCATCACTGATGGACACGTTAAGCTGGGAATTCCCACAGGGATCGGTGGATTCTGTACCAGCATTAAAGTCGAACTGATGGAAACTAGATCGGGACACCACCCAGAAGGCAACTGTTTTAGAATGAGATCGATCTTAAACTTACCATGAGGTAAAGCGATCGCCTTCCCTGCTTCAACAGCTTCAACAGGCGGGTCCATGCAAGCATAAATGTTGCTTTGGTTCTCAGGGATAAAACCATTGTCACGAGGATAGTACTTTGACAGTGTCAGAACTTTAATTGTTTTACTAGAACTCATTTATTCAGCCTCTAAAATTCTGGCTTTGATTGCATCAGTCTGAACTGGAATGGCTTTTTTAGCTAGCAATACCTGAACCTGTAACAGATCCTCTGGCGTATTGATTTCAGTTGTAGATGTTTGAGTGTGGCAGACAGTTATTTGATAACCATGCTCTAAAACACGTAGTTGCTCTAACCCTTCACAATCTTCTAGTGGTGTAGGCGCTAACTTGCTATACTTTGCTAAAAAATCACGCCTGAAAGCATAGAGTCCCAAATGATGAAAGACAGGTGCTGGTGTATGGTTGCGATAGTAAGGAATTGGCGCACGAGAGAAATAAAGAGCGCGATCGCGCCGATCGCATAGTACCTTAACTGCGTTAGGATCGCCGTAGTCTTTCTCTGCTAGAGGACAAGCTAGAGTGGTCATGTCTGGCGAGTTACCGCGCAAATAAGGTTTGACTAGCTGTGTTAGCATTTGCGGAGTGACAAACGGTTGGTCGCCCTGAACGTTAGCGATCGCAGTCATCTCGGGATAACGTTCCGCTACCTCCGCGACTCGGTCTGTCCCTGTAGCATGGTCAGTACGAGTCATCTCCACAACACCCCCAAAACTCCACACGCACTCTGCTATATCTGCATTATCCGTAGCTACCACAACTTGACTAAATGAAGGACAACTGACTGCCGCTTCATAAACCCATTGCACCATAGGGCGATCGCCAATCTTTACCAAGGGTTTGCCAGGAAAGCGCTGTGAGTTGTAACGAGCTGGAATCACTGCCAAAATTTTCATTTCAACTATTCCCAGAAGCGAAACATCAAGCAGTTTTTAGAGACCGTTACGCACAATATCATGTAGCCTCAGCAGACCAAGGCATTGCTGTTCTCGATCGACCACTGGCAACACGGAAAGCTGGTGAGGTCGATTTTCCATTAGTTGCAGTGCATCATAAGCAAGGAGATCGGGAAAAACTACCGTTGGATTGCTTGTCATCATCGTGCCTGCGCTTAAGGTTTCTATATTAGTTAGGCTGACCTTTTGCAACCAACGCCGTAAGTCTCCATCCGTGATAATGCCGACTAGATATCCTGTATCATCAACGACGTTCACCGCGCCAAGACCACCTTCACTAATCGCACGCAGTACTTCAAACCAAGATGCTTGTGGTACAACTTTGGGATTGTCCGAACCACCATGCATCAGATCGCAAACTCTTAAAGTTAGACGTTTGCCTAAGCGTCCTGCGGGATGATTGAAAGCAAAATCTTGTGAAGTGAAACCCTTAACTTGGATCAGTGTCATTGCCAATGCATCCCCAAGTGCCAAGGAAACTGTAGTACTCGTTGTCGGTGCTAAGTTGAAGGGACAAGCCTCTTTGTCAACAGATGTATCCAATGCAACATCGGCACTACGCGCGAGGGTTGACTTGAGATTGCCAACCAAGGCAATGAAAGGGATCTGTCGATATTTAAGATATGGTAGTATGCCTAAGATTTCATCTGTTTCTCCACTGTTACTGAGAATTACAGCGACATCCCCAGCAGAAACAATTCCGATATCTCCATGCAGAGCATCAGACGGGTGCAAGTAAACTGCTAGTATCCCCGTGCTAGTGAGAGTAGCTGCAATTTTTCGTGCCACAATTCCTGACTTGCCAACACCGATCGCCACGACTTTGCCTTGACAATTAGCCAATAGCTGTACTGCTTGTTCGACCTGTTCCGACTGAAGCCGATGCGCCACACGCGCGATCGCCTCCGCTTCTAATTTCAGGAGATCGGTAACTTGTTTGAGGTAAGGCTGACTCAATATTTGTTGCATTATTAACCTGCGGCTATAAAAAGCCCATATGAGATTTGAGAGAGTACAACTTTGAGAGAGGACAAGTTAAGCTGGCTGATTAAAAACGCCAAGTCGTCTCCGATTTTCTGCAAGCAGTGGCTTCATGAAGTGAAAAGCTTTCTTGAGGAAATTTACCGAACTTCCTACCGCTGAGAAGTTACCTTTTAATAAATTGTGTCTGACATAGCCTCTATCTATACTCAATTTGATATCCTCTACAGTAATGTAGCCAGATTCCAGAGCTTCTTTAAAATAGTCAAACCATAACTCACCGTAAGGATGATTCTGATATTTCCACGGTTGAGTGTGAAGATTTGTATAGTGGATCAGATGAGTGCGTCGATCCCAAAAGTCAAAAACATTCCACTGAGGATCGAGTGCAGCAATTCTGTAGGAATGGCGCTCTAGAAAAGCCTGACTCATACCTGTAAAATCTACCATAGAATAAAAGCCGCGATCGATTTCATCCAGAATTAATTCAAGATCGAATCGGCACTGATCGCAGTTAATTAGCATAACGCTGAGTCCCCAGAGATCGGTTCTAGTATAAGCATCTTTTTTTGCTAGAAAATCATAGTCCGATACAAGGGTGTCAAAAAGTTGTCCGATATCTGTCAGGCAAATAGTATCCGAATCTAGATAGATTGCCTTACCTTGAAAATTACAAACTTCGGGAATTAAATAACGGTAAAGACTGAATTCAGTTATGTTTTTGTATTTAACCTTTAAAGACATTGGAGCTAAAAAAGGTTCTCCATCATTTAATTCAATTGAGTTATGCGTCCCATTAAAAACATAAATATCTAGAGGACGTTGAGTACTTTTGCGAAGAGAATGAATTAAGGTTTTACGCTCCAAAAGACTTGCTTCACCAGAGCCAACAAAAACTCTTACTCGCTCATCTTGTGTCATAATAAACTCTCTTTACTAGAGCTTGAATAAATTGAGTTCGAGAAAAATATATAGCGCTTAATAAATTTACGATAATCGACAATAAAAAATATTTATATTTTATTTTATGGATTTTATAAAAATGACTTATCTTTTACAAGAGTATATATGATGCATCAAAAATTTATACTTTTCAGCTTTTTGTAATTCATCTATTGTTTTAAAAGCAAAAAACTATAGAAGCGCTTGAAACAAAGAAGTCCATTGTGATATAACTCTATCTTTATTATACTTCATATTAATGTATTTTTGTGCTTGAGCAATGTGTTGATGCCGTAGCTCTTTATTTGTGGCATAAGTGTATAAACTATTTTGCCAATCAGAAAATAAAATAAAATCGCGAAACTCTTCATAGCTAGGAATCTTGTCTGCAATAACAGGAACCCCTAACAAAAGAGACAAAATTAGTCGATTATTTGATTTACAAATTGTAAAAGGATTGATATTTATTGGAATAATACATACGTCATGCTGTTTGAACAAATATTGGAATGTAGCTTTTTTCCAGTTATAATATTTTACGGGAAATGAAACTCCATTCACATATTTCTTAAAAAGAGTTTCAGAGCTACTGATTACAGTTAAGCTTACTGGTAATGTAGAATGTAACTTATCTAGAAATGGTAACACGCTAGGTAGATCGACTATGCCGTAGGGAGGATTTTCTAATCCTGCACTACCATACCAAACTACTTTAAATTGCTGCTCAGTAGAATTTTTAAAATAATTCTTGCGTTTAAAACAAAAATTAATCAGAGAATTTATTTGAGGTTCATCAATAGCATCATCAATAACTTGCGTGTTTTTACTATGGATTAACTTTTCAACTTCTGGAGTTGAAACCGATACTGCATCTACAGTATCGATCATGCTTTGAAGTAACTTTTCTCTTTGTCTATCTACTGTATCAGGATAAACAAACAAGTTATCACATAAGTCAAATACGGTTTTTATACCTTTACTTTTTAAGGATTTTGCAAGTCCTATATTTTCTTCATCATATGTTTTTTGAAACACAACTAACTGATAGCGATCGATGTTTTTAGAGCTAAATAGTTCGCAAGACCAACCTCTATTTCTTAAATACTGGCATGGTAAAAAGCATCGAAGTCTTGAACTAGGTGTATTAATATGTCCGACTGGTTTCCAAGCGATTGTAGGTGAAAGCATAAAGTAGTGCGATTACTTTTTTGCAAAGATGTGAAATCTATCAGCCGCTTTACAGATTGCTGCAATTTTCATAGGAAGGTAGAGTTGAGCAGATAGAAACTTGTGTTGCATCATAGTTTCAACTTCGTTAGCAGATATGCGACCGCGATCGTATAAAAAATAACCTAAGCTTCTAGCAAAGTCTTTCGTAATCGATTCATGAAAAACCTTAAAATTAGAAAAACCGAGTTGAATGAGAAAATCTTTTAGGACTGGAGGAGAGTAGAGCATTATATGCCTTGGACATTCTAATCCCCACCATTGGGAACGAAAAACTTGAGATGAAATTCCATGTGGATTTGGCACTGCAATATGTAATACTGCTCCTGGCTTCATCTTTTGTCTAATCGCAGTTAAGACTTGTTTTGGATGATAAAGATGCTCTAGGACGTGATTCATTCTCACAAAATCCAAGGATTCATCCTCTATTTCGTTCCATACTGTTGGGGATACCAGGAAGACTGTATGTCCATTTCGGCTAGCTTGTTCTACAGCTTGTTCTGAAAAATCCATACCAAGAGTATTCCACCCTTGCTTGCGAGCTTCATTCAGAAATTGAGCTGAACCACAACCAAAGTCAAGTAGTTTTGCAGCTTCTCCTATGGGTTGATAAAATTCTTGAATTTCTATTGTAAATTTTTTAAAAGGTAGAGATTTTAAACTAGCTTTAGCAGTATTAAATGAGGTTTTGAGAAGTTTACGAACATAGTGATATTTTTGCCGATCGCTAAGCGATCGCTCGTTTGATAAATTTGTTATTTGCTGGAACTGCTGATTTGGCGTTCCTTGATATGGAGCATAATTTTCAGGGTAAAACTTATAAACTTCTGTCTCTACTGGTCTGACTGATAAAAAGACTAAATTACACTCTTTACATCTAGAATATATAAATTCTTGCTGACTACTTTTGTGCAGTCTATCGTAAGCTCTACACCAAATATTTAGTTGGTTGCTCCTACAGTTAGGGCAAGCAGATATTTCCTCTGTCTCTACCGAAGTTGTGGAGGGAATTAATGTTGTAGGTGAAGCATTCATAACCTTGTGCGATCGCTTATATTGGGGCTATGTAAACGTAGTGTTGGCTCTAATAATGCTATTCGAGTAGTATTTGCTACATTCAACACAGTTTTACTCTGAGGTGAAACTTCAGCTATTTCAAGAATCTGAGGAATTAAATCTTCTCGTTTAACCGCCATTATATGAACGCCTTGGCATAGCTGACGAGCTAATCGCACTTGTTCTGCTGCAATGACTATACCTTCATGTAATGGATCGGTAGCTTGTTCCAACCGAGCAATTATTGCTTGGGGAATATTCACGCCTGGAACGTATTGATTAATGAATTGAGCATTTTTTGCAGATTTCAGTAAAAAAATTCCAGCTAAAATTGGTTTGTTAAATTTAGCCGCAATTTGACTCATAAACTTCTCTAAGCGGCTAAAGTCAACAATCATTTGGCTTTGAAAAAATTGCGCTCCTGCTGCAACCTTACGCTCAAAACGTCTTTGCAATCCCGACCAACTAGCAAGTTGTGGATCGACTGCTGCTCCTGGAAAGATCTCTGTTGCTCCGTCACACAAACCTTTTCCGTTATAATCAAATCCTTGATTGAGTTTCGTAATAGTTTGTAAGAGCCTTACAGCTTCTAGATCGAACACGCTTCGAGCTTGGGTATGATCTCCTGCTTTTACCGGATCGCCTGTAAGAGCCAAGATATTGTTAATGCCAAGAGCATTAGCTCCCATCAGATCGGCTTGAATCGCAATTTGATTGCGATCGCGGCACGTCATCTGACAGATTGGCTCAATTCCGTGCTGCAACAGAATCGTTGCGGCAGCTAAAGGACTCATTCTTAAAACTGCGCGGCTACCATCTGTAACATTAACTGCGTGAACCCAATTTCTCAGAGCTGATGCCACTTCTATCATGCGAGTCGGATCGCTTCCTTTTGGAGGAGTGACCTCAGCAGTGATTAAAAACTCCCCCGATTTAACTGCTGCATGGAAGCTGCTGCGACTGACGCGATCGGATTTGATATATTGCTCGGTCATGCTGACATCTGAACTGTAATAGCTTCCTGCAATTGTGGAACTTTGTCCAAGCGTTCCCAGGGTAAATCCAAATCCATTCGACCAAAGTGACCGTAGGCAGCTACATCTTGATAGAAACGACCGTTGCGTTCTTGAGGTAAACCTTGCATGTTGAAGGTATGAATTAAACCAGCAGGTCGTAGATCGAAGTTTTGATTGACCAAATTGAGCAAATCTTCTTCAGGTAGTTTGCCCGTTCCAAAGGTATCAATTAAAATACTCACTGGTTTGCTCATGCCAATCGCATAGCTGAGCTGTACTTCACATTTATCGGCTAAGCCAGCAGCGACAATATTTTTGGCTACATAACGACAAGCATAACTTGCCGACCGATCCACTTTAGTAGGATCTTTACCCGAAAAAGCACCACCACCGTGCCGCGAGTAGCCGCCGTAAGTATCGACAATAATTTTGCGTCCAGTGAGTCCAGAATCTCCCTGGGGTCCACCAATGACAAACTTGCCTGTAGGATTGACTAAAAAACGAGTGGAATTATCGATCTGAATATCGAGATCGGCAAATACAGGTTCGACGACTTCTAGTAGCAACCCTTGATAAATCTCGCCTAAGGTTGTTGCTTCTGAATGTTGAGTAGAAATTAAAATCGTATCTATGCCTACAGGACGACCGTTCTCGTAAACAACTGTGACTTGAGTTTTACCATCAGGGCGCAAGTACGAAAGCTTGCCCATTTTTCGCACCTTGGCTAACTGCCGTGCAAGGCGATGAGCTAGACTAATCGGCAGTGGCATTAATTCAGGAGTTTCTTTGCAAGCATAGCCAAACATAATTCCTTGATCGCCAGCGCCAATAGCACTCCAATCATCTTCGTTATCGCCTTGTTCGTACTCCTGTGCTTTGTTGACACCTTGAGCGATGTCTGGTGACTGTTCGTCTAGAGCAACTAAGATCGAACAGCTATTTGCAGAAAAGCCATTATTTGCATCAGTGTAGCCAATCTCAGCAATTTTTTGTCGGACTAGTTTGACGTAATCCACTTTTGCTTTCGAGGAGATTTCACCTGTTACTAGTACTAAGCCAGTATTGACGACTACCTCTGCTGCCACGCGACTCGTGGGATCTTGGCTTAAGTGAGCATCCAGAATTGCATCCGAAATCTGATCGCAAATTTTGTCAGGATGCCCCTCTGTTACAGACTCTGATGTGAACAAATATCTGCTCAAATTGCACGCCTCCATGTTTATACAAGTCCAATTTATGCAAGTCCAGTATTTTCATCTTGTCACTACTCGATCGTTTCAAATCTACGAGTATGTATACAAGCAGTACAGTTATTTTTAGCTACAGTTCCACTTACAGCAACGATCGGAGAGATTAAGACATTTCAACTAGTCTATAAGCAATATCAGCCAAGTCTTTTTTATCTGCTCCCTACTCCCTGCTCTCTGCTCCCTGCTATAGAAATAACGTATTGTTTTGATTATGGACGGGCAATTGAAACTTGTCGATACAGAAAAGTTCGGTTGGCTTACGTTTGTGTTGCGATCGCTACACAGATAAGTAGTTAACTGTTCTATCAGTGTAATTTTGCTCGATCCAGCTTTGATAAGCTCCTGTGCGGATCTGCTCTACCCACTGAGGATGATTAATATACCACTGCACTGTTTTTAGTAAACCAGTGTCAAAACTCTCGGTTGGTTTCCAGCCTAACTCTCGATTCATTTTAGTACAGTCGATCGCATATCGGCGATCGTGTCCTGGTCGATCTTTAACAAAAGTAATTAAGGAAGAATGAGAAAAATTAGGTTTGCTAGGTAACAATTCGTCCAAAATCGTACAAATTTTTTCCACAACCATTAAGTTTGTTTGTTCGTTCTGACCCCCAATACAGTAGGTTTCACCTACTTTTCCCTGTTGTAGAACGAGATGAAGGGCTTCACAGTGATCTGATACGTACAGCCAGTCTCTAATGTTCTGCCCGTCACCGTATATCGGCAAAAGCTGTCCTTCCATAGCATTGAGAATCGTTAAAGGAATCAGCTTCTCTGGAAACTGACGAGGACCGTAATTATTCGAGCAATTTGTGATTAGGGTAGGTAAACCATACGTATGGTAGTATGCCCGCACGAAATGATCGGCTCCCGCTTTAGATGCTGCGTAGGGACTATTAGGTGCGTAAGGATTGTCTTCGCAAAAAGGTGAGTCTGTTATGCTCAAAGAGCCATAAACTTCATCAGTAGACACTTGCAAAAAGCGAAATCTCTCCTGTTTGTGGAGTGGTAATTTTTGCCAATAGGCTCTGCAAGCTTCCAGTAGCTGAAGCGTACCCGTTACATTAGTGAGAGCAAAAGTTAAGGGATTTAAAATTGAGCGATCGACATGGCTTTCGGCAGCAAAGTTAATGACTGCATCAGGTTGATATTGCTGTAATAAATGACTTACCAACTGGGGATCGCCAATATCACCTCTGATAAAACAGTATCCAGGCTCGTTTTCTAAAGCTGTCAAATTTTGTAAATTACTGGCATAGGTCAGCTTATCTAGATTAACTACGTTATACCATTGCGCTCCTCTAGCTTGAAGGATGAAATTTGCACCAATAAAACCAGCTCCACCTGTTACCAATACAGTTCGTATTGTTTCTTCACTGCATCCGTGTCTTTCAGATTTAAAGAGATTGTTCATAATGCCTCTACAAAGGAGATACGGGATTGTGGGATTTCAAAAGGAGCAGAGAACCTATGCTTGAAAGCATAGGATTGAAAGCGCGGACTCCCAACTGTCTCTTATGTTCGTAATCTTGACATAATTATTTGTTATTTAGGGGGTTTGTATCCCCCAATTCAAGTTTTTTTTGTAGATTGCTGCTCCCTGCTCCCTGTGTCGCTCAATTTCATACTTTTGATTTCTTGAGTTAAATCCAACGTCTTGTTAGTAGTAGAAATCTAAAAGGAGTCTTCAAACTCAAATTTAACTCAAGTAAATGAGTTAGTAATTGCCACCTCTTCTTATATGGTCTGTACTTTGCAAAGAATCGCAGTGCTGACACTGTGTGTAGTAACTTCATGTAATTGAATTTTGAACTCGTACTTACACGCTGGTACATGTGTAGCGCGTAAACTTGAGGTTGAAAGATTACCCTAAACCCATTGAGCCATGCATCTACACACAAACTCACATCTTCAAAGTACAGAAAAAACCTTTCATCAAATAAACCATATCTATCTACATAATCTTGTGAAACAACCATAAAAGCACCAATAGCCCAGTTAACCTCAACGGCGCTGTCTAAAGTTGGTGCTATATCATAGTAGTACTTGAATGGATAAAAACGCTGCTGTAATCTTTCACCTAGTAAATTTCTTAGTAAAAAATAAGTAAAGGAAGGGAATTTTCGGATCGAAGGCTGAATCGATTTATCTAGATAGAGAAGTTTAGGACAGACGATTGCAATATCATTTGCTGAATTTAATGTCGCAGTTAAGGTATTAACGATCTCGGGTTCAAATACAACATCAGGATTGATTAAAAAGTATGTTTTACTAGGAGAAAGTTGAACGGCTTTATTGTTAGCCCTCCCAAAACCTACATTTTCATTGCTTTTAATACCTGTAAAAATAGATGGATACTTGTTAGCAAATTTATCAATAATTTGAGGACAATTATCGGAAGAAGCATTGTCGTAAACTACAACCGCCCCTGTGTTTGCATAGTATTTTTGAACAGATGCAAGACAGGACTTGATCGATGATTCCAATGTTTTATCTGAATTGTAGGAAACAATGATAAATGTTACATCACGTCTACTAGACATCAGCTATGCTCCTTTGTTCAGTCAAGTGTAGTTGCTTTCTCTCAGAAGCTGTTCCCTATTCTTTTTGAGTCAAAACTCAATTTTTTATTGCTCGATTATTTAATAAAAATAGCCTTACTACTCTACTTGCTCAAACACTAGATTTGATTCTATATGAGTTTAACTGTATGAGTTCAATTCGTCTGATGTTGCATCTGGTGATACTTCCAAAGCTTACCGCGTCGTTCTAATAACTCTTTATATGTTCCCTGCTCTACAATTCGTCCCTGCTCTAACACGACCACCTTATCAGCACGGACAATTGTAGAGAGTCGATGAGCGATCGCAATTACTGTTCGACCTACAGCAAGTTGTTCTATAGATTCCTGAATTAATCGCTCAGCTTCGGAGTCTAGCGCGCTCGTCGCTTCATCCAAGATCAGAATTTCTGGGTTGCGCAGCAAGGCACGAGCAATTGCAATTCGCTGCCGTTGACCTCCAGATAGCCTAACTCCTCGATCTCCTAATTGTGTATCGAAACCTTTAGGTAGATTTTGGATAAACTCCAGTGCATTAGCAAGTTGAGCCGCTTTTTGAATCGCAGCTTCATCAACATCTTCCATAGCGTAAGCAATATTGTTACGGACAGAAGTATTAAAAATAAACGTATCTTGACTTACCATAGCTATCTTACGCCGCAATGTATTGATGTCGAAATCTTGTAAATCGACTCCATCAAGCAGAATTTTTCCTCTTGTAGGATCGTAAAAACGGGGAAGAAGATCTGCTATGGTGGACTTGCCAGCACCAGAAGCACCAACTAATGCTGTCATTTGTCCTCGCTTCATTGTTAATGTGATATCTTGTAGCACTAGTTGATGAGGATTATAGGCAAAATCTACAGCAACAAACTCAATGCATTGCTTTAATCCTGAAAACTGAACTGTACCATTTTGCAAATAAGGTTTATCATCGGTTTTCAAGAGCTGCTTAATACTATTTAATGAGCCTTGAAAGCTATTAACATGCGCCCAAGCTGCATTGATCTGTGCTACCACTGGTGCAGTTCGCAATAAAACAAATAAAAATGCTAGTAATGAGGCTATTTCTAGCCTACCACTTGCCACAAATACTGCAACTGCTGCAATTAACATAACTAGAAGAATAGTACTAGCTACAGCTTCGGTAATTGGTTGTACTAGTGCGGCGGCAGCTGCGGATTTAGCATGAGTACGCATCAATTCCGTAGTAACTTTGTTAAACCGCTGAAACTCAAAATCGTAAGCTGCAAATACTTGAACAGTACGGATGCCGGTAATGTATTCCATTACCATTGACATAAAGTTATGAGTAGATGTTACAGCCTCAAAACTAGCTTCTCTTACCCGTTTTACTAGTGTAGATAAACCTATTGCTAGCAGCACAAACATGAGAATCGAAATAACTGTCAGTTGCCAAGACAGCCAAAACATCGATATTGTATACACTAATAAGGTAAAACTCCTAGAAATTACGATAGAAGTTACACCAACAGCTAATCTAAGCTGGTTAGCTTCGCCGTAAATGTTATTAATTAACTCCCCTGCACGCTTTTTCAGAAAAAAACTTAAACTTAACTTCTGGAACTGATCGAAAATCCGTTGACGTATACAGTTTGATAGATTTAGTTCGGCAAGCGTAGTCGTAAAATTACCTAAATAAACAAAGCTAAAACGTAGCCAAACCGTGAGAAAAATTAGGATAGCTACTCGATAAAGACGGCTAGAAGCTGATGTGTTTATACCTAAAACCCAAACATCAAACCAATCAACTCCTATTTTGATTGATGAAGCATCGGGAGTAGTAAACGTTTGCAGAAAAAGCGTTATAAAACCAATTGTAATTCCTTCAAAGACTGCTGCAAATAACGAAAAGATTATTGCTGATATAGCAATTTTACGAAAGTGCTTAAATTCTCGTAAGACAAAGGAGTTATTTCGCCATAAGCTGGTTCTCATCAAAATTGTAGAAATCGGAGTAGGTAATTTAAGATCCACGTGCTTTCTCATTTAAGTTTCAAACTATTTCTCTATCTACCTCGATCGTTTCTTGAGCGAACTATACCAATTAGTTTTCCTTGGTAGTTCTAAAAGTAGTACTAGACTTAAAATTCTAATTCATGTCAAGTTTTATAGCCTTCATTTTTGAATTGCAACCATCTCATCATCGTTAAACCTAATCTTTCATGGCTCCTATGCATAGATTTTTCTTCACAAAAAATACGATTAAAATTTACAAACATTGGAAAGCACGATACTTCAGTCATCAGTTATCAATAATTCATTCAATCAAAATGTTCGTATAACAATATTTAACTATTTATGTTTATATTTAAGCCTTATCCAATCGTAATTCGATCGCGAAGCTTTTCATCAATAACTTTTGCAAAAAGTTCTATGTAGCGACGTGCTTGTATTTCTAAAGAAAACTCTTGTTCTGCTTTTGTACGAGCAGATTGGCGTAAACTTTGGTAGCGATCGCGATCTTCCAGTACCCAAGAAATACCCCGAGCCAAACTTTCGACTTCCAATTTTTGAGCTAAGTAACCATTTTTTTGATGATCGATCAGATCGGGCATACCACCAATATTAAAAGCTACGCATGGCGTACCACAAGCAATTGCTTCCATTATAGTATTTGGTAAGTTGTCTTGAATTGATGGAGCCACAAAAACATCTGCTGCTGCATAAATTAATGCCAGTGAAAGATCGTCACTAAAATTTCCTAAATAGTGAGACTTGAACCCCAAGTCAACTGAATGTTCAGGTTGAGAAGAACCAAAAACAACTAGCTCTACTGTATCTTGCCATCCAGATTGACTCAGTTTTTGTAGAGCAGCTTGAAGTAGATGAAAACCCTTTCTAGGTTCGCTAGTCGATTCTACTGCACCAAAGAGAATAAGTTGCTTATCTTGTGGCAGATTGAGTATTTCTCGTGCTATGGCTCGCTCTATTGGTTTGTACTTTTGAGTATCTAAGCTATTAGGAATTACCTCTATTCGCAGATCTTTAAACAAAGAGCTTGATTTAGCACATTGAGCTAACCAAATACTGGGAGCAACAATAGTTAAGTCTAATTCTTTCCATGCTTTTGCTTTACGTTGCCATATCCAATGAGAGAGATCGTGCGGATTATTACTGTGAAGTTGGAAGCAAGAGCCACAAGAACCCGTATAGCGATCGCAGCCTTGACTGTAATGACAACCCCCTGTAAATGCCCACATATCGTGGATAGTCCAGACTAAAGGTATTTTGAATTTAGCAAAGCTCTCAATACTTAAATAGCCACCACAATTCCAATGAAGATTAATTACGTCAAGGCAAAGGTGCTTTAATTTTGATTCGAGCAAGTTTGGAAGCCATTGACAAGAAAAAATGTTGCAGTTGCGCTTGGGGTAAAATTGCAATGGCAGCCCATCGAGATTCGGTCTCAATCTGTTAACCCACTTCCCAAACTTATTTGAAGGTTCGAGAACTGTTTTATCATTACTAGACTTATACTGCACCATCATTTTAGAGTTTAATCCACCACTTTGCAAACCTAAATGCAAGCGATAAGCAGCGCGAGCAGCTCCACCATTAAGATCGAAAGTACTGAGAACTAGAGTGTTCATTAGGTTTTATAAGTAAAAATCACTTATCTAGGTATAAGTCGAAAATTTTCTTTCAAAAAACTTAGCATGTCGTAGACGCGCATAACTAGGGACACATTATCGAACTCTTCGCAAAATGACTCTTCAGTGAAATTATTATATAGGCAGTAATAACATTCATCGCCATAAGCTACCGTCATTGTCCAAACATCAATAGTAACGGTATAAACAACTGCACCTGCATCCTCATTATACTCGCTGTAGACAAAATGGTTGTTCGCCAGAAACTGTTTTAGAGCAGCTACTTGTAAGGGTTTCATCCCTAATGTACCTTCCTCAAAAATATAAATTTTCTGTTCTACATCTTTAGGTTGCAACACTTTTTGGTTAAGACTAAATTCTTATCCTTTTTTCAGGAAGTTAGAGACTCTTCAAGATTTTTTCATTCTTAACCGGAATCTATTGCTTTAGCTCGGGCAATTCGCTTTGCTAGATAATACTCAATTCGTTTGAAGGAGTAACAACATACCAAATAGCTTCTCAGCCAATTCCCTGCCACTATCTTTTACTCCTTATTTTTCGCCCACAAGCTAAAATTCAGATGGGAAAGAGCGATTATTCCTGGCAGTGCATTCAGTTGCCTCTGGCTATCAGGAGCAAGTCTTATAGCATCATTTAAACTGTAAGCTGATGAACCTACAAAGCTCATGTCGCCTCGTACCACATTTAGTAGTTGTGGCAGCTTATTCAAGCTATATTTACGCATCCTATAACCTAGTTTTGTAACATGCAAATCATTCCACTTATCAGGATCTTGCCGATCGCCTGTGTTTTGATGGTGTGGCGTTTTCAAATTTGGAGCCGTTGTACGGAATGTAATCATCTGAAACAGCTTGCCCCTTTCTCCAACACACCATTGATAGGAAAAAATTCGCCCTGGTGAGTCAAAATAAATGAGTAGGGAAAGCCCTAAAAAGACTGGGCTAAGAGTTAGTAATAATACAATAGCAATAACGCGATCGATTATTCGTTTGACCCACCAGCTAAATCGATGTTGATGTTTGCGAAGTCCCTGTGCGGGAGGAATTCGTAAAAAAGTCACCTTCTCTGTTTGCTTGCAGACATCTGCCCAAAGTTGGATCGCGATCGCACCTAAAGCTGGATCTATGCGAACTAAACGTGCGGGACAATATTGCAGCCACTCAGTCAAAAACTGTCGATTCCGAGATGAAAGTAGACTACTGCGACCTTGACTAGAAGCAAGCTTCACTAAAAGCTGTCCCTGCCGAAGTTTAACTTCATAGTTGGGACTTATATTCTCTATTTGACCGTGCTTCAGAAGCGAGGGACTAGAATAGCTATCTAAAACTTTTACATCCAAGTTGAATTCGGAATTTTGCATAGTGAGGTATCGATAAACGCCATGAAAACTGTTGCTCAAAAGCGGTATTGATTTATCATCTGTTGCGCTAATCTTTCCGCGATTACTGCTTTGCTATTTTCAAACTTGGCAACATGTTTTGTTGTGAAACCCTCGTCAATTCCGAGTAGCGTTCGCCGCACAATTTAAATACATGTTGTTATCTATTTCCAGTAGAGTGCGTTCCCTCGAACTAAGCACGTAGATCCCGATCCTATTCTCTCTGCCTGTTACAGTGCACTCTGAGTGTCTTCTCTAACAGACTAGATATCAAGCTTTCTTACGAGTTCTAAACTTTTTCTTGGTGTCAACAGCTCTATATACTTGCTTAAAAAAACCGTTTTTTGTTGAGTAATAACTGAATTTTTTAAATTGCTTCAAGCGATATCAAAACTGTTGCGAATATTAAAAATATATTTAATATCTCATATTCTAACAGTTTAACAATGTCTTGGCAATACTAATTACCAATTACTATAATATCCCTGAACTTTTCCCCCTGGACAGCAATTCATAGAATCCGCATATTTAAAACTAGTGTTATATCCGTATGAAAAACCGTCTGTTAAACATAAATAATATTGCCGCTTTGCGATGATTTCAACAATCTGCATGTTTCTTAATTCTTGCAAGCCAGAGAACGATTTCTACTGTATTTTACCTGCGAATATATTTATTTATATTGGGTAGACGTTGAGAATAGTTAAATAACAGCGAGAACACTAGTCTTTTTAAAAGTGGCTCAGAGATGAATTTAACTAGATAGTTTCTACTTCACCTAAATTCATTCAGGTCAGCCAACAGTCCAAATGTGTAAAATTTACACATTTATACCTTATTAATTTTGCTTTTGCTCTTTTAACTACCTCCTTGCTATCTGATATAGCTCGTCAGGTAAAGCTCCGCCGCGCTAGTTTAGGAAAGCAAAATTCATCTTGATTAGCAGCAAGTTTTCCACAACAGCTTTTGTAACGCATTTATATGATTTGCTGTCTGTCCTTGTTATCTCATATTCAAAAGAGCTGTAATGGAGATTTTAGTAATCGATTATGATGAATATTCTCTACTACTAATGTATGATTTTCTTACCTTTAACAAGTTCCAAGTTTTGATGGCAAATAATGCTCGTTCAGGTTTACAAATAGCTAGAGAACAACAGCCAGACTTAATTATTTGCGAACTCAATCTACCAAGGCTAAGTGGATACGAAGTTTTAAGAATATTGCGTAGCGAACCATCTACAGCTAGTATACCGTTTTGGTTTCTTTCATTTGAGGCAGACATGGCAACTCGTCGCCGTGCTTTACAACAAGGAGCTGATGGTTATTTTACTAAACCTGTAGACTTAAACGAATTGCTCTCGGCAATTCGAGATCGGTTTTGACTGCGATCGCCGAGTCGCCGAGACATTTTACGGAAAGCAATCGTATGCAGGTGAGAGTAGCTATGTATGGAGAGTCATCTTTCTAGAAAGGTATCTTGTGGATCGCCTTGAATAGAGGAACCTGCAAATAAGCCAACAGCACCATATTCATATGCCCCCACATCTGGCTTTCCATCAGGTATAGGCATGTTTATGCCTAACAAGGGAACCGCAGCGTCGATCGAAGGAGAATGACTGCGCAGGCGAAAGTCCCCTGTTCTCGGATTTACAAATTCCGAAGATACAACCCCTTCCCGATTATTCGAGATTGCAGCGCCACCACTCTTGTCGTAATACGTCGCGCCTGGCAACTGTGCACTATTGTTCGATATCCGACTATTCTTCGTGCCACCACCCTTACCATTCCAGTTTCCAGCGAAAAAGACAGCCTTATCGTCATAACCCCAGAGGGTATTGTTATCTACAAAAACGTCCTTGATAGTGTGACCGTTATAGTGAATGAAAATTGCCCAATTAATTCGCCCACCAGTATTAGTAACATTGTGATGAATGTATGCACCATGCGTTCCATCATCTAGATAAATTGCCATACCTTTTCCATTGTCAACAAAAGAAGTGTTGACTAAGCCAATGTAATTGTATGCAATGACACCACCCTCAAGAGTTCTCTTATCTGTCGGGCGATCGCAGAAATTGCAAATATAAATTCCCGTTTGTCCGCTGTCAAGCAGTAGCCGCCCTGTGTCGGAGATGGAGTTATACATTATCTGGGGACGACGTATGCTTCCAGCGTGAATTCCCGTGCCAGAACTCTTTCGTATTGTATTTCTGAAGATCTTATTGTCATTGCCATTGACAACAATGGGAGCGCCCTGGCTACTCCAAGCTAAGTCCTCGACAAAATTATTCTCAATGGTTGTGCGATCGCCTGATATTGAGATTCCCGCACCCCATCCATGTCCGATATACGAATTCTTAACAGTATTATCGGAACCAGATACAGAAATTCCTGGAAATGCTACATAGCTGTGACCGTTGTAATTGGCTTGAAAGGGAGAATGGTAGCGAAAGATCGAGCGATCGATCGTACAGTTGACTGCATTCTCCATCCGCACGGAAGCACCTCGAAAGACGATGCCTTTAATTGTCACATTTTTGCGCTGACTCAGATCGAATCCCCACAGTCTTACTTGAGCTTCAACCAGCTTTGATGTCAGCATCTCTTTATTTGGTGGATAGATGTAGAGGGTTGAATTTCCCCAATACCATTCACCTGGGGCATCAAGTGCATTTAAGTGGTTGATGATAAAGCCTCTACCGCTGCCCTCAAATTCATGCCACGCAGGGTTAGAAATCGTCTCGGTAATTTCTGTCAGAGCGAGTTTGTTGCCACTAGAAGAAACGATCTTACCTATGTTGGGGGCATAAAAGTTATCTCCATTGAGTCCGAAGAAGTAACCTCCATTCCAAAAGTTGCTAAATACGTTCATGCCATTTAGAAACTGGACGTTTGCCCTTCCTTTACCATTGTTATTGACTTGTGTAGCGCCCCATGTTCTCGAATCGAGGTAATCGTTGCCTACATTGGGGTATCTGGCAAGAGAAAGATAGTTGCCTTGAACAAATACGGCATACACCTTTTTAGGCAGTGAAGTACGGAAAACATTATCTGAATGACGAAACCAATTGCTGACAAGATCTGTACCTGTTACTACAACCTTCTCGCCAGGTGCAGCCACAAAGGTTTGTCCGTCTTTCGGTATGACCGTTTCTCTATACACGCCCTGCCTAATAACGCACGTATCATCTGTCCCCATCGATTCGGCAGCTTTCTGAAGCGTTTTCCAAGGTCTTGCAATCGAGCCATTTCCTAATAAATCATTGCCTGAATTTGCATCGACATAGAAAGTAGTGATAGAGGTATTTTTGTATGTGGAGAGTGTCAACACCAGCGTAACAAGACCACAGAATAGTACGAGCTTAGAAGCTATTTTTGATGTCATATTACTCTAGTTCTTAATATTTCAAATTCAATCGATTTTGTCACTGAGTTGCCTTTTTAGAGAAACTGGTTATGTAGGGAGAATGCTTTATCAAATTTTTGACTTTTAGGTAGACATTATTATGAAAAACAATCAGAGTTATTAATGATAAGCTTAAACCAATTAATATTAAGACAAAAAACAATCAGAGCAAGTATAACAACAATATCCCAGAGATTGCTCCAGAAAACTTGACAATACTCTGGGATTATTTTCTAAATAAATTAGCGGTTGTAGAATCTTTATAAAAACAGATTTTTCTGCTGAAAATCTACCAAATTAAATTTCATCGATTTCCATACATCAAAAGCTGTCTTTAGAGAACGCGGTTTTGCTCTAATATTTTCCTTGAAAAAGCATTAAAACCTATTTTCTTGCCCTTTCTTCTAACAAAATTAAAGCTTCAAGAAAAACTATATCTATTTAAAACAAATTTTATTTGGAGGATAAGCCGATCTTTTTTAGTAGGAATATTTGCCCTG
This sequence comes from Scytonema millei VB511283, assembly GCF_000817735.3. NCBI lineage: Bacteria > Bacillati > Cyanobacteriota > Cyanophyceae > Nostocales > Scytonemataceae > Scytonema > Scytonema millei. Next base: position 81,550 of record NZ_JTJC03000004.1, on the reverse strand, counting down.
TGAAAACAGAATTGATCTTCAGCAAATCCCATCCCCGCTTTTCCACAAATATTTATAATTTTATCACTCCCATAATAATTAATTAACTCTTGTTCGGGTTGATCTCTGTCTATGGACAACTGATATTGTAGTTTCTTCTTAATATGACTACCTTTCACATAGGCATGGGGACCGCTGTATAGATCTACATCTGTTAGATAAAACAGAAATTGTAAGCAGCGATAATCATCTAGATCGTAATGAAATAATCCTTGAGCGAATCGCAAGCGCTCATCTGTTTGTTCTATAGGAGTAGCAAAACTCCACCAGAGCATGATGCTTTTAACAATAGGCTCACCAACTAAATATTTTGCAGCAATTTGCCGTAATTTAGGGTCATTTCCTAGTTTTTCAATGGTTGCACAAGATAGGTAAGGCTGATGATGATAGCCAAATAAGAACGGCTTGCCATATTTAGCTTCTTGTTCTTCTTTATTGTCGAGGGTGAAAGGAAATTCAAACTCACCATTAGCAAAATAATAGGTTTGATTGGTAAAGTTTAAAATTTCATTTAATGCATAATTTGGCAAATGAATCCCTAAACAAACCCCATCTCGTTTTAAATTTTCCACAATGGAGTCAACATCGATCTCCGTAAAGAGGGAAGAGTCTGTTGTAGGAATAATAAGCTCTGGTTTACTAGCTAATAAAATCATTAGCGAGCGAATAATATGTATACGCCCAAAAACAAACATGAGTAACCATTGAGGATTTTTGAATCCATAGTCGGTATACTCACCCAATCTTCGTTTAAATTTATAATATAGCTTGTACCAGTAAGAATAAGAAATAGTTGTACTCATAGTGTATACTAAACCTATATTAGTTTCAATAAATTAGAAAAAAAGTCTCAGTGAGAGAAGAAAACTTTCTTTTAAGATGCTACTGTAAGTAACGAAAGCGCTCGATACAGAAAAAGTTGGAAAACTTCAGTTATTTCGTTTCGGTCAAATTTAGTTACGCTTTTTTACAGACAACTGCGATCGCAATGTTCGTAATTTTGCTGAACTTACCAATAAGTATTGCCGACGCAATATTTTGTAGTTTTCATACACAGAAACTAGGTATGATACTACTGTGGCTATCGTGTGTGTGTTATGTATGATGCGACAAGTTATGATGCCACAAGTCATTCTAGAAAGCTGTAGCTAGACCTAAATATTTATCTCTTTCCTGATTGTATGCTGCTGTCCTGCTGCCATTCACAAGCTCAGCTTGTGCTTGAATCATCATTTGTACAACAGCACGATCGTTGAGTTTATAATGCGCTTGCCATCCCAGCTTTTTTCTGGCTTTAGCGGGATTACCTTTGCTAACAGCAATTTCTGTTGGTCGGAATAAACTTGTATCTATTACAACACGATCGCGCCAGTCTAAGCCTACATAGGCAAAGGCTGCTGCTATAAAATCTTCTAATTTGCAACTTTCTCCAGTTGCAATGACGTAATCCTCCGGCTGCCCTTGTTGTAGCATTAGCCACATTGCCTTAACGTACTCTGGAGCCCATCCCCAGTCACGCTGAATAGAAATATCACCTAAATAAAGCTTTTCCTTACTACCTTTAGCAATTCGGTTAGCTGCGGATACAATCTTTTGAGTGACGAATCTCTCCGGTCGCAGGGGAGATTCGTGGTTGAATAGAATACCAGAACAAGCAAACAAATCGTAGGCTTTGCGGTAGTTAGCAACTTGCCAAAAAGCGGATGCCTTGGCTACAGCGTAAGGGCTTTTAGGGCGGAATGGCGTAGTTTCATCGGCTGCTTTGCCTTCAGTATCTCCAAAACACTCACTCGAAGCAGCATTATAAAACTTAATGGGGCGATCGATAAAGCGTAGGGCTTCTAATACATTTAAAGTACCAATTGAGATGCTTTCAAAGGTTTCAACTGGTTGATCGAAAGAGAGGCTGACTGAACTTTGTCCTGATAAATTGTATACTTCATCTGGCTGAAATTTGTTCAAAATTTGTAAAACACTGCGAAAGTCGTTAAGGGCAACGGATTCCAATTTTACCTGTTCGCGAATTCCCAGGCGTAGTAAATTTTGAAAAGAAGAAATTTGTGCGTCTCGTGAGGTTCCACAAACAGTATAACCCTTATCGATTAACAACTGAGCTAGATACGCCCCATCTTGACCTGATACTCCAAAAATTAATGCTTTTTTCATAAGATAATTCACTATTTTTCCCTGAACAACTCAATCGCAAACTTTGTTTCAAAAAATAATTTTATTAATACCTGCGATAATTAAACAATTAACAACGATCGCAAAATCTTACAATCGCTCTATTTTTCAAAAAAGAAGTATTCCAACGATTGGAATCTTGTATATCGATACACTTCGTACATTTATCATTAAGACAATTTCCAATTGCTTTTTTATAGTTAACGTACAAAAAGTTTTTAAAACATGTTTTACGCGATCGCTTTGTGTAAGCTTTTACATTTTAATTGATGGCTATCAGCTTTAAAAACTTCTAACATATTCCTCTATAAACTTGCATTAATCAATACGGATAAGTTCAGGTATTTTAGGATGAATAAATCGAGCTAAGATAATTGGAATAGAAAAAGCAAAAAATACCTTTTTTGATGCATTTTGAGACTAGATATCTAACTAGCGATCGCATTAACTTTTCTATAACTTTTAAACATGAGTTTTCATAGTCGTGCTAAACGCTACAGCGTCCTTATATCTTGGTATCCACAATAGCTCTAGTCAGACCATATTACTGAACTTTTCTAGAATGACAAAATTTGACTATTGAAGGAATATGTTGAAAAAGCGTAATTGTATATGAAAATTGCTATCTGGCATAACTTACCAAGTGGTGGTGGAAAGAGAGCCTTATATCATCATGTAAAAGGCTTGTTAGAGCGCGGTCACACTTTAGAATCTTGGTGTCCTCCAACGGCAGACCAATCTTATCTTCCTTTAAGCGAATTGATCGAAGAAAATATAGTGCCACTTGCTCAGCCGCCTATAAAAAAACGGAATAAGTTCATAAAACAGCCATTTTCGCCGTATTTTCATGTTTTGAATAATATCCAAGCGATGGATGCTCATTGTCAACAATGTGCTGCTGAAATTAATTGCGGTGACTTCGATGTACTTTTCGCCAATTCCTGTACTTTTTTTCGTACGACTGCAATTGGTCGATATGTCAATATACCAACAGCTATTTATCTCCAAGAACCTAATCGAGAACTATACGAAGCGATACCAAGATTACCTTGGGCAGCCATACCACCTCCAGCGAAGACTGGGTGGTCGAGTAGTTATCTCTCAACATTTCTAAAAAATTCGATTCAGGTACAAGGATATAGACTTCAAGTTCGAGAAGAATTGCAGAATGCGCGAGCGTTCAATTTAATTTTAGTTAATTCTCTTTTTAGTCGAGAAAGTGTTTTAAGAGCTTATGGATTAGATGCTAAAGTTTGTTATTTAGGAATTGATACCGAACTCTTTAAGCCATCACAAGTTTCTCGAAAGAAAATTGTCGTCGGTCTTGGAGGTATTTATTCTGGCAAAGGACTTGAGCGTGCAGTTCGCGCTATCGGCACAATACAGAAAGAAAAAAGACCAGATTTAATCTGGATCGGAAATTTCTCTGTCGATAGTTATCAGCAAAAAATTGAACAGCTTGCTAGATCTTTAGAAGTTAAATTTATAGCTAAGGTGCAGATTGCAGATGATGAGATCGTCAAACTTTTGAGCCAAGCTTCAGTCATGATTTATACTCCTGTCCTAGAGCCATTTGGTTTTGCGCCTCTTGAAGCAAATGCTTGTGAAACTCCGGTTGTTGCGATCGCTGAAGGAGGAGTTAGAGAAAGTATTAAAGATGGAATTAATGGTTTTTTAATTGATGGTGACGATCCAATTCTGAGTGGTAAGGCTATCTCTTATCTTTTAGATAATCCCGATCTAGTAGAAAAAATGGGCGAACGAGCTAGAAAATACGTACTAGAAAATTGGAGTTGGAGGCAAGCAAATGACTGTTTAGAGAATTATTTACTGAGCTTAGTAGCCAGCGGCGTTCGACAGCAACCGTAAAGTTATTTCGCAGTTCTCGGTAATATCCTTCTAGATTCGTCAGGGTTAAATCTAGTACCAAAATGTCAAATTTATCTGCTACTTGGATGTGAGAGTAACCTCGATCGGCAAGTTGGCAGATAGATTTTTTGACATCGTTTCACCAAGCAATCTCTCCACAATAATTCTTTGGTTTGGGCAATACATATTAACCGCGATCGGCTGTAAGTTAGATGCTCAGTAGTCGGAATGGCTTGTAACTCATAGTTGCGCTTCAATTGTAAGTCAGTCGATTTCCCTAACCTCACAAATCGTATTACTCTTACTGAAATGTTGACTAAATTTAACTTTGCTACAAAGACTATTGTACTGTTTATACAACATCAAATATTTTTTTCAATAGCAATAAAAGCGTGTTAGCGTAATCTATTCCTAGTAGTAGATTCACCAAGTTTTGCAATAGAATACTCTATCCATAGCTCAGAAAAAGCAAACGAATAGACATGGCTGACAAAAATGAGTTTTTACATCCCCGTCACCGCTATCGGGGTAACTTCACACCAGAATACTTGGTATTCAATGCCAATTTACAAGAGTTTGCTCAAGAAATTGGTTATATTGTTAGCTTGCAAACTAATGGAAAAATTTCTACAGAGGAAGCTTGTCGCCGAATCAAAGTAATTTGGCGAGAGTTAGAACTTTCTAGAGAGAAATTAGGAATTGGGTATGATGACCCAACTAAAGACTAACCAAAACAGAATCAGTGCGCGGCTAATTTTTTAGCCTAACTCGCCACTCACTAAGATTGATGAAAGTTGAGTACTTGGAAGTTGAGTACTTGAGTTTTCCTGACGATTTCGCACTTGACACGGAGCGATCGGCAGGCGAATGTGAAAGCAAGTGTTTCCTGGCTCGGAATGAAAGCGGATGTCGCCTGCGTGTTTCTCTATAATTCGATAGCTAATCACCAAACCTAAGCCAGTTCCTTGACCCACACCTTTGGTAGTAAAAAATGGCTCGAAGATACGCCCTTGAATGTCTAGCGGAATGCCTGGACCATTGTCAGCAATCTCTACGAGCAGATCGTTATTGTCTCGCGCTGTGCGAATCCAGATTTGTCCGCGTCCGCCCATTGCATCGATCGCATTGTCGATCAAGTTAGTCCAAACTTGGTTCAACTCACTTCCATAGGCGCAGATAGTAGGCAGGCTGCGATCGTACTCGCGCGACACGGCTACACCACCCTTAAGTTTGTGACCTAGCATAATCAACGTACTTTCGATTCCCTGGTGTACGTCTAAATCCTGCATTGGCGCTCGATCCATGTATGAATACTCTTTGACTGCTTTAACTAGCTCAGAAATGCGTCCCGCACTCTGCTCAATTTCGTCTAACAACCCCAACCCAGTCAGAGTTGCTTCAATCCAGGTCAGTACTTTACCCAAGGATTGAGCAGGCACATGTTCTATGACAACATTCAGCCATTCTGTATCTAGTCCTGCTACTGCCAGAGTAGGGGCGAGATTCCAGCTATCTTCAACGCCGTTTGCCTCAAGCCAGATAGCGATCTCATCCTCCCGATCGCTCTGCACGAGCGGGTCTAACTGTAGCGGTGTTGCGGCACGCGCGATCGCGTCTTGCAGAATATTTGCCAGAAAAGCCATCTGCGTGCTTGTCATCTGCTGTTGGTTCAGACTGAGTGCCAGCAAGAGCAATTCTTGGAATAATTCGTGCATGTGCTTTGCACCTCGACTGACCGCTGCTGCTGGATTATTCAGTTCGTGGGCAAGACCAGCTGCCATAGTACCTAGTGCAAGCAGCTTTTCGTGGTGTCGTGATGTTGTTTCCAAGATTTGCGTCCGCTGGGCTGTTATGACCAGCAGATCGCGTGTAATCGAAGGACATCTGGTTAGCATTTGCCAGAAAGCATGTGTGTCCCATTTCAACACGCGACTAGCTTTTGTAGCCCGTCCGCTAGCAAAGTAAGGCATATCTAATAAAATTAACTCGTGACCTGTATACGTTCCTGGTCCGAAGGTCATCATATGCCTTTCTATGTCACCAACTTTTTTTGTCAGCTGTATTTCGCCTTCCACAAGCACGTAGAAATTTTTCGGCGGCTCTCCTTCAAGCGCTAGATACTCTCCAGTGGCTAACTGAATCAGGTTACCGTGTTCGGCTAACCATTGCAATTGCTCGTCCGTGAGTTCTGCAAAGAGCGATGTTTGTCTTAAGGCATCAAGCATAATTACATCTTACTCAGGTATTGATGAATGAACTGAACGGCAATCGAACCTTCTCCTACTCCTGAAGCAATGCGCTTCACTGAACCGTGACGCACATCTCCAGCCACAAAGATACCAGGTACGCTACTTTCAAGCAGAAAAGGCTCGCGATCGAGCGTCCATCCTTTGATGCAGCGTCCATTACGGTTTAAACTTGCTCCAGTCAGGATAAAACCTTGTTCGTCTCTTACCACAATGCCATCTAACCAATCTGTACGCGGTTTAGCTCCAATCATGACAAAGAGTAAGTTTGTAGGAACAGATTGTTTTTCGCCTGTCTGGGCATCAGCAATCGTAATTGCCTCTAGACAGTTTTCACCATGAACCTGGACGATGCTAGAGTGTACCCTAACTTCAATGTTCTCTGTTGCTGAAATCTGGTCTATTAAATATTGGGACATGCTTTTAGCAAGAGAATCGCCGCGCACCAGCATTTTCACACGTCTAGCGTATTTAGCAAGATAGACCGCTGCTTGTCCGGCTGAGTTAGCCCCGCCAACGATATAAATCTCTTGATTTAAGCAAGAGAGTGCTTCAGTCATTGCTGCCCCAGTATATACGCCAGCTCCGATCAGATTTTCGATCCCAGGTATATTAAGTCTGCGATACGAGATACCCGTAGCAATAAGCATTGCATGACAGCAAACCTCTGTGCCATCGCTCAGTGTCAAAATACGATAGGGATCGGCGACTCGAACACCAGTCACCTCTTGTGGCGAGAGAATCTCCACGCCGAACCGTTTGGCTTGAGTTACTGCACGTCGAGCTAGATCCGCTCCACTCAGTCCAACGGGAAAGCCCAAATAGTTCTCAATCCGAGAACTCGTTCCTGCTTGCCCGCCTGGGGCTTCTTTTTCAATTAACACGGTTCGCAATCCCTCAGACGCTCCGTAGACTGCTGCTGCTAGACCAGATGGACCAGCGCCGACGATCGCTAAGTCGTAGAATGGCATTTGGGCATGGGTTCGCAATCCGAGTTTCTGGGCAATTTGCGTATTTGTCGGTTGTATCAAGTGAGAACCATCGGGAAATAATACCAGTGGTAAATTTGTAGCACCAGATTCGGTGTAGTTAGCCCATTGGCGTGCTTCTTCTTCTGCCTCAATGTCCAGCCATTGATAAGGTACGTGATTGCGAGCCAAAAAATCTTTGATTTGATGCAGATGAGGCGACCAACGCGAATCAACAATTCGCAAACCTTCAAAGGGCGGACGACAAGACGAAATCCAATCATCTAGTAAATCGTCCAGCACGGGATATAGTTTTTCATGTGGCGGGTCCCAGGGCTTGAGAAGGTAGTAATCAATCTTTGCTGTGTTGATGGCGCGGATAGCAGCATCAGTATCCGCATATGCAGTTAGCAAGACCCGCTTTGCATCTGGAAAAAGTTCCATCGCCTGTTCGAGAAACTCTACCCCTGCGATCTCTGGCATCCGCTGATCTACCAAGAATAGTGCTACCATTTCCCTACGTAGCTTAACTTGTTGCAGTGCCTTCAGAGCTGTTAAACCCGATTCCGATCGCATGACTCGGAATCGGCTACCATACTCGCGTCGGAGATCGCGCTCGATCACTCGCAAAACTCCTGGATCGTCGTCTAAAGTTAACAGAACAGGATTAGCCACAGTTACTCCTTCATAACCTAGTCGCGTTACGACCAGCGGCGAAATTTTCGATGCAAGTGTCCCTGCTTGGTCAAATGTTCCCACACGGTCTAATGGTGGTATGACGACAGGCAGGGAAACACATGCAAAATCTGGTTTACCAAAAACTAAGCACTAACTCAGAAATCATTTGGTGTCAGGGATTTTCGTCATACAGATGGGTAGTTATTCTTAGGGAACTAAATACACGTTGGCGGTTTCAGTCACATCATACCGATCGAACACAGTAATGCCTTGACAGAATGAACTCATCTTGAGGTAATTCTTCACATTTTCCTGCGCGCCAACTACATGAATTTGAACGTCAGAACCTAGCTTTTGCTTTGTGAAAATTAGAAAACGCAGTCCAGCACTAGAGATACACTTTAAGTCTTGTAACAGAAAGACGAGGCGTTTGAGTGGCTGCGTTTGTACCTTTTCTAACTCTGCTTCCAGAATTGGTATTGCATTTGCATCTAGTAAGCCAGTTAATGAAATCTTGGCAGTCCCATCAGCGACTTCCAGTAAAGCGGCATCAAAGAAAACCTGAATCGGCAGAATTCTGACTCTTACTTTCACTTGGTCGCGAGTGTCAGGCAGTTTGACAGTCAGTTGGTCGGCATCAAAATTAGTATACGATCGGTCGTCGATCCATACTTCACCAATCCGCACGCTACCTGGTGGCAGAATATCCGGTGCAACTCGCAGAAGGTTGTCTTTGAATGCTCCTGGTCTGGGCTTAAAGTATAAGTCCATTGGCTGTTTCGTAATTAGCAAATTTGTGTAGACCGCAGCCAAGTAAGCTAACTCGAACGAGTGGTAGCCGCTCATCGAATGGCTGCCTTTGCCACGTTCAGTCCCCATTAGATAAGGAATTCCGTTTGCCAAGACATTAAAGTAGACACCACCAGACTGGTTATCGAGGAACCAAGCATTATAGAAAGCTGCTGACTCCCGTGCTAAACGTCGATGCTCAGTATTACCAAGGGAACCAGCTAGGATTAAGTAAGCTAAAATAGCTTGCTCTTGCTGCCACCAAGCCTTGCGATCGTGCCAGACGAAGCGGTGTACTTTTTGTCCTGGTTCCAAACTGCGCTCTACGACATCGTACCAGCCTCCACGTTGGCGATCGCTACCAACATCTGGCATAATTTCGGCAATTTCTTCGGCTAGAGTGGTATACCTTTCTTTTGGTTTCAAGTGGTTCATTCGCATTAGGTTCCAAGCAATTTTGAGGTTGTGACCCACCACTGCTCGGTTCTGCTGCCAACCCCACGTTGTGTCGTGCCTCCAATCTTCATAGAAACGTTCTTGCACAAATGGGCTATTGTTAAAATCTGGGAAACGTTTTTCAATGGTGTCAAACGTATACTCAAGGAAATCGGCGTATTTGTCTTCGCCAGTTGCTAACCAAAGGTTGATCAAATAGGCTGGAGCATGATCGCCAACTGAGTTCCAGTTCTTTTTAGCGCGGTTTTTCCCTAAAGTCTCGGCATAAGGGCTGAGGGTAATGGGATCGATGTGAGAGAAAAAGCCGCCTTTGTCTGTTTTGTCTAGGAGATAGCGGTTAAATAAATTGACAGTTAATTCAATATCATTCATGATGCGTGGGTCGCCTGTCACCCGATAAGTCTGGGTGGGACCAGCCAACGCATAAATTTGCTCGTATGCTGGCAGCGCATCATAATCATCCCCAAATTCTGAGGCAAATATTTTCTGTTCGCTGCCATCTGGCTTCACATCGACACCATGATACCAGTAGCAGATTTCTTCGCCTTCATCGAGAAAACGCATGTGTTCGCGCAGATATTCAGTCCCTTTTTCCGCCGCCTCTAGGTAGCGATCGTCACCAGTCATCATATATGCTGTGGCGAAACCGTAAACTAGGCGAGAAATGGTATCAGTTTCCTGACGATTGGAATCTTCCTTGGAACCCACTAAACCAATTCCAGTACGATATTTCCGATAGTCGATTTCACCATCTTCAAACTGTGCCTTCAGATAAAAATTGGCAAGATTTCGGATCTGTTTTACCCACCAGTCCGGTCTTTCAAACAGATACTCGTTTTCTGTCCGACCCAGAAAAACAACGTGTTTGGCTTCAAACTTATTCCGATCTGCTTCAGGATAGAAGATGCCATATGCAAAAAGATAGCGATCGGGGACAAGCATTGACTGCATTTGGCTAGTACAGTCATAATATGGTTCTCCTAGATTGCGTACCATTTCTGCGTAAGTTGTTGAGGTTAATGCAACCTCAAAATTTCTACCATCAGAAGTTTTTAGGTTGAAAGTATTTCTGCTTGAGTCGAATTCTGTCACGTATCCTGCGATCGAGTCTGAAAATGAAAAACCTGTGTTACTCATTGAATATCTCCATTCATGGAAATTGATGTTCTACTAACTATTTAGAAATGAGAACGACGACACTACGCTCTTTGACAGGGCAAACATTGCCTGAAACCAAGATTTCTTTCCCTGGCTCCATGATGTCCATCGGGGAAGGTTCCGCAGTATCAATGACTTTGTACCAATTCCTACCCTGAATTGAGGGAGTTTCAAATTCTAAAGCATCCCAGTACATATTGAACATGATATGAAGATCTGCTTCTCCTTCAAAACCGCCTAAAGTCAAGGCAAGAACTCTAGAATGAGGATCGTACCATCCTGGATTAAACAACTTTGTGCCGTGCCAAGACATATCTGCTAAACCACGCTCATTGACATCGCCACTGAAGAACTGGGAACGGCGTAAAGCAGATTGACAATAGCATTTACGGAACTCGATCGCCAGCTTAAAGAACCTGAATATATCAGCATTCTTCTCCACTAAACTCCAGTCAAACCAACTAATCTCGCTATCTTGGCAGTAGGCATTATTATTACCTTGTTGAGTACGCCTGACTTCATCGCCAGCCACAATCATTGGCACGCCCTGGGACAGTAGAAGAATAGCTGCAAAGTTTTTAATTTGCTGCCGACGCAATGCATCAATTTCTCTATCTTCAGTTTCCCCTTCAACACCACAATTCCAGCTCAGATTATCGTTAATGCCATCGCGATTGCCTTCGCCATTAGCTTCATTGTGTTTATTATTGTAAGAAACTAAATCATTGAGAGTAAACCCATCATGGCAAGTGATGAAATTAACGCTATTAATTGGTAGATGCCCACTAGCTTGATAGAGATCGGCGCTGCCAGCAATTCGCCAAGCAGCAGATCCTGCTAGTCCTGAATCTCCCTTGACAAAGCGTCGGATATCATCTCGGTAGCGTCCATTCCATTCTGCCCATCGATAACCAGGGAAGTAGCCAATTTGATAAAGCCCAGCAGCATCCCATGCTTCTGCAATAATTTTGGTATCGGCTAAGATTTCAGATGTTTCAATGTGCCATATGACTGGTGGATGAATTAAAGGTACTCCGTCTTGACCTCTGGCGAGGATAGAGCCTTCGTCAAATCGGAAACCATCAACGTGCATTTCCTTCACCCAAAATTCCAGGCAATCTACAATTAACTTTTCCACCATAGGATGGTTACAGTTAACAGTATTTCCACACCCAGAATAGTCCATGTAGTAATACTTGTTGAACGGTACTAGGTGATAGTAAATGCTATTGTCAAGTCCTTTAAAGTTAATCGTAGGACCGTCATGGTTGCCCTCGTCCGTGTGGTTAAAGACTACATCCAAGATCACCTCAATCCCTGCTTTGTGCAGTGCCTTAACCAGATCTCGAAACTCTCGGATCTGGCTCCCTATTTCTGGCGAGGTGCAATATGAGCCTTCGGGTGCAAAGTAGCTATGTGGATTGTATCCCCAATAGTCTCTCAGGGGCTTACCGTCAACCTCTCGAAAAATATTTTTTTCATCAAAGTCAAAAATTGGCATCAGTTCAACAGCCGTGATCCCCAACTCTTTTAGATAAGGAATCTTCTCAACAATTCCAGAGAAAGTACCGCAGTGTTGACAGCCTGAAGAAGGGGACTTAGTAAATCCTGCAACATGAAGCTCATAAACGATCGTCTCACTCATGGGTCGGTTAAGAGGGCGATCGCCTTCCCAGTCATAATCCGATATATCAACGACTACGCTACGCATTGAGGTAGCTATGTTATCCTTTGTCCCTATTGCATCAACGCGGTTCCAAAGCGCATTGGTATTTCCCTTCGCGTATGGATCGAGCAATACCTTATTCCCGTCAAAGCGATGTCCTGCTTGTATGTCCTGAGGTCCACTCACCCGATAAGCATAGTAAGTGCATGGTTTCAATCCTCTAACATAGACATGCCAGAAGTGAAAGGTTTTATTTATCCTTGGATCTAATTGAATAATCTGTGTGGGTTCAAGATCGTCATGATTATCAAATAACAAAAGCTCTACAGAGGTGGCATGTTCTGAAAAGATTGCAAAATTGACTCCTTCAGAATTTGGTGTTGCACCCAAGGGATGTTGGCATCCTGGCTCCAATTGGTATTTAGTTTTCGCTAGCTCAACTTGCTGTGTAGCTGTAGTTAGAATCATTATTCTTCCTGACTATTTTTTTACGACATTTGCTGATTCTGTTCAGCAATTGAAAGCTCAGTAAAAACCTAGAAATTTGCCCAAGCTGCCTCTAAAGCAGTATTCATTTGAACTCACTTCATCAGATTAGTTTGAAGTTTTTGTTAGCTGTATAGCAAGAAAAAAATGGATGGGCGGGTATAGCTTTTTTCTCGATTCTTCAGTTGCGATCGCTTGCTTGCTGAAGCTTCGGCATCTTGGCACGATACTTAAGCGTTGTGCAAAAGACTATTGAGTTTTAGCCGATGTTTGATACTGAAAAGCTTATGTAACACGAAGTAAGAACACAATGGTTGAACTTTCGGAGCTAGTTTGTATTCTTTAGGAGCTACTTAGTATCGAGATCTTAACGTTATACAAGCTACTTTTTTAAAACTATTTACTGACAAACTTAATAATTTAATAAAACTCATATAGAGCGTAAAACATTTTAGAAGCATTCGTAGTTTTCAATAATCTGATTCAATACTTTTAGATAATTGACTAAATAAACTTGACTTAATTGGAATTATTTCAAAAATCTTTGAGTTTGGTTTATTGGGTGAAAAACAATTGTTCTATAAAATTAAAATTTGTGTATTCCGACTTATAAGATAATTGTAATATGTTTTTTTATAGTTCTGCGTATCTCATCTATCTGAAAATAGCTATAAAGGATTCTGTTATACGACCTTAAGAAAATGTTAAAAAAAAATATTGAGCGTTGAAATCAAAATAATGCAAACTTAATTCTAATTTTTGTCTCTTCTCTAAAAAAAAATTGATAAATATACTTCGGATGAGTTTGGGATTTTCAGTGTGTTTAGGTAAGTTAAAAAATACCTCGACAAACAAAAGCAAAGGCTATGTATCTTTGAAAAAGTTAAAAAATTTGATGTTTGTAGTATAGACAATACATGTTTCGCAAGTCTAGTCAGCGTTGTTACTTTCCTCGAAACAGAAATTGTTAACTTTGAAACCACTAGCCGCTTTGCTTAGAAATCTCATAACTCGATCGTCATAAATTGAGGAACTATGAAGAACAGGTTTCGCAGCCGTCGCCGCTTTCTGCAAACTACCGCACTTATTTCTGCTGGTGCTGCCATAAGCCCGTTAGCTAGTATTTATCGCGCGAGCGCCCAAAATCAAAATGTTCCAGATGAAGCCGTAGAAGCTCTAGTCCTTGGTAGCGGTTTTGGTGGAGCGATTACCGCTCTGCGATTGACACAAACTGGGATTAGAACTTTGATGATAGAGCGAGGACTCCGCTGGTCCATTAGAGATGATGGAAATACTTTTGCTACTTTTCAACAAATAGATGGTCGAGCTGCCTGGTTAAGTAATACGACATGGAATGGGGTCCCCGTCGATCCGTTTACAGGAGTGCTAGACTTTTCTCAGGAAAATGGAATTAATATCTTGCATGGGGCTGGCTTTGGAGGTGGATCGTTAGTTTACAACGCGATTACTTACCAACCCAGACGCGAGATATTCAATGGGATATTTTCTCCTGATGTTGTGGACTATGATGAATTGGATGCAGTTTATTATCCTCGCGTGCGATCGCTTCTACAACCCGCTAGCATTCCTGATGATATTTTGGCAAGTCCTTACTACGATCGCGCTAGGTTATTAATCGAACAAGGAAACAGAGCGGGCTTTGCTACATATCCATATAATCTTGCAGTAGATTGGAATATAATTCGCCAAGAAATAGAAGGAACTAAGATCCCTGCTGCAATTATAGGTAATCATTGGTACGGTATTAATAGTGGGGCTAAAAATAGCCTAGATCGCAACTATTTATTTCAGGCAGAGCAAACTGGCTTGTTAGATGTTTTAACTCTACATCTAGCTACGGATATTACTGAAGTCCCTGAATATGGATACAGAGTTTTATGCACTCAAATTGATACTTCAGGAGCAGTTGTCGCCCAAAAATCTTTTACTTGTCGCTATTTATTTTTAGCCGCTGGTTCTATTGGAACTTCCAAACTTTTAGTTAGATCTAAAGCAACGGGCTTGTTACCAAAATTAAACGATGAAGTTGGCAAACATTGGGGAGGTAATGGAGATGCGATTGTAACTCGTAGCAACTTATCGCCGCCTGTCTCTGGTAAAGGAGGACCAGCATGTGTAGTTCTGGAACACCTAGATAACCCTCTCGGCGCAACTGTTCTTGAGGATATTCCAGATGCAAATGCGGCTGATGGTACGCTACAGTTACTAGCTTTAGGTATACCTCGACAAACAGGGACATTTACGTACAATGCATCTACTGATTCTGTCCGCTTGAACTGGACTCAAGACAATGCTCAATTAGATGCTGTCAAGTTAACTGCTCAAATCCTTGATGAGAAAAATACGACCTCAACCAGTCAGCCTAAGTCAGAATTTATCAATTCTATCTCTGGGCATCCTCTAGGAGGAGCAACACTAGGAAAAGCCTGCGATCGCTACGGGCGTGTCGCCGGGTATAAAGGTCTTTATGTCATGGATGGAGCGATGATTCCTGGCTATACAGCCATCACAAATCCTTCCTTTACTATTGCGGCTTTAGCAGAACGCAATATAGAAAAAATCATTGCTGAAGATTTTGTATAGCTGACTAGTTAGTTTTGCATATTGTAGTGACTATCTCGATTGTCATCGCTAGCCAAGGAATATTAGCCCTCGTATTGAGGCAGGAAAGATATGACCAGAGAAGAAGCAAGATTGCAAGAAGTCCGCGATCGCACTGCTCATTGGCAACGTTGGGGACCCTATTTGAGCGAACGACAGTGGGGAACCGTGCGAGAAGACTATAGTGCGACTGGGGAAGCTTGGGATTATTTTCCTCATCATAGTGCCTGCTCTCGCGCTTATCGCTGGGGAGAAGATGGAATTGCTGGGATTTCTGATAACCATCAACGCCTTTGTTTTGCGATCGCCCTGTGGAACGGAGAAGATGCAATTCTCAAAGAGAGAATGTTTGGTCTCACGGGAAATCAAGGCAATCATGGGGAAGATGTCAAAGAATATTACTTTTATTTGGATAATACTCCCACGCACTCCTACATGAAATGCCTGTATAAATATCCTCAACAGGCTTTCCCTTACGATCGACTTGTTGAGGAAAATCAACGTCGAAGTCGTCAGGATTTAGAGTATGAACTGCTCGACACGGGTATATTTGCTGACGATCGCTACTTTGATGTTTTCGTTGAGTACGCTAAGAATTCACCGGAAGATATTCCGATCCAAGTCAGTATCGTTAACCGAGGAGCGGAAGCAAAAACACTACACCTGTTGCCTACACTCTGGTTTCGGAATACTTGGTCTTGGAATTCTCACCAAGAGCAACCAATTCTCAAAGTTGTTAAATCTGAGTCCGATTTCAGTGTTATTGAAGCTATCCATCCAACATTGGGAAATAGATGGCTGTATTGTGACGGGAAAACAGAACTGCTATTTACGAATAATGAAACCAACTTTGAGAAATTATATGGAGCAAGCAATGCTTCTCCCTACGTCAAAGATGGAATCAACGATTATCTGGTAGAAGGTCGAAAAGAAGCAGTCAACCCAAATCGGCTTGGTACTAAATGTGCAGCTCATTACGTATTGTCAATTGGGGCAGGCGAAACTAAGATTGTGCGGCTACGCCTCAGCGATTCGCCGAGTTTAATTCAGCCTTTTGAGGCTGAATTTAACGAAATTTTGCAAACTCGGCTTTTGGAAGCAGATGAATTTTATCATCGAATTTGTCCGTTTTCCATTTCAGAAGATGAACGCAACGTCCAACGACAGGCGTTTGCAGGTATGTTATGGAGCAAGCAGTATTATTACTATGTAGTTCATGAGTGGCTGAACGGCGATCCCCAAAATCCGACACCACCAACCGAACGACGGCACGGCAGAAACCATGAGTGGATTCATCTATTCAACGATGATATTCTCTCAATGCCAGATAAGTGGGAATATCCTTGGTTTGCCGCTTGGGATTTGGCTTTTCATGTGATTCCACTGGCGGCGATCGACCCAGACTTTGCCAAGCGTCAGTTGAGTCGCTTGACGCGGGAATGGTACATGCACCCTAACGGTCAGTTACCAGCTTATGAATGGGCTTTTAGTGATGTAAATCCACCCGTTCACGCTTGGGCTACCATGCGCGTGTATCAGATTGAACGTAAAATGTACGGTCGTGCCGATACGAATTTTCTAGAGCGGGTATTTCAAAAATTACTACTGAACTTTACTTGGTGGGTAAATCGGAAAGATGCTGAAGGCAATAACGTCTTCCAGGGCGGCTTTTTGGGATTAGATAACATTGGTGTCTTTGACAGAAGCGCCGAACTACCTACGGGTGGACGGATCAATCAAGCAGATGGCACGAGCTGGATGGGGATGTATTGCCTGAATATGCTGGCGATCGCTCTGGAACTAGCAAAAGTAGACTCTACCTATGAAGATATTGCCAGCAAATTTTTTGAACATTTTCTCTACATTGCTGATGCAATAGATGGCATTGGTAAGACGGAAATATCGCTTTGGGATGAAGTTGATGGATTTTATTATGATGCTTTGCACCTGCCTAATGGCGATCGGTTGCCGTTAAAAGTACGTTCGATGGTAGGACTCATTCCGCTATTTGCCGTTCAGACTTTGGAACCAGAAATGTTGCAGCGTCTCCCTGGTTTCAAACGACGCATGGAATGGTTTATTAGAAATCGCCCAGATCTACGACAAAATGTCGCTTGCATGGAATCACCCGGAGTAGGGGCAAGAAGACTGCTGGCGATCGCCTATCGTGAAAAACTCCAGCGCATTCTGAAAAGAATTTTGGATGAAAGCGAATTTTTAAGTCCCTACGGCATTCGTGCAGTTTCCAAATTTCATGAGTCTCATCCCTATATCTTTGAAGCCAATGGATATCAGTATCGCGTGGACTACGAGCCAGCAGAATCCAGTACTGGTATGTTTGGCGGAAATTCTAACTGGCGCGGACCGGTTTGGTTCCCCGTCAATTACTTAATTATTGAGTCGCTACAAAAGTTCCATCACTACTTTGGGGATGAGTTTAAAGTAGAGTGTCCTACTGGCTCTGGTCGCATGATGACACTTTGGGAAGTTGCATTTGAATTGTCCCAAAGACTAGTGCGAATTTTTCTGGAAGATTCGTCTCACAAACGACCCGTCTACGGTGGTACTGAAAAGTTCCAAACCGATCCTCACTGGCACGACTTAATTTTGTTTCATGAATACTTTCATGGCGATATCGGTGCGGGAATTGGGGCTAGTCATCAAACTGGCTGGACGGGATTAGTCGCCAAACTGATCCAACAGTGTGGAGAATATCGCGATCCCCACACCCCACATCCTGTTCGTGACAGCATTGCCCCATCTATAACTTAACGAGTTGAGGAACCTGAGATGAAACGTAGGATTGTTAGTAGCAGACCCAGTGCTATCCCTGCTTACGTCGCAGAACTGGTAGGCACAATCTTAATGATATTCAACGGTCTCTCTTGGGTTTGCTGGAATTTTAGCCCAGAATCTCCAATCGTTAAGTTAATACCCAATCCTAACGTGCGCTTGTGTCTCACAGCTTTATGCTTTGCTGGGGGAGGAACGGCGATCGCTTACTCGCCATTAGGCAAACGTTCTGGAGGACATCTCAATCCCTCAGTCACTTTGGGCTTCTGGCTGATGAAAAAAATCTCTACCCGCGATGCCATAGCATACGCCTTCATGCAGGTTATTGGTGCTTTGATTGGTGCTGCCTTAGTACTCATACTGTGGTCTGACTTTGCTCGCAGCGTTCATCTAGGTGCGACTCTGTTGGGGAAAGGAGTATCACCAGTCATGGGTTTTGGAATTGAGGTTGGCATTACATTTTTGCTGATGTTGACAATTTTGATATTAGTCAACTCGTCCATTATGCCTTGGACTGGTGCGATCGCTGGGGCGCTAGTTGCTTTTCTGGTGTCTACCGAATCACCGCTGACTGGCACTAGTTTGAATCCAGCCCGCTCTTTTGCTCCAGCTGCCCTGATTTCGATTTGGCAGGATCAATGGATTTACTGGATTGCTCCACCTCTTGGGGCTGCTTTAGCTGCACTTCTATACCGACAGGGGATTGTTGGTACTGGCAAATCCTACTGTAGCAAGCTTTTTCATGCATCAGACATTCCCTGTCACCATGCCAACTGCGGTTATTGCAGCCCTACTAAAGTTGATGTTTATCGGACAACAAGGAGAAAGTTATGAAACTTGAAGGTAAAGTTGCACTTGTGACTGGTAGCAGTCAGGGTATTGGTAGCGCGATCGCCGTCCGCCTTGCCAAGGAAGGAGCAAATGTGGTCATTGACTATCGCTCTCATCCAGAAGGCGCAGAAGCTACGTTGAAACAAGTAGAAGCAACTGGTCGTAAAGGTTATATCGTTCAGGCAGACTTGGGAGTAGTTAGTGATGTTCGCAGGCTAGTCGCTGAAAGCATTCAATATTTTGGTCAACTGGATATTTTGGTGAATAATGCTGGGGTTGACGGCAAGAACGCGGATTTTTGGGATGTTACCGAAGCCAATTATGACGCAGTGCTGAATGTTAACTTAAAAGGCGCATTTTTCGCTACACAGGCGATCGTGCAACATTTGATCGAAACTAAACGCAAAGGCAAAATTATCAATATTAGTTCCGTGCATGAGGAACTGCCTTTTCCTCATTTCACGCCCTACTGTGCCAGCAAGGGTGGATTGAAGATGATCGCGCGAAATTTGGCAGTCGAACTAGGGTCTCTGGGAATTACAATTAACAACGTAGCCCCTGGAGCAATCGAGACTCCAATCAATACTAATCTCTTAAATGACCCCCAAAAGCTAGGAGCGTTGTTACAAAACATTCCTTTAGGGCGTTTGGGTAAACCAGAAGATATTGCACCTATGGTTGCTTTTCTGGCTTCATCTGATGCCGACTACATCACTGGTTCTACCTTTTTTGTTGACGGTGGGCTGCTGTGGAACTATCACGAGCAGTAAATCGCTGTGTATTCGATCGCCTTACATAGGTTTTTTACCATGCGGAAAATAATTGCACTCTTGTCTAGCTCTACAGTGTTAGTTTCTTGCAGCCATAACAAGCTAAACACTCCATCTACTGTGTCCGAGCAGGTGAAACTTGTCTCCGACCAAACTGTAGTCACTCCCCCACAAGAAAAACTACCAGCAGCGCATACCATCTCAGCAGAAAAAGTACTGCAAAGTGATAAATACAGCGAGGGAATTGTTTTCGATCGTCAAGGCAATTTCTACTTTTCCCAAACTAAAGTAGGAACGATTACGGTTGTATCGCCCGATGGCTCCAGTCGAATTTGGGCTAAGGTTCAAGGAGCTAACGGACACAAAATTCTGCCCGATGGTTCTCATATCGTTGCTGCCAAAAATTCGGTGCTACAGTTGGATGCCAATGGCAATACCTTAAAAATAATTGCCGATCGGTTTAACGGCAAACCATTAGTATATCCCAATGACATCAGTGTCGATCCGCAAGGGGGTTTTTATTTCACCGACTCTGGCGACTCAAACCCTCAAAATCCTAATGGTGCAGTCTACTATATTGATGCCGCAGGTAAACTCAACCAGGTGGCTAGCGGGCTTGCTTTTGCAAATGGAATTGTCCTCACCCCAGATCGTCAGCGTCTTTTTGTCAGTGAAAGTAATAAAAATTTAGTAGCTGTCTATAATGTGCTATCGCCAGGAAAGCTGGGGGAGAAAAGAGTATTTGCTTTACCAGTCAAACAACCAGGAGAGATCGATAATAAGCCTGATGGTTTATGCTTGGATGCTGCGGGAAATCTCTATATAGCTCACTATGGTACGCGCCATGTAGAAGTACTAAATTCAAACGGTCAGTTAGTTCGTCGATATGGGAGTGGTAATTTAACTACTAGTAATTGTGCTTTTGGTGGAGCGAATTTAACAAGTCTTTTTGTGACTGGTGGTGTTGAAACAGAAGCAGGTCAAGGAGGTATTTTTCGCCTAGATCTAGGCGTGCAGGGGTTAGATATTCGTCCTCGTCAACCAGCAATTACCACGACTCAGAAAACTTATTGAGTAGCTTTCTAAAAATCAGTCTTCAATCGGAAGGGTTGGCAGTCAAAGCCTGAAGAATCTCAGCGTATAAAATATCAGATTAGCAACTGATAATCTTTATAAAATGTTGAGATTGCAAAACTATAATTCAAATGTTTGGAAATATGTGAGTTGCGCGATCGCAACTTATATAGTAGGGAGCGGGGAGCAGAGAAAAATAGACTTGGCTGTTATTGTTTCTAGACAATTGAAATGTCCTAATCTACCCGCTCTCTGCTATAATCAAACCTCATGCTCCAGTAATTTCTGTACAATAAATAAGTTATTTTTTATATGAGTCGTCCAAAACTCATATACCTTTACCGTTAATTTTTTTTTAGAAAAAAAACTTAGCAAAAAAATTATAAATAAAACCTAAAGAAGGCAAACTTATGCCTAAATTTAAATCATTGTAACTATGCTTTCTGATTGATAATCTTGTATTAGATTTCTTACATAGAACTGATTTGAGATCGCGCAAAGCCTACTTACTACAAGAAGCGTACGATCTCATACGCGCAGCGTTCTCGTAAAGTAGATCGATCGCGATCTCATGCTGGGAAGGTTATCCTAAGAGCGATTTTCTCAATCTTGCTCATGAAATTCATTAACAAGATTAAATATCATTTTAGGAAGCAAAGATAGCTTGCTCAGGCTATGTTGAAGATCTCAAAAGCGAAGCAGCACAAGGAATTCAGATCGAGATTAAACGCTGTCAGCCAAGTGAGTTGACGGTTTTTAACGAAGAGGAAAATTAAGTTAGTCAGTCATAAGAAAAAAAGCTATCTGCCACTGAGTAAACAAATTCTACTGAGGGTTAATTATGCCTTTCATGCGAGCTAGCGGAGTTTTACTGCATCCTACTTCCTTACCTAGTCAGTTTGGCATTGGCGACTTAGGCTTAGAGGCTTATCGCTTTATTGACTTTTTAACGGATAGCGGACAGCAACTATGGCAAATATTACCATTGGGACCTGCGGGAAAAGGTAATTCTCCTTACGCCTCTTATTCAGCAATGGCAGGAAATCCACTGCTGATTAGTCCAGACTTGTTAGAGAAAAAAGGCTTGTTAGAAAAAGCTCACCTGGCTCATTTGCCTGAGTTGAACGCTGAGACAGTAGATTTTGAGCAAGCGATTTCAACGAAGATACCAATGCTGCGAAAAGCTTGCTCAAACTTTGAAGCAAATGCTACGTCGTTTGAACGACAGGAGTTTTCAGAATTTTGCGATCGCAATGCTTACTGGCTGGATGACTACGCTCTGTTTATGGCGCTTAAAGATGTTCATCAAGGTGCTAGTTGGAATCATTGGGAGCTAGCGATCGCTCAAAGACAGCCAGATGCGATCGAACAGTGGCAGCAACGGTTAAGTCAGGATACTTTTTACTACAAGTATCTCCAATTTGAATTTTTCCAACAATGGTCAGAACTAAAACGTTATGCCAACCAAAGAAGCATCCAGATTATAGGAGATATTGCTATTTACGTGGCACATGATAGTGCAGATGTCTGGGCGCATCCCGAAAATTTTTGTCTAAATCGAGAGACAGGTGAACCAACACTGATGGCAGGGACACCACCAGATTATTTTAGTGCTACCGGACAACTGTGGGGGAACCCTGTCTATAACTGGGAAAATTTACAACGGGAGAACTTCGAGTGGTGGCTGCAACGCTTCAGATCCATCCTTAACTATGTAGACTTAATCCGCATCGACCACTTCCGAGGCTTCGAGGCTTTCTGGGCAGTAAAACAGGGCGAAACCACTGCTATGAATGGAGAATGGATTGAAGCCCCTGGAGAAGCTTTCTTTAAGGCACTTAACGACAAGCTAGGTCACTTACCGATTATTGCTGAGGATTTGGGAACGATTACACCCGAGGTAGAGGCGTTGCGCGATCGCTTTGAACTTCCTGGGATGAAAATTTTACAATTTGCCTTTGGCGATGGCACGCAAGTAGAAAAACGCTTTTTACCGTTTAGTTATCCACGCAATTGTGTAGTTTACACGGGGACTCACGATAATGACACGACTGTAGGATGGTTTAACCAGTTATCAGAACAAGCGCGAGAAGCAGTTCGGTTTTATTTGGGTTGTACGAGTTCGGAGGAAATCCATTGGAATTTGATTCGCTTGGCGCAAAGTTCTGTTGCAGATCGGGCAATTACTCCCCTTCAAGATATTTTGGGACTGGGTACAAACTCTCGCATGAATTTTCCTGGTAAAGCAGTAGGAAATTGGGGTTGGCGATATCAACTCTCTGCTTTAACGCCGCAACTGCGCGATCGCCTCAAAGCAATAACTGAAACTTACGGTCGAACCCCTATTCTTCAAACCTCTGAATCCTAATTTTAGTCAGATAGCTCCTTGCAGAATCTATAATTTCTACTTCACAAATGAAGAATAGTAGGGTGGGCGTTGCCCACCAAAACTACCATGCAGCGAGCATTACCTACTATACAAATGAAGAATAGGAGAAAAAACAAATGCTGTTTCACTATTAGTCGATATTGAATCTTTTCTAATAACTTTTTTGAAAGAAAAGAAGCTCTTGCAAAGCTTACTCAATTAATCCTGTCGATGATTCATAAAACAATGGCACCTCACAAATTTCCGATTATAGCTACTTTAATACTTTTTTTGTTAGCTGGATTATTTGCATATTTCGTCCCTCTTCCTAATAGAAATGCTTCTAAAGGCATTGTATTTGGTAGGCAGTAATGGCTGAAGTACAGCCACGTTTAAGCTTAAAAATAAGCTGTTGTATTTTATCAAAAATATAACAAATGCAAATAAAAAGCTCTACAGAAATAAATATTTATTTATAGAAAAAGCGGAATCAAAAAAATATAAACCTACGACAAAAGTTCAACCATTTTTTCTTGGTTTTTTACTCTATACAATGAACTTGAACGACTAAACACTTGCTCTTGCTACAATCATCTAGTCAATAAATCAGCACAAAAAAAGGATATCTAACTAACATGATACCCAGATCCCTTGGAGGTAAGAAAATCGCTGTTCTTCTTGAAAGTGAATTCATTCCTGAAGAAATTGAAGCGTATCAGCAGCGCTTTTCAGAACTAAAAGCAACGGTGCATTTAATGTCTAGGCTTTGGGGACAACCAAGCGTTTGCTTCTTCAGCGATGAAGATACAGGCGCGACACCTCGAACTATAGAAGTGGATATCGACTTTCAAAACGTAGATCTTAACGACTATGCAGCTGTGATCATGTCTGCTAATTACACCAGCGTGCGTCTGCGTTACTTCCAACCACCTGAGGGTCAACCAATTGATGGGGAACAAGTTCGCACTTCGCCAGCGGTGCAATTCTATGCCAAAGCTATGGCGAATCCTAAGATTGTCAAAGGAGCGCTGTGTCATGGGTTGTGGATATTAACACCCATGCCAGAGTTACTTAAAGAACGACGAGTGATCTGCCACGAAGTCGTGCTTGCAGACATCATGAATGCTGGTGCAATTTACGAACCCTCACCCACAGGGGTAGTTGTAGATGACGATCTAGTGACTGGTCGATCGCGACACGAAGTCTATCCATTCATAGACGCTATTACCGAACGAATCCAACAAATTTCCTCAGCAACAAATCTCTTCTCAACCAAAAAGATAGCTACTCCCCTTACAAGAGCAAGAGCTGCTAGCTGATAGTCCAAACAACGAAACCACATGCAGGAGATAATTCTATGAGAAAAATACTGATAATTCTGTCAGAGTACGGCTACTGGGGTGAAGAACTAGTAGGTCCTCTGGAAACCTTTGATGCAGCCGGATACCAAGTAGACTTTGCAACTCCAACTGGTAAAAGACCAGTGGCACTTCCTCCCAGCATGGACCCTACTTTCGTCGACCCTCCTTTAGGTCGGACAGTCGTATCTGAGGAGATGGCGGAGAAAGTCAAGCGATTAGAAGATCCAAAGAATCCTCGGCTAGATAATCCAATTATCCTTTCCGAATGGTTGCCCGATCGCCCCTACTGGAGTGCTGAAAAGTTTCTGCGAGAAATGGAAACCTACAACAACGCGATTGACGAGGTGCATCAGGATCTGGCGCAATATGACGCTCTCCTGATCGTAGGTGGTAGCGGTCCAATCGTCGATTTGGTAAACAACCATCGAGTCCATGACCTCATCCTCGGTTTTTACAAGCTGGGTAAACCGATCGCTGCGGAGTGCTATGGTGTAACTTGTCTGGCTTTTGCTCGCGACCTGGTAGAACGCAAGAGTATGATTCGAGGAAAGCACGTTACCGGTCACTGTAAAGAGTATGACTACTTAGATGGAACTGGATTTGTTGGTAGCGATCTTAATATGGGTCCACCTCCCTACCCCCTAGAGTATATCCTCAGCGATGCGACAGCTCCAGATGGAGAATATCACGGTAATTTTGGCAGAGAGATTTCTGTCATTGTTGACTATCCATTTATCACGGGACGGTCTACCGCAGACTCTTATACAACTGGTCAGAAGTTAGTAGAAGTCTTAGAGAAAGGGCTAAGACGGTATGGGTGGTAAATCTCAACCGAGCAATTTTTGGCTTAGCAATAACTGTGCGATCGCTACCAGCAAATAGATTATGCCCGAGAAAATGGAAATTATGGCTAACAGAAATGGGCGCTTTGCGATTATAGAACAACTGCTTGCAGATGGCATACACCACATGTTTGGCAACCCTGGCACGGTCGAGCAGGGATTTCTGGACGCTTTAAGTCACTACGAGCCTGAATTCAAATATGTCTTTGCATTGCAAGAGACGATTGCAGTAGGCATGGCTGATGGCTATGCCCGTGCCACCAAAAAACCAACTGTTGTGCAACTACACAGTGGTGTTGGATTGGGAAATGGAATTGGCATGATGTACCAAGCGATGCGCGGTCATGCACCATTGGTCGTGCTAGCTGGTGAAGCAGGCATCATGTACGATGGAATGGATGCTCAAATGGCAGCTGACCTTGTGAGCATAGCAAAACCCGTGACTAAATGGGCGACTCGGGTTGTCGATCCTGCTTCTCTTTTGCGGGTCTTGCGTCGGGCAATTAAAATTGCTGGTACGCCACCAATGGGTCCTGTCTTCGTTAGCCTGCCAATGGATATCCTTGATGCTCCTAATGAAGAAGAAGCGATTCCAACTTCTTTCCCGATCGCGCGAGTTACCCCCGAACCAGAACAGATCGAACGAGCCGCAAGTATACTAGCTACTGCAACTAAGCCTTTAATTGTAGTAGGTGACGGAGTGGCTTTTTCAGATGCTCAAGCTGAATTAAGCCGCGTTGCTGAGCTGCTTGGCGCTCAAGTATGGGGAGCAGATTCCTCAGAACCGAACATGAGCGCTACTCATCCTCTATTTGGGGGACTGCTCGGGCATATGTTTGGCGAAGTTAGTCGCCGCATCACCTCCCAAGCAGATGCGGTGTTAATTTGCGGTACTTACGTCTTCCCTGAAGTCTTTCCCGCACTATCTGGTGCTTTTGCTCCCGATGCAAAAGTGATTCACATTGATTTAAATAGCTATGAGATTGCAAAAAACTTTCCAGTAGATCTCGGACTGATTAGCGATCCGAAAACTACTCTTGCAGCTCTAGGTACAGCCTTAGAATCAATGATGACTCCCGAACAGCAGCAGGAAGCATTTCAAAGATCGATTCGGATAGCTGAAGCTAAAAACCAGCAACTAACGGCTCAGCTTGAGGCTGATAAAGCTGTCTGCGACTCAGTACCTTTGCATCTCTCGCGTTTTGCACGAGACTTGGCTCAGCATATGCCACCAGATACGGTAATTTTCGATGAAGCAATCACTAACTCTGAAGAACTTTGTCGTTACATTCCCCCCACAACTTTGGGATATTATTTTCAAACACGGGGTGGTTCCCTTGGTGTTGGTATTCCAGGTGCAATTGGTTTAAAGCTGGCTAATCCAGATAAAACGGTTATTGGTTTCACTGGTGACGGTGGCAGTATGTATACTATTCAGGCATTGTGGACTGCTGCACATCACAACATTGATGCTAAATTTGTCATCTGCAACAATCACAGTTATCAAATACTCAAGCTCAATATTATGCAATATTGGCGCGAAAGAGGAATTGCAGAACACGATTTTCCAACTTCTTTCACCATAGGCAATCCAGACATCCGTTTTGATGAGTTAGCGCAGGCTATGGGAGTTCAGTCTATACGAGTCGAACAGCCTGACGAGATCGAACCAGCCATCCAGAAAGCATTAGCTTACAATGGACCCTTCTTAATTGACTTAGTACTGACCAATGAGGTTGCAGGCTCAAAAATTGGTGTTAAGTGCGGTCAATAGCAATCTAGCGTTTCTACCAATTATCGAAATTATCGAGAGGAAAAACCATGACATTAAGCAATATCACGACTCTATCTCAAGTTGAAGTGCAGCAATTAGCAGCGGATTGGTATTCAAAGTTGGACGTTCACGCACCACTTGAAGAATATATCCCCATGTTGGCTGAGAAAGGCTCAGAAATGCGCTTTCCTGAAGCAACTGTCTACGGCTTTGCTGGGTTCAAAGATTGGTACGAGCGCGTTATCGGCATTTTTTTCGACGAAGTTCACACCTTAAAACAAGTCCAAGTGACTCCCAAGGGAGATAAAGCTGATGTTAAAGTGGTTGTGAAATGGGAGGCTAGCGTGTGGAATCCACCCGCAGCAAAAAGCGAACGGATTACTCTAGATGCTTATCAAACTTGGGTAGTGCAGCGATCGCCTCAGACAGGAAAAGCAGTCATTACGACGTATATTGTAGACTCTCTTGATTATTATGAGGGGTCGGCTCAGCTTTAAGGCAAAGTTTTCTACTTCCATCATCAGCAAACGCGATCGGTGGAAGTGGAATAGCCCATTGTAATTTTCAATGGAAGAGTGTCATAAGACATAATTTCTCGAACTATTTCGTCAATTCACTTTAACTGCAAATCAAAAGAGGTCAGACAATGGTAACTTCAACAATTTCTCCTGGGCGCAAGTTTTTCAATACCCATCTAGAGACGATCGCAGCTGGAAAAGTCGATGAGATGGTAGATAGAGATTACACGGAAGACGCTGTGTTAATTACCTATTTCAACGGCTTTGCTGACATGCCCGCACCGATTACGATTCAAGGTCGTGAAAACATTAAACAGTTTTTTCATAAGTATATGAAAGCGATCGGTCATATCGATCTCAAGTCTCTTGATTTTACTGAGACTGAAGATACTATTTTCTTCCAAGCTAATTTCAATAACGATCTTGGTTCAGTAAATGCTGGAGATGCTTGGATGATGCGCGACGGCAAAATTGCCTATCATTTTGGCTTTTGGATTTGGGCTTAGTCTGAGCCGCATTTTGTCTCTAAAACTTGCTTGCGTTTCCATCTCCTGCACTAAGGTTCGCTATGAAAACACCAATGGAACAACTGCTATTGTCTCCGATGAGCAAGCTCTACAAAGAGCATATCGGTTTCATTAAAGCAAAAAATGTTGAAGGATTGCTCAACCAGTACGCCGAAGATCTTCTACTGATTAGCACCCTGACCGAAGATCGCCAGCCGCTCTATATCCGTGGGCGACAGCAGCTCAAGGAGTTTTTTGAAAGTCGCATCTTCAGTTTAGAAGATTTGGAAGTCTCGCTCAACCAGTGGGCAGAGACCGAGAACACGCTGATGATGGTGGAAAGCCTCAAAACTCGCAGCACTAGCGGTGAGGTCGGCAATGTTGAATTCTACGACAATTGGTTTTTACAAAATGGTAAGATTGCTATCCACTTTGCTGGAGTCATTCAGTATCCTGATAGCACGTATGCCAATGCAGAAAAGGTCAAGGGAGCAATTCCTGCATCTCCTTTGGGCAAGCTCTACAAAGAGCATATCGGTTTTATCAAAGCAAAAAATGTTGAAGGGTTGCTCGACCAATACACTGAAGATCTTCTACTAATTAGTACCCTGACCGAAAATCGCCAGCCACTCTACATCCGTGGACGACAGCAGCTCAAGGAGTTTTTTGAAAGTCGCATCTTCAGTTTAGAAGATTTGGAAGTCTCGCTCAACCAATGGGCAGAGACCGAGAACACGCTGATGATGGTAGAAAGTCTCAGAACTCGCAGTACTAATGGCGTAGTTGGTGAAATGAGTTTCTACGATAATTGGGTATTGCGCGATGGCAAAATTGCCGTTCACTTTGCTGGTGTCGTTCAATATCCCGATGGGTCATACGCATAGATACGTTCTTGTCCAGCTTTAGTAAGGATTTAAGTTATGGCTTGGCTCAAATTTTCGCAGATGGCAATCAGCTGCCAAGATCCAATTGCAACTGAAAAATTTTACACGAAATATTTTGGCTTCCAACGCGCTCGGGTCGCACCACTTGGCAAGGAACAAATTGTGTTTCTGAAATTGGATGATATGTATCTTGAGCTGATCCAAGCAAAGGAAGAATCTCCTACTTACCAGATTCGTAACGATGGACCAGCCTACCCAGGCTGGCGACACCTGGGCTTTCAGGTCGATAATGTCGATGCTAAGCTAGCGGAAATGGGCGAAGATGCCAAAATTTCTCTAGGACCGCTCAACTTTGACGAGTTTATTAGTGGATGGCGATCGGTTTGGATTACCGATCCAAACGGTAACATTATCGAAATTAGTCAAGGATACACCGATCAGGATAATCCGCCGTCTTTAGAGGCGAATGAAGAAGTTGCTTCTATTTGCTGAAAATATAAACACTGGCACATAAGAGCAAGATAGTCAAATCAAAAGATTGTCAACTTGCATCGAAATTTCGATCCTTGCGTCAGTGTTTTTTAGTCCCTAAGCTGAAAGGCATTCTAACTAAGAATCAGAGCTTGCTTTGAGTTACTCAAGGGATGTAGGCACCCTACATTAGCATCAGTTGATTTAGTTAACAGTAAAAGGAGCCACTATGGATTTACAAAATAAAGTAGCAATTGTTACAGGAGCTAGTAGCGGCATTGGAGCGGCGATCGCCAAGAGCTTAGATGCAGCGGGGATGAAGCTGTTGATTACAGCGCGCTCTCCAGAAAAGTTGGCAGAACTTGCCGCTCAAATGAGCAATGAAACGATAATTGTACCTGGGGAAATCACCGATCCGGAATTGCCACAACACTTAGTTGATGTAGCTTTGGAAAAATTTGGTCGTCTGGATGTTGTCATCAACAATGCAGGTGTAATGCATATGATGTCAATTGAGGATGCAGACATCGAAGCTTTGTGTAAAATGATCCGGATTAATTTTGAGGCTGTAGTGCGAATGAGTTACGTAGCACTGCGGCATTTCAAGCAACAGGGTAGTGGCTATATCATCAATATGTCTAGTATATCTGGACTGAAAACAACTCCCAAGTTAGCTGTGTATGATGGTACTAAGCACGCCTTAGAAGCTTTTACTGATTCCTTGCGGATGGAGTTGGCTGGTTCTGGTATTGGTGTTGCCACAGTTGAGCCTGGTGCAGTTGCTACTAACCTGTATGACTCCTGGAAATCGCGTGGGATGAAAGGTTATGACGAGCTTGTGCCAAACCCACTTCAGAGCGAGGATGTGGCTCGTTGTGTTCGATTTATTCTAGAGCAACCAGGTAATATTCTGATTCCTAGACTTTTAGCTGTACCAGTAGCTCAACCAGTGTAGGTAGACTTTTATTGGTGTCAATGAAAGCAATAGGGTACGTTTTGGTTATCAATTCAAAGATCTTGAAGAATCTCCCAACCCCCTTTTTAAGGGGGCTTTAAGTTTTCTCCTTTTTAAGAGGGTTAGGGGGAATCTTACCTTATAGCAGTTTTCAATTGGATAAAACACACGACTGTAGGGGCGCACAGCCGTGCGCCCCTACGGATGTCACGCACGCAATCGAGAATTGCTATTAAGCAAATAGCATGAAATTATAAACTTTACTACAGAAATTAATAGAATAACTCTTATTGTTTTAGATTTTGTGAGTCAAAAAGTGACTCATAGTTGTAGAGAGTACATGGCTATTTACTTCCTATATGATTTATGAGTCAGTAGAATAGTTAAATTGATTTCATAATTAAAGTAATAAAAATACTATACTAAATTTTTTAGGTAGTATTTTTAATAAAAAATGATAAGAAATAATCTTAACATTAGGCAAAATAAAAACCCTTGTTCTTCTCGAATTCAATTGATAAATTGAAAGCATAGAGTTTTACCTTCGTTTATAGGAAGAATAAACAAGGATCGACGATGACAGCAACTACTGATTTCACAGATATTCTAACTCAATTTCCTCAAGTTAGAAAATTGTGGTCGAATGTCAATGTTACAGATTTTGGACCTTACTACGAAGCTTTACAAGCACGACTAATCGATCGCATTTGGAATGATGAATTACTTAAGCAAGAAATACTAACCGATCCGAAAGCCGTGTTTGAACGAGAATCAAATATTACATTTCCCGTCAACGTAGAAGTTAGGGTTTTAGAGGAACCAGAAGATACCTTTTACTTTGTGATTCCTAAAGCTCCGCCAGCAGAAGAGCAATGGTATCGGTACGAGCAACTTGCTACCTGGTGGATGTTGGGTCATACTTGGTGGACAATGTACTGTCATCTTTGTGGGGCTGAAAAAGCAAGAGCTTACAGAGAAAGCTTACAAGCATTATGGATCGCTCGGATTTGGACAAATGAGGCTTTTCGCGAGAATATTACCTCTAATCCAAAAGCTACGTTTGAAGCAGAAATGGGAGCAGCATTTCCTTCCAACTTAAAGATTCAGTCCCTACAGGAAACCTCAAATCTCATTTATTTCATCCTACCTAAAAACCCAAAACTCAATCAACTAGACGAAAATTCTCCGATGGGACAGTGGTGGCAAGTATCTCACACATGGTGGTGGTGGTTGGTTAATTTACGTTTCCGGCAGCCTGCGAAGAACACAGTAACAGGAGTAGTGAGCTAAAAAGCTATTTTGCTATGTCGATCGCTTCTACATCTCATTTTCAGAAAAACAATTTATGCAAAATCTTATGCAAACTCTCATCAAAGTCAACGGCAAACAGTATACAGCAGACGTTGAGCCACGGTTGCTACTTGTGGATTTTCTCCGCGATGTTCTAAATCTAACGGGAACAAAGAGCGGCTGCGATACGGGACAGTGTGGTGCTTGTACGGTAATGCTGAATGGGGTGTCGGTAAAAAGCTGTACGGTCTTAGCAGTACAAGCTGATGGTAGCGATGTAATGACAATTGAAGGCGTTGCTCAAAATGGTCAACTGAGTGCATTGCAAGAAGGTTTCTGGAATATGCACGGGCTACAGTGTGGTTTTTGCACGCCAGCTATGATTATGTCACTCATGGATCTATTACAAAACAACCCTAGACCTAGCGAAGCGGAAATCCGAGATTGGCTTGATGGTATTTTTTGCCGTTGTGGTGTCTACCCAAACGCCATTCGTGCCGTACATTATGCTGTGGAAAAAAATGCTGTGGAAAAAATGCAGCCGGAATCTCTAACAGCTAAGCCGCAACCTGTAACGGCTAAGGAACGTTTGCCCATTGCACGAACAGCTAATGTACCCCTAAAGGCAAAAAGTCAATGAGGAATGTTGTTGCTGATGTCAAACGCTGGTGGAATCAGGGTGACTCTGTGGCACTAGCAACTGTTGTCTGCACTCAAGGCTCAAGTCCGAGAGAACCTGGAGCTGTAATGGCTGTATCGAGTAGCGGCGAGGTCGCTGGTTCTATCAGTGGGGGGTGTGTTGAAGGAGCAGTAGTTGAAGAAGCACTAGCAGCGATCGCACTAAATCAGCCACGGCTAGTTACATACGGAGTAGCTGACGAACTAGGTTTTGTGGTTGGTTTGACCTGTGGAGGCACGATTCACGTTTTCGTGGAACCCCTCGTACACAAGTGCCTTGGGAGCGAGCTGTCAATAAATTTTGTCTTTGATGCCATCTGCAAAGCATCCGAGCAGCCCATAGCAATCTGTACGTTGGTGGAGGGGGAGAACGTTGGAGCTAAAATGTTAGTCACCGATCGCGGTGCGATCGCTGGTTCTCTTGGTAACACAGAGCTGGAGCAGGTGGTGACTCGTGACGCTCAAAGACTGTTAACTCAAGGACTGAAAAACTTGAGCTGTTATGGTGCTAATGGGGAATGCAGTCAAGCAGATGTAGCAATTTTTATTGAGTCCTTTGTACCCCAGCCGCACTTAATTGTAATTGGGGCTGTTGATTTCGCTCGATCGCTTTGCAAACTAGGTAAGATATTAGGCTACCGGATAAGCGTATGTGATGCTCGGTCTCGCTTTGCCACGCCAGCACGCTTTCCTGAAGCTGACGAGGTTGTGGTGAGCTGGCCCGGTCAGTATCTCCAAAGCACACAGATAGACGCTCGTACCATTATTACCGTACTCACTCACGATCCTAAATTTGATGTTCCAGCGTTACTAGCCGCCGTACGTACCCCAGCAGCTTACATTGGTGCGATGGGAAGCCGCAAAGCCACCGCAGATCGAGTCCGTCGCCTGAAGGAGGCTGGACTCAGCGAAACTGAACTAGCTCGGATTTGCGCCCCGATTGGGCTGGACATTGGTGCTAACACTTTAGAAGAGACAGCTGTGTCAATTATGGCTGAAGTTATTGCGCTGAAGAGTGGGCGTAGCGGCTGTAGGCTCTCTCATACCCAAAAACCAATTCACGCAAAGTAAGAACATGGGACAGGTTGCCATTGCTATCCTTGCTGCTGGTAGAGGTTCTCGGTTTGGAGGGGATTTTCCTAAACCTTTAGCAATGTTTAGAGGGCGATCGCTAGTTTCCTATGCTCTTAAGGCTGCTAGTGAAAGTGGGCTTGCCCCGATTTTACTTGTCGTCGGTTACAATTTCCAGCAAGTAGCCGCCGCAGCCTTACCAGGCGTGAGTATAGTACATAACCTTCAATGGCAAAGTGGAATTGCTTCAAGTCTAAAACAGGCTCTGTGGATGTTAGAGCCTAATAAATCTATTGATGCTCTCTGCATTGGGCTTGCCGACCAACCATTCGTCACGGCTGCTTGTTACCGTCGTCTCGCAGCAGCCTACCATGAAGGAGCTTCTTTTGTTGTAGCTACCTATGCAGGATCTCGACGCAACCCCGTCCTCCTTGCTCGTTCGTTGTGGTTTGATGCCATGAAACTTGAGGGAGATGAAGGAGCTAGGCAGTTGATGCGAGTTTACCCAGTTGTGGAAGTCGATTGCGATCGCATCGGCAATCCACATGATATCGATACTAAGGACGACCTTCAACAACTGGAATCTGAAGTGGTTTCCAAACACTGGACAGAGGGTTAAGCCCTAAACGACTCAAACGATGATATTAATCAGAGTATAGAGGGGGTTCATTAAGACATATTATTCTCTTAAAAAAAGAATACACTGTCTGCTCAGCACCGATTTTTGCGTCACAACCCCGGAATCAGACCCATATCAATAATGTCTGATTTTGTTCCAAGTTTTTCACTTTTTTAGCTCTAAGCTAAGGTATCAAATTCAACACTCAAGTAACTGTAGTGTCTATCAAGACAAAGAGACTTACAAATAGAGTGGCTTTCAAGTCACACTTTGATTTTCAGAGATTGCATATACTACTTGGTTGGCTCTCCGAGCTTCTAGTAGTACGATGGCACAAACTGAGAGTAGTCGAAATGCTACATCAAGTAAAAAACGGTTCAAAATTATTAATCCGGTTTAACAAAGCTTTTTAGTAAAACGGTAATGCAACTAAGTCTAGCAATAGGTCTATTACTCATGTTTTCAGCACTATAAATTCTAGAACTTACTAAGTATTAGCAAAGGAATTAGAGATGATTAAGTCCGCTTCTTCAGCCGCTAATTTAGATCTTCGCGCACCGATTTTTACCACCTTAAGTAAAGGAATTGGCGTAGATTGGTTGCAACGCATCATACTAGTTTTAGTGGATTACGTGCTTCTATCTTTGGCATAGCATACCACCCAGACTTTTTGCATTCCTCTAGATCTTCCCTGGAAGTTGAATAACTTACTTTTACCAATTCCGATTGCTCATATCGGGATAATGGCAGTACGAGGAATGTATAACTCTCATGAAGAATGCTGTAACTATTTAAACCCAATCGAAGCACTGACTTTATCGCATCTTTTTCTACTAGCTATCAACTTATCCTACCAGTCACATCATTTGATTCCCTGGTCTACTTTCTTTTGGGCTTGGTTACTCAGCATATTGTTATCTTTAGCTGGGTGACTGTGCGTGAACTTTACAACTAATAAACTACGCCAACAAGGTACGATCTGTAATCCAATTTTTATTATTGGATTTTCAACAGATATTGAAAAAGCCACGCAGTTACTCGTGCCAGAAAACCATTACAGAATTATAGGATACCTACCAATTTATGTATTAAAAAACCGTGGAATAGAAAAGGTTGTTGAAGAAATTACTACTTCAGGAGCAGCCGAAGTCTTTGTTTGTTCTTGGCACAAAATAGAGCAACGAATGTTTCTTTATTGGAAATTGCGTAATAATGGCATAACGCTCAACATTTTGCCGCTGAGCTTAGAAGAAATTGTAGAGGAGAAAACAGGAACATTTTTATCGCTAAAAAGTGGCGTACCTTTCTTTAAACTTTCTCCTCCATTAATTGCAGGATTAGATTTTTGGATCAAGCGTTGTTTTGACTTTTGCCTAGCCATTCTGATCGTCTTATTTTTATCACCTCTATATCTGGCGATCGCCCTTTTGATTGAACTAGATTCTCCCGGTCCTGTATTTTATCAACAAACTCGCGTAGGTTTGCATGGTAAACGCTTCAATGTTTGGAAATTTAGAACAATGGTTAATAATGCAGACCTGAAGGGGCGACACACGCCTCAGATTCCAAATGGGATAAAGATTTGACCGAATTATGGTAGAAAAAGATAGGTCACTCATTGTCAAGAAGACCAATAAGCTTGAAAATGTTACCTCCATTGTATCAAACGAACTTAGAAAATCAACTCTCTCAGTCCCAACTGTTGTTTTTCAACCTGCTGATTAATGTCCTACAAGATATTAAAGAAGTCAGTCTGGAAAAAATAGCAAATGCTTTACCTTTACCAATATTATTTGAGAGCAGACGCAAAAAAATTCAGAGATTCTTATCACTGCCAATCCTTAAGATCCAGAGAATTTGGTTTGCGATAATAGAAAACTGGTTAACTCAAAATCTCCTAGAGAATCAAAGAATTTATTTGGTAATCGATCGAACTCAATGGCAGCGAAATAATTTGATAATGATAAGTTTAATTTATGACCGAAGGGCGTTGCCAGTATACTGGGAAATTTTACCAAAATTGGGCAATAGTAATTTTGAGGAGCAAACACAAATATTTTTTCAAGTCCTACCATTATTCAAAAAATATCAGACGGTTGTATTAGGGGATAGAGAATTTTGTTCGATAAAATTAGCTAACTGGCTCAGAGAGCAAAAAGTCAAGTTTTGTTTGAGATTAAAAAAGAATGAATTTATCCAAAATGAAAAGGAAATTTGGCAGTCGCTTGATAGCTTGGATTTCTCACCAGGAGTTTCCCTATTTTTGCAAAACATCAAGGTCACAAAAAATCAAAAAATTCAAGGTTTCAACCTAGCTGCCAAATGGCGGCGAGTGTACAAAGGATGGTCGCCAGAAGAAGGGTGGTTCATCTTAACAAATTTAAGCGACTTAGATTCAGCGATCGAGGCATTAAAAAACGCTTTGACATCGAGGAAATGTTTCGAGACTTTAAAAGTGGTGGGTATAACTTAGAAGATACAAATGTTGAAGGAAATCGGTTAATATCTCTGATTTTAATCATCTCTTTTGCTTATAGTATGTCCACTTTTCAAGGACAAAAAATTAAGCGTATTGGAGTACAAAAATATGTCGCTAGAGTTAAAGAATTTGGACGAGTCACGCGAAGACATAGTAATTTCTATATTGGTTTATATAGCCAAAGTTGGGTAAGCTTCATGAATAATTGTTGGTGTATTGTTCGAGATTTAATGAGATTACATCGCAATAAGATTCAGGATTATTTACGAGGTATTCGGGCTATGGAGCTTATTCTATCTAGCTTTTAGTTTTCATGTCGCCCCCTCAGGCTATATCTTCTCCGCATTC
Organism: Scytonema millei VB511283; assembly: GCF_000817735.3. Taxonomy (NCBI): domain Bacteria; kingdom Bacillati; phylum Cyanobacteriota; class Cyanophyceae; order Nostocales; family Scytonemataceae; genus Scytonema; species Scytonema millei. The sequence continues at coordinate 44,757 of NZ_JTJC03000004.1, read as the reverse complement.
GTCCGCTAGATAGCACAGAGCTTTAAAGCGAAGATTCACCACTTGCTCGTAAAAAGGATTTAACTTGCATAGGGGCGGAATATGAACTAGGATGCGATTAAAAAACTTGATTTCTCGCTCAAACGGACAACTGGCTGGAATTGCCTTACATAATAAATGGGCTTTCTGGGAGTCACGAATTTCAATTCCATCCAACCACGAACAAACCAGTTCTTTGAGATTGACAAGTTTCATCATCATTTTCACTCCTTGCGCTCTATAGCACTTCCAAGCGATGCATAAGATTTATAAGTCGTAAGTCTTAAGTCGTAATTCGTAAGTTGTAATTACGGACTCACAAATGACTAATGACCGTCATTGTGCATGTTTTACAGTTCGCTCGGAGTTCTATAGATAGTTAATACTGTTGTTGGGTAATTGAAGCTTTAGGGAAAGGTGGGCGATGCCCACCTACTATATGGTAGGAAGAGTGTTACATCCAGCTCGACGTTTTTCGGTGAAAATAAACTTGCAAATCTGATAGTAAATTTCAGCAGCTTTTATCTTCAACCTTAATGTCTAATTTACAACAACAAAAGTGTCAAACTAGGAACAAAAAGGTAACAACTTGGGAAAAATTTAGCATTTTGAGATTGAGTTGTGAACTACGTCTCCCCTACTCTCTGCTCCCTGCTCCCTACTCGCCTTGGGTCGCAAAGTAGTAGAGTAGATATCCTCCAGAATACTAGTTTGACTGCGAAGATTAAATTGGGTGCGGACTCGTTCTTGACCGTTTTGGCTAAATTGCTGCCATAAGCTTCGATCGTTAAGTAAGAACAAAATATATTCAGCTAATATCTTCCAGTCTCGTTCTCTAGCCAGAAAGCCTGTCTGACCGTGTAATATAGCATCAGGAATACCAGAATGTATCGAACTGACAACAGGTAAACCCATTGCTTGAGCTTCGATGAGGACAATAGGAAGCCCCTCAGAATCCCCGGTGGCAGCCGTTACGCTTGGTGCAGCCAGCAAAAGCGCCCGGTTCATCCAATTTTTCACGACTTGTGGCGGTTGTGTACCGAGAAACCGATAGTGACGTAGTTTCATCGCTGCCATGTTTTCTAAATCGACCCTTAACGGTCCATCACCAATAATCACCAGCTCCACATCTGGCATCACGACTTGTACTTGGCTCATGGCTTGAATTAGATATTTACACCCTTTCTTCTCAGCAAGCCGTCCCACAAACAGCACGATTGGACGACGGGTTGAAAGGTTTCTGTATCAACACCAATGTGATGCACGACAACCTTATCAGGTGGAAAACCCTGTTCTAGTAACTTCTGCTTAATCGACTCAGAGACGGCAATAAATAGCCGCGCCTTCTGCTTCAATGCCTCTCGACGACGCAGATAAACGCGGTGACTCCAGAAGGAGGCTTTTGCATATTTATCCTGCATGGTAGCATCGTAACCGTGAAACGTGTAAGCGTTGCGCTAGTGGCAAAGCGATTGCCCCATCTGGGGCAAAATGAGCGTGAATCAGTGCGGGGTAAAGCTGCTGTAAAGACCGAATGAAGTCGGCAGATACTTTCCCCCATAACTTATAAGACAGCTCATTTGTCAAACCTAACAGTCCGCCTTGGTTGAGGGCGATCCGGCGCTCTTGAGGAAGTTGCAAACCTTGTACGAGACGAGAGCCTACGTAATAGGGAATGAAATCTCTTAAGGCTTCTGCTTGTTTTTGCACGAAGGTTTCTGAAGCTGGTAAGAGATTATTTCTATAAATTAGGACAACAGGTTTGTGAAGCATATTTGATTGTTTTCCTATGCTGAAAATTGCCTATTTGCAGGCGGTTTAGCTAGCTGAGGCTGAATCGTTATTGAGAAAACTGTTGAAACATAAAAAATCCAAAAAATATTATTTTGCTGCAAGATAATGCTATCTGTCATGTTGTAGGGCAATAAGAATGTTAAAAATGCTAATGGAAACATTCCTGCCGCAGTTTGGTGAGTACGCGCCCAGATCAGCGATCGCCCAAAGTCAATCGAGAATCCCAATACAAATACTGCAATACCTAGCAAGCCTAAATCGAGTCCTAATTGTAAATAACCATTGTGAGCGTATGTAGGCTCCCAGACGAGTGCGTTCCATACCCTTCCAGATTCGCCCTGCCAACCGAGCCAGAAGGCACTGTATCCATAACCCAACCAGGGATATTTTTGGATTGCTTGCAGCAAAACCGACCACAACTCTGTGCGTCCGGTAAAAGTTAAATCCCGTCCGGTAGCAGCGAGAATTGCTTCCACTTGACTCAAAAGCCACAGAACTATAGCTGAACCAAGCGTCACTGCCATGACAACAAAATGCATAAATAAAGGATTGCGCCACCGCCACAGGCTGTAGAGTGGCAATAGAGCTAGAACAATTAGAGAAGACAAGAGCGGTGTTGCTGACGTTGACAGCAGTGTTAAGGCGATCGCAAGTGCTAAGCCAGTCCATGCAATCCATCGGTATCTGTAGCCATAAAGAGCAAACAGCGAGAATAACATTACGCATAAACCCATAGCTCGACCCAAGGCATTTTTATGCACGAAGATTCCCCGCCAAGCCCCGATGTGTCGCCCTTCCTGGTGAACTCCGTAGGCTGGCAGGGCGATCGCAAACAGAAAACTAAGTACCATTGCTACACCCAAAGTCCAAGCGAGTAACTGCAACTGCTGTTTTAAGCTGTAGCGCGTCGCTAAATACACCCCAAATAAAGTTGTCATGACGAGTGCTACACTGCGGCGGAGAGTGACTGCTGGTGCAACAGACCAAAGCGCAGAGATGAGGGCGATCGCGACTAGCAGGATTAATAGCTTTTCTTTGAGTACGAGTTGTACGACACTTTTCCACCGCAGCAGAATCAGGAAGAAGGTGATTGCGTAAGACTCGTCCGGAAATTTGCAAAGCAGTCCACGTCTGGCTTTGCACAGCATTAGCATGAAACCAGAACCGACGTAATCATAAGGCTTTGAGAGAGTTACTAATAGCAACTATCTGTAAAAATATTCATGGCTAAAGCATAACTATTCTCCAATTTACAATTTTCATGAAACTGGTAATATTAACGCGCCAATTCTTAACCTAACCAGCCCACAAATGGTAAGAATTACCTGCTCATAAATTTGAGAATTCAGGGGGAAACGTTGTTGAGCGATGCGGAAAATTTTGACGAGTCTAATTACGTGTTCGACAAAGATACGGCGGCTGGATAATTTTTTATTTTCCTCTTTTTGCTTTGTCGTTAATTCTCCTTTTCGTGGTTTCTTCTGAGGAGTCGTAATCTTCTCTCCTCCTTGATACGCTTTATCTCCTTCAAACATTTGCTCATTCTCAAACTTTTTTTGTTGGTCGCGGAACAAACTAATATCGCTCGTTGGACCCTTTTTACCTACCTCTATATCTACAATATCTTTGCCTTTCGGTAAGACAATGAATTGATTTTTAAATGTCTGCTGCCTTTTCTTGCCCGAAAAATACTCTTTTTGCTTCTGATAGTCTGAAGGTCTTTCTCTTGGTTGTTCCATACTATCTACTATTAACTGAAATTCCCTCAATAATTCTAAAGCAATCGCGTAATCACCATCCTTTTCTTCAACTTGTTCAAGAAGACTGGCAGGTAAAATTTTTCGGAATATTCTTAACCAGTAATGAAACGTATCATTTGCCTCAGTTTTTGACACCCCAAAGTGCATCCCTAAAACCTCAAACGTTGGCATCTGTCTTAAATAAAACAGACACAAACATACCGACTCGGAAACATTGAGTTTCGGTTTACGTCCTCCTCCTTTCTGATTTATCCGGATTTTTTTACTTTCTCTGTCTACTTGCTGGTTTTGATGATGCCTTTGAGCTTGGCTCAACAAGTCTCGAAACTGGTCATGTGTAATTCCCAGTATTTGCTTTGTCCGATGCGGATTCTCTTGGATATAATCAAGAGGATTTTTCATAGTGGTAGAGCGACAAAATTTCGTTCTACCATTTTTTTAGCACTTAAATAATATTCCGGACAGGTCTGTAGACTCCAAATAAAAAAACTTGCATGACTGGATCGCCTTCAGTTGCATCAAGCACAAATCCTTCTTGACGACGAAAAAGCGAAATAAAAGCATCTGAGAAAAGTAGAAGTGCTAGAATCACAAATACCTTTTCAAACAAGGTTTTCTGGATAGCAATCTGTAGTTTCATCTTTTATTGAGTTGAGTTCAATTGATGTTTATTTCTTGCAGATTTGCAGTTAAAAATACAGAAATTAAACGTTTGAAGTTTCAGATCTCGATCCCCCCTAACCCCCCTTAAAAAAGGGGGGAACTAATGCCCCCTTTTGAAGGGGGTTGGGGGATCGACTACAAAGCGACTGCGGCAAAAAGGAGGGAACTAATGCCCCCTTTTGAAGGGGGTTGGGGAATCGACTACAAAGTGATTAGACCTCTTGCAAAAGGGTAGGGAAAGGTGAGATAAGTAGATCAAAAATTATGAGCTATAATGCCGTAAAACACCTGAAGCCATCAGAGTTCAAACGTTTATGTGGCGTACATTCTGGAACTTTCGAGGCAATGCTCGCGGTTTTAAAACAAGCTGAGTCAAACAAGCCACTGCTGTTGACCAAGCAAGTTAAGCTTGGAAGACCAATTGTTAATGACATTGGAAAATGGCGCGAGAATACCGGACATATTTCCACATTGGTCAATCATGGGGGGTGAATGAATCAACAGCGTATCGAATTATTAGGAAAACTGAAGATCCGCTGGTGAGTTCAAGAGCCTTTACTCTACCTGGTAAGAAGAAACTACAAGAGTCTGATTGTCAGAGAGAAATCGTGGTAGTAGATGTTACAGAAACCCCAATAGAGCGTCCCAAAAAAAACATTCATCAGTTCTACAGTGGCAAAAAGAAAAGGCACACACTCAAATCACAGATAGTGGTAAATCAAGCCACAAAAGAAATCATCTGTACGGCACATGGCAAGGGAAAGGAGCATGATTTCCGCATATTTAGAAATAGCAAGACTCGATTGAGGGAAAATATCAAGCTTTTAGGAGATAAGGGATATCAAGGAATTCAAAAACTTCACTCAAATAGTGAAACTCCTAAGAAGTCTACGTGAGGAAAGAATTTAAGTATTGCCGACAAAAAGAAGAATCGAGAGTTGGCTAGAATTAGACTGATAGGGGAGAACATAAATTGTAAACTTAAGGTGTTTAAAATTTTGTCTGACCGTTATAGAAATCGTCGTAAGCGTTTTGGATTGCGGTTTAATCTCATAGCTGGATTGTACAACTATGAGCTACACCTACTTCAAACCCCCTCTGTCTAGTTGACCTTTTGCAAGAGGTCTAATAACTTCACAATTGGATTTGTGGGTAATCTTTACTCTTGGCAGGGTTTAGACGATTTGCTGGAAGTCCTTCACGATTTGCAAGCGGATGGTTTCGATTTGTCTCTGGTCGTTGTGGGAGACGGTCAGATGCGACAGAAATGGGAATCTCAAGCTCGTAGTTTAGGTTTATCAAACCGAGTCGAGTTTGTCGGTCAAGTTTCCTGGGACGAAGTACCCGATTATATTGCCGGATTTGACTTGGGATATTCCGGTCATGTCAAATTGCAAATCGGGACAATGTATCATTCGCCGCTCAAAATCTATGAGTAAATGGCGATGGGCAAACCAGTTTTAGCTTCGGCATTTGAGGATGCTAAGTTCGCGCTGCGAGATGGGGAAACTGGATTTTTGTTTCCCTCTGGCGATAAACAGGCACTCAAATCGGCATTAGTCAAAGCTTATGAGTCGCGAGAGGTGTTGCCAAATATGGGAGAGCTAGCTCGACAAGAGATCCTCACTTACCATAGTTGGACTGCCCGCGTTCGGACATTAATTGAAACAGTTGAGCAAATCTTTAGGGATAGGGAACAATGAAGCAGTCCTATTACCTGCTTGGAGTTTGGGTGAATGCACTGACAATCTCGGATCTCAATCGCCTCATTGCCGAGGCTGTTAAGCGTGACGAACGGTGGATTATTGCCAATCACAACCTGCATAGTCTTTGCATCTACCACAAAGACCCAAAGATGCGTGCCTTCTACGATCGCGCAGAATACATACATATTGATGGTATGTCTTTAATTTTGCTGGGGCGGTTGCTGGGCTTGCCTCTGAGACGGGAGCATCGAGTTACGTATGTAGACTGGACAGACCATCTGATGGCTGTAGCCGCACAGCAAGGTTGGCGCATATTTTATTTAGGAGGTAAACCAGGAGTTGCCGAGCGGGGTGCTAGTATACTACGTCAGCGATTTCCTGGCTTGCAATTAGCTACGGCTCACGGTTATTTTGACGTGCATCCGAGCAGTTTGGAAAACCGAGCCGTTTTAGAGGCGATCGCCGCTTACCAACCGCACGTACTGATGTTGGGCATGGGTATGCCCCGACAAGAACACTGGATACTGGATAACCTCGATCGACTGTCTGCCAATGCGATTTTGACTGCTGGAGCTGCTATAGACTACGTAGCAGGAGCCGTACCAACTCCCCCCAGATGGGCGGGACAATTGGGTTTAGAGTGGTTGTTTCGTTTGCTGGCTGAACCGCAGCGGCTCTGGCGGCGCTACTCAATTGAGCCTTGGTTTATCTTGAGGCTATTTGCCACTGAGTTATTACTGAAAGAACGATGACTGGGAGACGTAGATTTTTGTTAGGGTTGAGTGCTGTAGCGGGTATAGGTGCTGGCGCTAGTAAATCTCAGCCTGGGTACGATCGGCAGATATTATCAGCGGATACAGACGCGGCGATCGAGAATGCTTCTTTACGCGAATGGGCGGCTGCGAAGGGATTAATCTATGGAGCTGCTACACAAGAACACATGCTGTCATCCAATCCGCAATTTGCCAGCAGCTTTGTTCGAGAATGTGCCATGCTCGTGCCAGAAGATGAATTGAAGTGGAAAAGTCTTCGCCCTAGTCCAAATCGGTTCGACTTTTCGCGTAGCGATCGCCTAGCTCAGTTTGCCAGCACTCACAATCTACTGTTTCGCGGACATACCTTGTTGTGGCACGCCAGATTACCGTCGTGGTTTAAATCGACGGTTAACCATCGAAATGCTAGGCAAATAATGCTGGAACATATCACAAAAGTTGCTGGGCATTATGCCGGACAAATTCATTCCTGGGATGTAGTCAACGAGGCAGTTTTTCCCCAGGATGGACGGTCTGATGGTTTGCGCAACACGCCGTGGTTGAAATTTTTAGGTTCTGATTATATCGATCTAGCATTTCGTGCCGCATCCGCAGCAGACTCGCAGGCGTTGCTGGTTTACAACGATTATGGTACGGAGTATGACACGCCTAAAGATGAAGCCAAGAGAATTGCTGTTTTAAAGTTACTAGAGCGTTTGAGATCTCAGGAATCTCCCGTGCAGGCTCTTGGGATTCAAGCTCACTTATGGGGGGGAGAAACTCGCTTTAACCCTAGTCAATTAAGGGCTTTTCTGAAGGATGTTGCAAGTCTCGGTCTGAAAATTATAATTACCGAACTAGATGTGACAGACAAACACCTGCCGTCAGATATTCATCTCCGCGATCGCCTAGTTGCCGGAATTTATCAAGATTATCTGTCAGCGGTATTAGATGAACCAGCGGTAATTGCCGTTATCACTTGGGGACTGAGCGATCGCTACACTTGGCTTTCCCACAAGCAAGCACGGCAAGATGGACGAGCAGTACGTCCCCTACCACTTGATGCAGACATGAGGCGTAAGGAGGCGTGGAAGGCGATCGCCCGTGCTTTTAAGCAAGCGACACCTGTATAGCACGGTCTCCTCAGCTATACTTGATGTTGGCTTTGTGACATCCAACTTGCTCGATAATCCCGCACGAACTCTGACATACTAATAGGCGATCGCTGCAACAAATTTCTGACATCGTCGGTAACTTTTGCTGCCAATCCCAAACGTGCTGTAGTGTAGATTCCTAGCATGACTGCAATAAATCCTGCGTTGAACCCTCTCCGATACATTTTCAGGGCAAAATTAAACACAAAAGGATGAGTGTAAAAGATTTTTCTTCCTAAAATATTTGTAAAGATCTCAGCAACTTCGTAGTAGTCCAGTGCCTCACTTCCAGTCAGTGAATATGCTCGATTCTCGTGTCCTGGTTCCGTCATCACTTTGACGGCAACAGCGGCAATGTCCCGCACGTCAATAAAACTTGTCTTGCCTTTACCTGCTGGGACAAAAATCTCGTTGTTATCTCTAACATCCTGACAATGCGTTGTACTCAAGTTTTGCATAAAAAAACTTGCCCGCAGAAAAGTATACGCTAGACCGAGAGATTTAATGTATGCTTCGATCTTAGCGTGGGGAACGATCGCCATGCGTTCTGCTCCTAGAAGAGATAGAAAGACAACGCGATCGACACCTGCTGCTTGGGCTGTTGTAAGTGCGGGATAGATATATTTCTTCACCTGCGAAATCGCCGGAGGTCTGACCAAGAACAACGTATTAATCCCCCGAAAAGCTAGCTCAAACGTCTGGGGTTGCTCAAAATCGAATTCAACTGATTCTACACCAGAAGGCAGACGAACGCGCGAAGTAGAATGACTTCGTACAGCAGCTTTGACTGAAGATCTCCGTTCGCTCAACAAGCGCACGACTTCAAAACCAACATTGCCTGTAGCACCCGTTACCAAGATGTTATTGCTCATTCCCGCATTCTCTCAGCTGTTTGGAGAACCTGCAAATGATGATGTGTTGTCTTTACAGCATTAAACTTTGGAATGCCTATAGTAAAAATATTGAAGTTTGCAGTACTATTCTACTGAATATTCAGTAATTGTATTGTATTTATCTATAGCCATTCTCAGTCCTATCATTTAAATACGATCGCACGCAGAGAAAGGAGCAAAAGAATGCGAACTTACTCCGAAAGACTTAGCCTTGCGATCGCTGTTTGTAAACTCTAAACTACTGAAAAGAAACAGCACTGTATGAGCGTTATACCGCTGTGGCTCAGGAGCGTGCATTGAAGGAGAGCGATGTCAAATGCGCGAACAGTGCAAATTAAGGACATCGATGGTGTGGAGTTTTTGTCGCTTCCTCCACTTTGTTACCATTGAGGGGAGGCGCAATCCTCCATCAGAGCGGTCTTAAATGGTTTACGTCGAGTGTCCTCCTTTATTAATCGTTGAAAGCCGAAGAGATTGCCTTGCGGATTGAAAGCAAGCGATCGCATTCCATTGGAATCTCCCTGAAAAGTTTTCCAACATTTACTGCTGGCGAGTTGGACTCTGGTTAAATGCTCGTGTAGCAATTTGTTTGTTTCAGTCAGTCATAATAAAGGTAAGGTCATGCCCTACAGAAGTGTGGGATAGGTAACGATGTCATTCCAAGTCCAAGGACGATCGGTTAATCCTGCTCGCTGTGCCGCTGTAGTTCCCAGGCATGTATGCTGCCAGATCCAATTGAAATGGGTGCGACCTCTAGTTGATTTAGCGATCGGATAGTGATACTACTGAGTAAACTAATCACAGGAGCAAAAATGGGCGCACGAATCCTGAGTATTGAAGGGTCGCAAGTGAAGCTAGAAGTGACCATAGACTTAAGCCGTTCGATGCTCGCGAGTGAAGAGAACATCCAGCAAAGCTTGAACGAAGGAGGATGTCTAGCAACCTCAGCCGCCCTGAAATATTTAGATACCGATGGTTCAGCCATTGAAATCGCTGGCGAAGTGATGCGCACAAAAGGAGAACAACCCAAAGAGTATCAAACCCCCTATGGAGAAGTCATTGTCCATCGTCATGTGTATCAGCGTTCAGGAGGGGGTAAGACCTATTGTCCGGTTGAGCGAGAAGGCAGAATTATCATTACCTCAACCCCCTTGTTTGCGAAACAAGTGTCCTCCAAACTGGCTTATGGCTCAGCAAGAGACGTACAACGCGACCTCGCAGAAAATCATCGTCGTCCAGTTGCAGTCTCTTATATCCAACGCACCAGCGAAGCCGTTGCCAGTATCATTGAGCTCAAAGAAGAAAGCTGGAACTATGTTCCCCCCAAACTGGAGGTCGAGATCAAGAGCGTTGCCATTGGTCTAGACGGCACCTGTATGCTGCTGTGCGACACAGGATGGCGAGAGGCAATGGTCGGGACTATTAGTCTTTATGACGCTGTAGGGGAACGCCAGCACACAATTTATATTGGAGCAACCCCTGAATATGGCAAAGCCAGTTTTCTAGAGCGGCTAGAGCGAGAAATCCAACGCACCAAACAACGATACCCTAAAGCCACCTATATCGGCATTGCCGATGGTGCCGCCTCAAACTGGCAGTTTCTGAAAGGTCATACCCAAGAGCAGATTCTAGATTTCTATCATGCCTCTGGTTATCTTGGTGCGGTGGCAGTTACGCTTTATCCCGATAACTTAGCCCAACAGAAACAATGGCTGACTCAAAAGTGCCATCAGCTCAAACATGAGTCGGAAACTGCATCCGAACTTTATCAACAGATGCTGAAGTTATCAGAGACCCAAACCCACTCCAAAACCATTCAAGAGAACCTAGATGCAGCGGTCACTTATTATCGGAATCATCTTCATCAAATGAACTATGCTCTGTACCGCGACAAACACTACCCGATTGGGTCTGGCGTGACTGAAGCAGCGTGTAAAACCGTGATTAAGCAACGCTTATGCTGTTCTGGAATGCGATGGAAAGAAGCAGGTGCATCTGTCGTCCTTAGTTTAAGAACGTTGGTTTTAACACCGACACGGTGGACTCAATTTTGGCACAAACTCAATCAATATGGGTTTCCGGTTGCTCTCTAAATAATATCAGATCGAGGTCGCACCCATTGAAATAGCTAATAATAAGCCTCAAAGTTGCCTCACTCTGCTGCCACAGCTTACTAACTTGTTCTGTCGTCGATGCCAACGACCCGTTTGAGCCGCGCACAATGCCGTTAGTTCTTTCTACACGTTGTGTTAAGACTTTACTGATATAATGCTCTATCTCTAAATCACAAAGCACTCGCTCATATCCACTGTTTCATTTGTGCCGTCATATTCCCGTAGCGTGTTGGAGAGCCAAAAATGACTCCATCCGCAACTTTAAACAAACCGTCATGAGTTGTTTTGTCAAAAAGTAGCACGCGATCGCCTCTTGTAGCTAATGCAAACTGCTTGAATCTAACCAAAACACTTTTAATTGGAGTTTCAAATGCATAATAAAAATAGAATTCAACCTAAAAAAGTTGGGATAGTAGGAACCATTTTTGGTGGCTTACTAATTGGTATATCAGCAATTCCTCTAGTGGCATCGGCACAGGGATCTCAGGTACTCAATCCTTGTCCTCGGATTTACTACGAAGAACCTTTCAATAGTACGCGCCTAGCTCCTGAAGGCTGTCCGCCTAATTATGTAGACTACGAAGGCAAACCAGCAATTATTGCTCAGTCGATCGCGCCTGCACCTGAACCTGGAGAAATTACTTCCAACCCAAAACAATATTACGGCAGAACTCTAGCTGTAACGGGTGAAGTTGAGGAAATCCTCAGTCCAACTACTTTTACCCTGGATGAAGACCAATTGTTTGGCGCTAGCGACTTACTCGTGTTAGTAGCAAATCCTAAAACAGGCAATACAGCAAATACGGCAGTTAAAGAGGATCAGACAGTCGCTGTAACAGGTGTACTGCGTCCCTTAGTCGTCGCTGACCTCGAAAGAGAATACGATTTCAATTGGGATGAGGGTTTTGTCAAGCAGCTAGAAGCAGAATACAGCCAAAAGCCCGTACTCGTCGTTCAATCTGTCTATCAGTCTGCAATTCCCAGAGCGGCTAAATAGGCTGGGATGACTTAGATAGTAGTTGTTGGCGATCGCGCTCTTCACATTCCTAAAATAACCATCAGGGGCCAAAAGACATCTCCGAAAACTATCAAACCTTGCCTATGACTAGCTTATAAGGCGCAAATGCAAGCAGTACGAATCACCTAGGCTATCTGCTCAAATAAGGATTTGAGATATTTAGTGTTGATAACAAGGCAGAAGCATAGAGTTGTATGCGTTAATTGCAACTTGAGGGCATAGGACTTATTTCTACTGGTAAGAGGAGTGCTCCAATGCGGAATCTTACTAATCCACAAACTGCCATTATTAATTGTTCGTATTTTTTGGAATGTAGCCTAAATCTATCTTGAACAACTCGAAATATTTTCACGGAGCGGATGCGATGTTCCACATATATTCGTTGAGAGGAGAACTGTTTGTTTTTTTGCTTTTGTGCAGTTGTTAACTCTCCATTCCTCGGCTTCTTAATTGGAGTTTCAATTAAATCTTCTCCTTGATAAGCCAAATCCCCTTTAAATTTTTGCTTTGGGTCAAAGCGAGTGCAATTTTCAAGGAAACAATGTTATATCGCTTTTTGGTCCAGGTTCACCTGCCACAATATCAACGATATCGCTACCATTAAGCAAGATAATCATTTGGCTTTTAAACGTATGATTACTCTTCCTACCTGAAAAATACTTTTCTTGTTCCTCATTGTCTCTAGGTCTCTCTCTAACTTGTTCATAGCTATCTACTATTAATTCATATTCTGTCAGTACTTCTTTTATCGTTTCATAGTCAGCAGCGTTTTTTTTACTTGTTCGAGTAAGCTAGAGGGCAACAATTCTTGCAAGTTAGGTAACCAGTAGTTAAATGTATCATTGGCTGTTGATTCACTCACTTCAAATAAGATGTCCAAAAGTTGAAATGTCGTTAAATGTCTCAGATATAGCAAAGATAAAATTATCTGTTCTTTGAGGGATAATTTTGGTTTACGTCCTCCACCACCAGCAATAATTCTAACTTTTTTGGATTCTCTTGCAGCTTGTTTTTCATAATGGAGCCGTTCTGCATTTTGAACTAATTGTTGCAACTGTCCATACTCTAGACCAATTAACCGCTGTGTTTCTTTAGGGTTCTCCTCAATATAATTCAGTATTAAAGCCTTATTCTTGTGCCAAAAAACTTATCTTAATGTTCTTTTACCACAGAACGTTACTATTTTGGAGATGTCTAATAACTGTCGATTTCATGCTTTTGGCGCTCTCTCTTAAAAAAAAGTTGCTCGAACGATGTTCTGATTCCTGCATCAGGGGAACGCGGGGATGAAAACAGCAGTCATTTGATTGGCAGCTTTAACCATTGCAACTATGATGATATCGACATTGCCATAGCGATCCTGGCGCTCAAGGACGCAGAGGCGATTGATGAGCTAGAAGCACTACTGACACGCTCGCGATCGCGTGCGGCTATTGAAGCAGACGCTGCCCAAGCAAGAATGTCTTGTGTCTGCTCGCGAGTATGTGACTTACATATCTCAAACAGCTATTGCAATTGTGCAAGAACTACAGAAAGTGGCGGGAAAACATGAACAACTGGTGATGTAGTTTTGTGATTCTGAAGGTAGGCGATCGCATAGCTTGGATTGCTAACGGTCGCGCTCACCGGACGCAGGTAACCTTTGCAACCTAACGACCATTTTAATACGTTCCGGTGCAGCGCGGTTGTTATACAGTAATCGGACGATTCCATTGCTCTTTCGTGATTTACTAATCTACGTCATCACGGTGCAGGAGCGTTCGGGTTCCACATTGCGATCGCAGCCCGCCACGAACCGTCATTTTGCTTCCTCCAGATCCAAAGATACTTGCCTGGTGTGACAGTCCCATCTTTTGCAGTTGCTTCATAAGTGCCGCGATCGTAGGCAATTCGGTCAGAACCATCAATCTCGATCGAGGTGAAGGTGACAGAGGTTGCAGGGAAGTTGGTAAACCACTCGCGCAGGGCAGGTTGCCCCTGTCGTGGCGGCAGATTGGGCGGCAGGATTATTCCGTCCTCCGTAGCTACAGCAGCGGCAGCCACTGCATCTCTGTTAGCGATCGCCGTAGATCGGGCAGTGCGAGTGGCGTTAATGGCTTCTATGTCAGACTTGCCAATTCCTGGGGCTGAAGCTGAGAGCGGTGAGCAAGCGAGGACAAATGCGAGGGTAAACGCAAGTATCACCGCAAGAACAGGACTAAATTTCACGATTAAATCTCCTTGAACAGCATATTTGCTGCTTTTGATTTGTTAGATTGCTGATTTGAGAAATCGGGTTTGTAACCCTTGGCGATCAATAAGGGCTAGCAGTAGGACGAACAATAATTTCGCTGACATCGACATCATTCGGCTGTTCGATCGCAAATGTGATTGCCCTAGCGATCGCCTCTGGTGGAATAGCAATCCGTCGAAAATCTTGCATTCCCTGCCGCGCCGTGTCATCTGAAATACTATCCGCCAGTTCTGACTCTGTTACTCCTGGCGAAATCACCGTCACTCGGATGTTACTCACTTCCTGGCGTAGCCCTTCCGAAATGGCGATCGCGGCAAACTTTGTAGCACAGTAAACTGCAGCAGTCGGGTAAACCGCATGTCCAGCGATCGAGGAGAGATTAATAAACTGTCCCCAACCCTGTTGCTGCATCAACGGTAGTCCAGCCGCGATGCCATGTAAAACACCCCGGATGTTCACGTCAATCATCCGATTCCATTCCTCGATCTTCAGCACCTCCAGTTTCGAGAGCGGCATTACACCTGCATTGTTCACGATCGCATCAATGCGCCCAAACTTCTCTTGGGCAAAGTTCACAAAAGCCTGCATCTGTTCGAGGTTAGTCACATCAAGGGTGCGATATGCAACAGAGCCACCTTCAGCCTGGATATCAGATGCGATCGCTTCTAATCGATCTGTGCGCCGTGCGCCCAAAACAACGTGAGCGCCTTTTTTAGCAAGTAGAAGTGCCGTCGCTTTACCGATCCCGCTACTCGCACCTGTAATTAGGACAATCTTTTCTGCGGTTGCATTGTTCTCATTAGTCATCATAAGACCGGATCTGCAAGTTCATATCCACTACATCCTCACTCTAAAAGAGTCAGATTTAGCAGCGGTAGTCTGAACCTGCTCAATTCTTGCCTAATCCTGCATTTCTTTTACCAGGTTTGCTTCATTAAACGATAAGCTGATGTTGGCGACTGAGTGTTTTAGGGCTACCTTGCGTGACAGGAGCAGCAGCGACTTGAGACGATCATGACAGCAGAAACAGTTCAAAAACAGCAGCTTGAGCTAGCGGCTCTGATTGCACAAAACACTAATGTCGATGGCATTCATGCTACTGCGATCGCGCGGCTATTCTTGATTCGCGCTTCGCAACCGACTGCACCTCTCCATATCCTCCACAAACCTGCTCTCTGCATTGTCGCTCAAGGTCAGAAGCAGGTGATTTTAGCAGATCGAATTTATCTTTATGGTTCCGAGCAATGTTTGGTCGTGCCGATCAATGTACCGATCGTGGGACAAGTGACTGAGGCAACATTAGCAGCACCGTATCTATGCTTGCGGCTTGATTTAGATCCAGGAGAACTGGGAGCATTGATGCTGGAAACAGAACTAGACGTTCCCAAGCACCAACCCTTGCAACAAGGCTTATCACTCAGTCCTATGACTCCACCGTTGCTAGATGCGGCGATTCGGCTGATGCGGCTGTTAGAAACTCCACAAGATATTGCGATCCTAGCACCGCTCATTGTGCGAGAGATTCTCTATCGTTTGCTATCTGCCGAACATAGCCCATGCTTACGTCAAATTGCGATGGGCGATCGGCGGCTCCATGCTATTAACCGAGCAATCAACTGGCTCAAAAACAATTACTCGAAACCCTTTGAGATTAATGAAATCGCTCGTGAAGTTTGCATCAGTCCTTCAACGCTCCATCATCATTTCAAGGCTGTTATAGGGATGAGTCCTTTGCAGTATCAAAAGCAATTGAGACTGCAAGAAGCCCGCCGCTTAATGTTGGGAGATGGGATGAATGCAGCGATCGCGGGTCATCAGGTCGGTTATGAAAGCCCCTCACAGTTTACACGCGAATACCGTCGGTTGTTTGGTGCCCCTCCTTCCTGTGATATTGCTCGGCTCAAGAGCAGTTCAGAAGCTTGATGGTCAAGCGCAGGCTTAAAATACATTCCTAAGACTGGCAATCTAAAAAGTTGGCAGTGTAACTATTTATTATACGAAAACTTTCCGTATAATCTTTTTCTCGCTGCTAATATATCTAGCATTACAACGAAATCCTGTCTGAATACACGGAAACCTTCTTTTTTACCCCTTTATTTGGGTATTATACCGAATTATTCCGTATAACCACCCTTTACGGGAGTATTATCTGGAATTATTCCGTATATCCCTTGGTGTTATCCAGAATTTTTCCGTATAACATCCTAATTTAGAGTTTTAAACGGAATTTTTCTGTATAACACCGATGGAACAACGCCCAAAGAAACTGCTTGAACAAGTACAAGACGCGCTCCGTCTTAAGCACTATTCTTACCAAACAGAAAAAGTTATGTTAACTGGATTAAACGCTACATCCTTTTTCAGAATAAACGCCATCCTAAAGATATGGGAAGTGCAGAAATCGAAGCATTTTTAACGCATCTTGCGGTTCGTGAAAACATCGATAATCCCAGCTTCTTTTTTATTTCCGATCGCCGGAAAAAGTCTTTTTGTTTTGTCGTTGCCAGGAAAGCAAACACGCCCTTTCAACCGCGAGCGCCCTCATTCGTATTGACTTGTAGTTGCTGGCAGTCAATGGTATCAGCAGGAATGGCACTGGCTATTTTAGTAGAGTGAATTTCCATTTGTAATCCGAGCAATTTGAACTCTACTAGTCGCGTTTTTGTAGTGGCACAAGATGCACTGTTGATAGTCGTCGGGTAATGAATCTACAATTTGAGTCATAGTTTTACCTCTTGGCAACAGCACTAAAACAGCATTGACTTAGCTTAACCGAATGTAAGTCAATGCGCCACGAGTGCCACTCAAAATTCTCTTCGAGATTAGTAAGCTACTTCGGACTGAGCTAGTGTGAATGTACGGTATGCTGCTAGCAATAAATAAGTGAAAGCAAATTAGGTGAAGTCAGCTTGTGTCAAAGATTAGTAGTATGAGTTAATTCTTGAATATATCCGATCGCTTCATCTTTACTGATAATTTCCGCTGGTGGAACGCAGTAAGAGGGATAAAGATAATGAGTTTGTCCAGTTAGAGCAGTTTTGCGCTTGTCTATGACCACTCCATAGCGATCGGGAAATATAATCCATTTCGTACTAGGACGATTTGGTGTTATTGCACCCCAGGCTACATTAGTTCTCAGACAATACCAAATAACTACAGCAGGCGGGTTGACCCACTGTTTGCTTTCTACTTCTCCACACATCCAACCTTTATAATTGGGTGGCATTTGTCGTACTGGGTCGTCGATCAAACCAGAAACAGCTTTAACAGATATCCAAAACAGTTTATTGCCGTTGCGATCGTAAACAGGAAGATCTTCATCGGTGTTGAAAGAGGTAATAATTGAGTCTCCTACATTAATACCTCTTCTCCTAAGTCCAGAGCGAACAATTCTGACTGCTCTTTCCCCTTGAGCCAAAAACCTTGACCAATTCATTTGGTTTTATAGCTCAAAATTCGTTCACAAATTGGGATGATTCTTGACCAGAAAGCTGTTTCATCTGCTGTTGAACCAACTCCATGAGCAACTGGTTGCACTGGGGGGAGATTTCGGGATACTGATTGGCTACTGATTCTAAAGGAGTGACTACAGAGGGATCGCTGATATCTATTCCCTGCTGCATGATTTCTTGAGTTTCTTGTATGGCAGTATCTAGTGTTTGTTGTAAATTAATGCTTTTTGTAATTGCTTGACTCATAATTATATCAAATGATTTTTCTAAATCTAGCCGCTGTACGGGTTGAGGCAAATCACTCTTGCGCTCTTCGTTATGCTTAGAGCTTCAGGCGAGACGGATATAGAGTGACAGATGTAGGCGCGATTGCGCCTGATTAAGTGCCAACCTCCTCAACAACCTCTTTGTTAGCCACCAAGTACTGCTTCATTGCCTGTCGTAATACTTCACTCATTGTTGTTTGCTTAGCAGAACAAACAGCGTCAAAGATTGCCTTCTCTGACTTGGGAACAACAATTTGAATATAATCACTATCTTGATACAGCTTCTTTCTAGCCATAACCCACTGATTAACTAAACTTATTTACTCTAGTTTTATCACAATTTTATCATGACTCTATTATTATCATGATTTTATCATGATAGAATTTAGAAGATTGAAAGGCGATCGCTCACAGCCTGGAAAACTAGCAGCGATCGCCCACCCTTCCCGTTTAAAGAAAGGAGTGTTTGATATGCATCATACAAGTGAAACCAAGGCGACCGCAACAACGTTATCTAATTGCGCTATTCGAGCTGAACGAAGTTATCGGTATAGAGTCACGCTTGTTAGCGAGCAACTAGGATTAGACGATGGCGAGATGCCCGTACCCAAGGACTGCCAAACAATGTCCAAAAAACAGGCGATGGCAGACCGAATAACTTTTGGCAACAGATGCCTGACTTGATGATTGGTAGGGTAGCAGAGAGCCTAGCTCTACGCCGTGCCTTCCCCCAAGAACTGTCTGGGCTTTATTCGACTGAAGAAATGGGGCAAGCAGACAACCAAAGCATAGCAACACCAGAACCACGAGTTGAATTACCAGCAATTAGTCAAGTCGCAGTATTGGAAACTGCTCCAGTCTATTGCTCCTGGCATTCGGTGAGTGATGCGATTTTATGGGCAGAACAGCACCTACCGCATTTGAGCTTGTCGCAAATTCAGGCAGAGTTCGATGCACTGGAAGTGAGAATCGATTCCTTAGAGAAATAATTCACGGAAAACGTGGAGAACATAGATATTGGCAAATTACCACAGACATAGAGAAATTACCTGGGAACTCTACCTGGTATGTCATGAGTAATTATCCCGACATTACACCCAGAGAGGTTGGGAATTTTTATGGGTTAAGAACATGGGTTGAAATGAGCTTGCCGTAATCCCCCTATAAGAGTCTAATCTGTGGTGCTGACGTGACCTGGAAGGCTGTTTAGACATGGTTGTTTGCTCCAGAGACTTGAGTGTATTGGCAATTTAGTTGCAAGAATTGATATCTATCATGCCCTCTACATCATCTATCTTGCTATCGTACTTCGTCGATAAATCTGCACTCTTAGAATTTAATAATCTTGATTTTTGATAGTCTAACCAATGTTGTCGTGTTGCAGCTCCTATTGGTTGTTCACGGCGTTGTCTTAATCGTTCAATTTCCGCTGAATCTGCCCAAATTATCCATCGGCGAGACGGATGTTCTTGCTGTCGGGCTTTGACCCAACCACGGCGTATCCAGCTATAGAGCGTGACTGTGGACATGTTAAGCATGCGTGCCAAGTCAGTCAACCACCACTCATCGGCTTCGAGGTTGTCACGTTCAGCAGTCGATTGATGCGGTGGTTTCAGTCCTAAGTGCCGCATCAAGTTCTGAATTTGTTCGGCTTTGAATGTTGCCCGTCGTTTCGGCGGGTAAAAGCCTTCAGAGTTCATTTGCTGAGCAATCTGCTTCGGCTTCATGTCTTGAGCGGCTAACTCACGCAGTCGTTCACACAGTTGTGGGTAATTACTCAGTTGTGTAAGTTTTCCAACCGGACGACGAATCCCAGCGCACGTTACAGTTCCACCGATCCATTCCAGAGTAACCTGAACCTGTTCGCTATCGCCTTGGGCATCAATGATAACTCGCGATAGAATTTGACGTAACAAGTCTTTGCGTTGGTTGTTGGTTGTTGTGGTAGCGTGCCAAAGAACTGGAATATTGTGCGCTAGTTGACGAATTGTCTGGCGTTGTGCATCGCTTAACAAGCGAGGCTGCTGTTGACAAAACCGTTCATACTCTTCTTGCAGTTGCTGTTGAGCTTGCAATTTCGCCTCCCATTCAGAGGCCAAGTGACGCGCCACTAGACGGTTTTCAGGCTCAACCAGTTGATAGTGGCGTTTGGCACGGTCAGCTTCATAGGCAGCCCGTTCTAAGCGTTGTTGCCACAAACGATTGAGTTCGATGCGTTCCTGTTCGAGCGCCGTCGCTGCCGCCAAGGAGAGTTCGAGTGCAGCAGGTTTTAACGCTTCCATCGCCTGCTCGACCACAAATCGATCTAATGTTGGACCAGACATGCTTTGGCATCGTTCACCGCCGTAATCCACGGCTTGGCGACAACACACGTATCGATATCCCTGTTTGTGGTGATAGTTAACGCTCATGCGGCATCCACATTTGCCACATACTAACAGCCCCACCAGTAATGAAGAACCATACCGAGAGGCACCCAATTCTTCAGCACAGATGCGATTCGACTTCAACTGTGCTAAGTTATGCTGGTGTTGCTGCCATGAGATGTAAGCAGGAAATCGATCGTGTAACAGCACGTGCCAATCGTTTGGGTCAACCACCACACGCTCACAATACAACCGCCCAGCTTGCTTTTGACGCGGGTCTACTTGCCGCCGACCATAAGCATAGGCACCAGCATACATCGGATTTTTTAGGATATTTTGTAACAAAGTCCGATTGGGACGATGCCATTCGAGCTCTCCTTTGGTCAGTCCACTCTTGACACGTACCCCGATTTGAATCTGGTGGTCTACCAGATAGCGCAACACGGCGTTGAGTGTCCCCAATTCGTCAAACTTGCGAAAAATCAGTCGAATCACTTGCTGCACCTGCTCATCAGGGTCAAATGTCACTTCCCCAGAGCTGCGTCGGACATAACCTGTGGGAACGCCAAACTCAAGTTCTCCGCGTTCGGCTTTGCTAAGTTTGCCCTGCACTAGCCGCTGTTTGAGGACGTGCAGTTCTGCTTCACTCATAGTGCCCTTGAGTCCTAACAGTAAACGGTCATTGTAATGACTTGGATCGTAAATGCCGTCAAGATCCGCAATTAAGGTGCCAAATAACGCGCAAATCTCAAGCAGTTGATGCCAATCTTTGCATGAGCGAGCCAGTCGCGACATCTCTATGCCTAAAATTAAGCCCACGTGCCCCATACCGACTTCGGCTACTAAGCGTTGAAACCCAGCCCGTCCTTGAGCAGTTGCTCCCGACTTGCCCAGATCGTCGTCAATGATTAATATCCGCTCTCGCTGCCATCCCCAAGCTTTAGCGCGTTCGACTAATCCATATTGCAACCGCGTAGACTCTTGGTGGTCGAGCACCTGTTGCAGCGTCGATTGACGCACATATACCACAGCTAATCGGTCGAGATGTTGCGGCAAAATCTTTTGACTATGCCATTCCATTGACTCAGGCTTACGATTTTTCATGCCTGCCCTCCTGAGTTTGCAATTGACTGTTCAGCATCTGCGTGAGAATCTGCAACGACCGCTGACGATTCCTGGGCGGCAGAGTCAGCCACAAGTTGGTAGTCAGTAGGTTGGGTGGGGGGGGATGAGTTGTTGAGACATACAGTGCCTTCCTCAATGGAGGATATTTGAGCGGCTTGTACCTTAGCAGCCATCGCTGCCAAGTTGAGCAACCCCTCAACACTAAGGATAACGAATTGCGATTGGGTTTGTGTTCTTATGGGGGTGTTAAAGCACGGGGATTGAATATGGCTTGAAACAAAGTAAAAATGAATTAGGTTGGGCAGATACAGGTTTGACTCGCTATGAGGATATTGAACGATGGTGGGAGATTGAATGCAAGTGCCTATCTTATGGTTAGCCTTCATTCAGACTCTCTGCGTCCTTCTCCGGCAGATTCTCAATCAACATTTGCTTCTCATCCCTGGTGGGATAATGGTAAAGGTTGGAAGAATATTTTGAACAATCTTCGTCTTATCCTTCAACCTTTTACCCTATTTAACTTAATTCAACCTTGGCTTTCAGTTTTTTCTATCCCTCAATTATAAGCGCGGATTTACTAAACTTCAATCCATTGTTTATTACCTTACCTCTTCCATTTTTACCTTCCTAACTCATCCCGATTTCCATTTTTCTTCCGCCTAAAGTGACACAACAGTGTTACTTGCCAGTCGGTTGAAAACTTTGGAAGTTATGCCCTCCTCGATAGCCAGAAAGCTTTGCCAGTGCTGACAAACTTTGAGTTCCCATGACAGTTCGATCGTTAATTACCCAGGTAGGAAATCCCCGTACCCCAGCAGCTTGACACCGTTCGGTTTGAGAATTTATGCCTTTAGGATCGCACTCTACATATGGAATTTCTTGGGCGGCTTCTTTGCCAAACAGCTGTTTTTGGTCGTGGCAATGAGGACACCAGGAAGCTCCATAGAATACCGCCCCAATCTGTTTTAGGTGTTGCGCTAGGGCAATTTCAGCTTGACCAGATGTGGTAGTAATAGCGTACTCTTGCCGTGAAAGTTGCTCGGTGCTGGTATTAGAGTTGGAGAGCGCCGGATTATTGGCGTTGGCATAAATTGCTAACGTGCCAACCAGCACCAGCGTTGCGACGATAAATCCAGTGAATAACAATTGACCGATATCTTGCCAATTGCGACCGACAATAGCCAAACTTAACAGACTAGTCGAGAGTATAGCAGAGCCAACACAGTAAATACAGACTGCTTGAATCTTAAAAGCGAGTAAATACATCAGGTAGCCACTGAAAACCGTCATAGCAGTCCCACCAGCAAACAGCAACAACCCAGTCCAAGACTGGAGTTGCGATCGCAGTTGCTGATTCGACTGTGGCACTAATAAAGGTGAAATTGCAAAGAGCGCCATGCTGGCATAGGCTATGAAACCAAACAACGCCAGCGGTAATCCAAACACAGTTGCATAGGGGCTAGAAAGAACGATGTCACAGCCAGAAGTCGGACAAATAGCAGAACCTTGAGTTAATTTGATTGCTGTTAAATATGCAGTTACCGCAGCACCAACTGTAGCAATTCCTGCCATTAAAGGTCGCCAGTAGCGATGAACCCAAGGGGTACGACTTTGACGTTTCATACTTCAACTTAGTGTTAGAAAATCTACAACAGCGATGAGAAGGTTATTATCTGTGGGAGCGTGACGAGAACACTCGCCCAACATTTGATTAGCCATAATGCACCCTGGTTGACTGACAAAACTCAGGATGCGAATTGAGAAGATTTGACGGTAAATTCTCGCAGGAGATGCTGCTCTTGCTTGTTCGTTTGAGGCATTCGCCAGGTCAGGAGCAGAGCGACCTTGGAGAGAAATGGTCGGTTTATAAATAGAACATTAACCAACAGTTTCTTAATCACAATTCAATTGCTTTCTCGACAAGGGGTCGTTATTAGGAAAGCAGAGTCCACTAGGTAGGCGCTCTGGCACATAGCGGGTCAAGTTGGGGTCGCGTAGACCAGTCTCCAAAAACGCTGTCAGATCGTTAACCCGATCTTGTGTCAGGTTGAGGGGGCGGAACCAAACACTGAGATTGCCTGCATACAAAGCTTCTAACTTCTGTGGCTCGGCGCGATTGAAGTATTCTACAACCTCGCGCAGGGTATTAAAAGAAGCTCCATGTCCGTAGGGGGAGCTATCGGCTAGGTTATACAGTTGTGGTACTTTAAACTTAAAATCGTCGCTCGCACGTTTGGTAATAGCCCCTCGACCCAGGTTAAGTCCGCTCCACTCCTCAGGGTGATCCGCGAAACCGACAGCCCGAAAATCTGTTAAAGCTAGATTTGCTCCTGTATGGCATTGAACGCACGAGGAGCTGAAAAATACCTTTGCGCCTCGGAGTTCTTTTTCAGACATAGCATTCGGATCGCCTTTAAGCCATTTTTGAAAGGGAGCTTGATTGGCAAGGAGAGTGCGTTCGTAGGCGGCGATCGCTAGCCCTGCTCTTTTTGTATCCTCCACGTCTGCGCCTACATACGGGCGGTCTGGAAAAGCCTTAGCAAACAGTTCTTGGTACTCTGGGATGGAAGCGATCGCCGCAGTACCCAGTCGATGAAAAGTCAAGCCATCAATTGGTTGTGTCTCTAAGCCATGCAATTTGAATCGGTTAACATCATTGCTTTGGATTACAGGCTCCTTAGCATTGGGGCCAGCTACGCCTAACCTACCATCCCAGAGCTTTACCTCTTGATATGCACTGTTGAGAACGGAAGGAGCCAAAATGTTTTGCTTATCAATCTGCACTGAAGAAATGTCAGGATCTCGATGCCTAAGCTTGTTGAAACCCAAGCCACCGACCCCTAGTCCCTGCGCTAAGTTTGAGCGGAATCCAGCTTGGGCAATATGACAGGAGGCACAGCTTGATTGTTGCCAGTTTTTAGGATTGAGGGGATTGATACTAAGCGCCGTCTCGTGGAAAAGAAACTGCCCCAAACGAATTTTCTCAGGTGTAAGCGGGTTGTTTGGGTCAGCAGGAATACGATCGATTTCTGAAGAATCTGGGAGAATAAAATAGTTGAGTCCTTGATTGCTTGGAGCCGCAGAAACTAGGATTTGCTTCAATTGGGAACTGAGGTCGGTAGTTGGCTTATCAGGACTGGCAGCTAGAGATGTATTTAAGGCATAGTCAAACCCAACTCCACACAAAATCAAAACTAACGTGAATAAGAGGATTCCTAAAAGCCTGAGAAGTAGGCAATAGAACTTCATGATTGGTGACGAAAGGTAGCTGGTAATTTAATCGACTCTGAAAGCTTGTAGCAGTAAAGGTTTAATGGTAACCTCACTGGGAGGTATCGCTCGGCTAGTTCATCTTTTAGTAATAGGGCAATTACTGGTTGTGTTTCTCTAGCTTTGATTACTTCCAGTTCTTGCGTAACCAGTTTTAAGGCTTGACCTACTGTTAAGGTTGTCCAGCCATTAGAATCTTTAATATCCGTAAATCGCCATGATTTACTAAGTGGCTCATACAGAGTCACAGTAACTGGCAAGCTCGCTCCAAGATATCTAGCAGCGTCTCGCAGATGAATGCTGAGCTTCAGCAACTGCTCTTGTGTTGGAGTAGGAATCGGTTCAGTGCCTAGATCTTCTAAAGCTACAGGCTCCTCCAGCTTTCTTATTGAACTGGTTTCTTTTGTTGTTAAAGCTGGAAAATAGTTAGTAGCCAGCGCAGGAAGTGAATTACAGTTGGTAGTCCAGATGATGGCTAATATTGCAACAAAACTCAGTAAGAACTTCGGGGCTTTTATTTGCACTGGTCATCTCCGATGGTTATCGCAAAAAGAAAGAGGAAATTGCTAACAGTGCCAGTAGAAGTACTCATCCCCTCTTGGGAGATGAGATTTTGTGACTTAGGCTGAAGAACAGGTTTAGACTCTCGTTACAGTCCCGTTCAAGAAGGCATTTAAAACGTCCCTGCAAAAGACGTTAGCCTTGATTCTTGGAAGTAAAAATCTCTTTCCTGTGTGTCTGTTTTGTATGACTAAATTGAGGGTAGGCACTCTTCTTGCCTGAAGCAACGAACCACTAGCATCAGCCACGAGAACAGTTTGTGCTTCGGCAGTTGCAGGTAAATTCCCATTGTTGTTGTATTCCACATTGGTCATGTCTTCAACGTCTGAGGGGGTAATGCTTTTTTGTTGACCTTGCGCATTTGCGAAACCAATTGCATCACAATCACAGTTTGTTGGTGCTGACTCCGAATCGCCTGGTAAGGTCCCAGCTTTAATTGGACTATTCGTTCCCAGAGGAATTGAAAGGTTAAAGTTTTCAGGCATTTGGGATGCTTTTTCATTAACTGCTTCGATGCTCGCCATAAGTTCACTGCTAGCAACCAGGGGAGCTGGTTCCCCTGTTAGGTAATCTAGACCTAGCTGGTGCGGTGTTGCAATTTCATCCACTAAACCTAGCGCAAGCAGGTGTGTGTTCTGATAACTAATTGCAGTTCTAGCATTTATTGGTGATGGTTGCACCAAGAATATGGACGTACAAAATGCTAGAACTCCCAGAACTGCAAGTCCTAGTCTTCTGAACAACTTGAAATTTTTCATTCGATCGATCTCCGGTTAATGTATACAAAAGTTTTTTACCTATACTATTCCGCAGTCGTTTTTCCTTCAGTCACGCCGATTTTCGCACATCTCGCTCAAACCATAGAGATAGCCACATAGTAAGAGAAAGGCAAAAAAATAACCCAGCACCCAAGCTTTAGTGATAGCACTAAGAGCTAAAACAATTATTGCAGTAGAGAAATAATACAAAGTAAAGACTATTACAGAACAAATAAATGAGGACATTAGACTTTCTCCAAAAAGTTCTCTGATTCCTCTTAATTCAATTTTGCCAATTCGATGCAGAGTATTATTGAGGCACACTGTTTGTCTGCCGTAAGCTCCTATAACACGGGCAATTATTCACCGAAAATCTCCATCTTTTTTGCTGGTTTAGGAGTTTTTTGTAAGTGTAATTGCCTTTATTTAGTCCTATTTTCCTAAGACAGTGGCGTAGGGGCTGGAAAGCATGAGATCGCAGCCGTTGGTCGGACAGGCAATAGAATCTCCGTTTAGCTTAACGATAGGTAGATAACCAGTAATAGCAGCGCCTACACTCGCAATTCCTACCATCAGGTACGGGACCAGCGATAAATCCAGGATTATAGAACGTTTGCGTTTCATAACTATCTTTGATTGAATAAGTAAGTCCTGCTCTGTGGCCCCGAGCCACAGGGCAGGAGCCGATCGCGTGTGTCGGCGTAACCGATGAGAATTACGACCTGCGACTGGATGCCAACCGCCGCTATAGCAATCAGTTGATATGAATTTGTAAGATTGTCACCGTGCCGCCGTTGTTAATGAAGTCAAGGGACTGATGTTTTCCGAATCTGACGTAACCCTTATTAGTGATAAGAAATCCAGCGTTATCTCCTGAGTACAGTCTATGCACGTCAGCGATACCAACAAATTTTTCGCCAGCATTAGCGAAGCACATTGTGGGACGGTCGCCTCGAGGTCCTTGATAGATATTAAAGGTTCCTGGCTCACAACGGGCCCGGTTGACTGCTTCAGCTGGCATAACCGCCATACCAACAGAAAGCCCTACTACGGATGCAGCCACGGCAGCCCACCTGGCGACCTTACCTCGCAACGAGAGGTTTTTTAATAGGTCGTCAAGTCCCCCCCCCGCTATCGCTTCTAACTCCTCATCCTTTAATAACTCAAGGTCAGAAGAGGCGATTTGGGCTTGCTGTTCGAGACTTTCTCGATCTTGCATCTGGTTCTTTAACAGTTGCGCGTCAATAGCTGTAGCTGTATTCACGTTTTTTCTCCTTTTGTTCTGATTAATTGTTTTTATGCACACTGCTTGAATGGTCTCAACAGATTTTGCAATTCCTCCTCGGAGGCATAACTTTCTCTGGGTGGGTTGAAACATAACGATGCAACCTCAGAACAAGCTTTAGCCACCTGGATCTGTTGTTCAAAAGCTAGCTTTGATACCAGTTCTACCGTCTGTAAGAGGGACCTCCTCGTACTCACCTTCCATTGCCGCCTCTACAGCCATTGCAGCTAAGACCTCCTCCTTAGTAAAAAAGAAGCCTTTTTCCTTTCCCAGTTGAACAGCTAGCTCACTCAGACTTTCAGGGTCTGTTGCTGCTTTGAGCCGCTCTTGCAGCATTGGGTCTTGAAGCAGTTCAGTGTAAAATTGTTCGAGAGATGATGTTGTTTTCTTGGTTGTATTTGTTGTCATGTATTTCCTCCTGAACTTCGTAATGAGGATGGAGTTGTTGCAAGCGCCCTAAAATTCAGCTAACGCATGGAATGAAAGTTAGACAGAACAATACTTTCAAACTAGTTTGCACTTGGTAGCAGCTTCACTCTCATTACATTAATTAGCATCATATGACAGCCCCAAAGCGGAACCACTGATGATCCACGAGTTGGAAATAAACAATTTTTTAGATAGGTTTAAAATCCTGTCAAACTAGCTGCTAGTCTGCCTTTTAGACAAAGGGATTAAGATAAATCCAAAGATTGCCGATCTTGCCCAAACTGTTGCGGATGATCCGCAACATGGAGTTAAGATTGTGATAAAATAAAATCCCGAATCATTTTGAGTCCAGCACGCTAGTTAAAGCATCTGCCAACAAGCCGTTTTTTCGTGAAGTTTGTGTTAAATAGAAACAATGGATAGCAGTGCAAGAGACTTCCCGAGCACACTTTATGAACTCAGTAAGATGGGTAAAAAAAGCGTTATCTTGACTAAAGAAGGACTGAGAAAGTTTAAAGCTGCCTTAGATGCACTTTCTAAATCTCTTAGCTCTCAATCTTGGACGGGGATGGCAGAAGCACTCAATCTAGATCGGGACACATTCGCCACAATTCTAGAGCGTACTAGCGGAGTTCTTGAAAAAACTCTCGATAATTTGTCCAATCAGCTTTACTCCAGGGGAATAACGTTAAGCCTAGAAGAGGATATTGACTATGAAGTATTGGAATCCCTCAAAGCCTGTCAACAAGGTATAGATAAAGTAAAGAGCAAAGTAGGACTTACAGGAGCTAAGCTAGAAAGCAATTTGGTAGGTAAAACAAATTTAGCTTGCAATGTAATTAAAAGATTTTTAAGTGGTAAGCCAATTCCTAAATATTATTTCAAACGAATATGCATTTCACTGAATTTAGATTGGAAAGAGATTGCTGGGATATCAAAAGAACAATCAGAATGGTCAGCAGGAAATGAGCGCAGTAGCCTAAATACTAATGAAGGGGTAAAGCCAGTGCAAACAGTTCGCCGTCGAGTAACTGTAATAGATGAAACAAGGCAAACAATTATAACTGTTATCGTATTAGAAGGCGATATAAATTCAGTTCCAAATTTCAAAATTATTGAAACGGTTTTACGAGAACATTCAGGAAGAACAATCACAATTATTGATATTCAAGAAGGCAGTATTAAATTAATTATAGAGGGTTCTCCAGAGGATATCAAACGGCTTGTATCTTGCATTGAATCAAGAGAGTTACGAGAGATACAGGGTTTTCCTGTAAAGGGAATAATTCCAAGCGAAAGTTTGGGTGATGAAGAAATTGCCGAAGCTAATGCTAATGCTAAATGGGATTTAGTAGAAGCGATTTTCAGTCAACCACTCAGAGGTCTTGACTTAGAAAATACCGATTTGAGTGATGTTAACCTGAGTAATACCAATCTGAGCGGTACTGACCTAAGTGGTACTGACCTAAGTGGTACTGACCTAAGTGGTACTGACCTAAGTGGTGCCGACTTGAGTCAGACCGACCTGAGACGTGCCGACCTGCGTAGTGCTGACCTAAGTAATGCTGGCTTGAATGATGCCGACCTGCGTCGTACTAACCTGTTTCGTGCTACCCTGCACCGTGCGGACTTGAGTGGGGCTAACCTGATTGATGCTAATCTGGGCGGTGCTAACCTGATTGATGCTAATCTGGGCGGTGCTAACCTACGTGGTGCTAACCTGAGCGGTGCTAGGTTGAAGCGCGCTAACCTGCGTGGTGCTAACCTGCGTGGTACTAACCTGATTGGTGCTATTCTAAGCGATGCAGACCTAAAACATGCTGACATCGATGATGCAACAAAACTCGCTGACAAGTGGCGTTTGGTTTGGAAGATTATTAATCAAGGGACTGAGAACCAAGACTTGAGGGGTACAGACCTGATTAATGCCAACCTGAGTGGTGCTAACCTGCGTGGTGCTAATCTGAACGGTGCTATGTTGATTGATGCAGACCTGAGTGGTGCTAACCTGCGTGGTGCTAACCTGCGTGGTGCTAACCTGCGTGGTGCTAACCTGCGTGGTGCCGAAGTCGATGATACAACTGAAGTCGATGATATAACTGAAGTCGGCAAATGGGGTTTAGTTTGGAGGATGGGCGGCAGTTGAAGCCAATCGGATTAGGACATAGCGGGACGACAAGTGTTTGCGTATACCACAGGTTTATCCAGAATTCGCTGGTGTTCTAGACGTGTGTATTACTCTTTAGATTGCCCGTCCAAATTCATGCCGGTTGGTGAACAGGTCAATAATAATATCATGCAAATCAATGGACTTTGAGAAACAGATTGCGAGTGCAAGTTAATCGTTTGATGCAAGTTCTCATTGTCAAGTGTTTACGCTCGATGGTTTTTGGGTATTGGCTTTGCCAAGGGATGTTGTTGCGCGTCGAGATGATGCTTGTACGCCGCGCCCAACGCCGGTATAGAAATGTTGAGCCAAACGGAGCGAGCAGGAATTGAAGTTGTTTGATCGTTGATAACCAACTCTCTCCAGCAAAAAGAAAACGGAGAAAAAAACCGACTGCCAATCACCCTGTTTTCGATTTGCACCAATATTTATACAGGATTACAGATGTTGATTGTACTCTAATTGATGGTCTTGATGCTTTAGCTGTACAAACTATACTCTCGGAAGTTGGATAAGACCCAACACGCTTCGGCAACGTTAAACACTTTTGCTCTTAGTTAGGTCTATCTCCTGGTCAAAAAATTACTGGTGGTAAGATTAAAAGTTCCCAAACTCGTACCGTTATTAATCGCGCCGCAAATGCTTTCCGTATGGCCGCTTTTTCCCTCACTCAGAGTCGTTCTGCCTTGGGTGCTTTTTATCGACGTTTGCGCTCTCGTCTTGGTGCCCCCAAAGCAATTACCGCTACTGCCCATAAAATCGCACGCTTATTCTACCGCATGTGGACGACTGGCGGGCAGTACGCCGACCCTGGCATGGACTACTACGAGCAGCGATACCACGAGCAAGTCCTCAACCATCTGAGGAATAAGGCTCGCTCTCTCGGCTTTGACCTTGTTGCTCAACCTACTGCAAAAGAGTGTGTTTCTTGAAAGAGGGTTAAGCTCGTCTCCATCTCAAGCTCCCCAACTCGTTTGTCCCATCATTCTAAAATCGATCTCTATGTATTGTATAATTTCCGAAACCTGACATAACTGCTTTCATAGTCGCTTCACCTTGTGAAGACGTGAACCACTCTCTTATAGATGAGTTGATTGTATCAAAAGAGAGGTTATTTAAGTGAGGATCATTTGTGCGAGACCAAGTGCCAGAAAAAGCACTAGGATGAGGATTTCTCCTAGAAGGAGAATTTATGTTAAAAGCCCCAGTGTCGAAATTACAACCAACACAAGCTTTATCTTTACTATTTGGTGTTACTTGCTTGCTCCAACGCTGTTCTACCGCCCTGTGTACAGGTCGCTGTGCTTGTGTTACTAGGAAAGGCTTTGCTTTGTCGACACTTTCGTCCTTCTTTGTTGTAGTGTTAGCAGGATGTGAGGCCAAAGCAATTTGATTTGGAAGAAGGATAAATACAGCTAGAAGACCATACAATTTAGTTTTCATTTAAGCTCCTTTTTGATTTTTTCTAAGTTAAGCTACTGAAGCACTTTTGTTAAATCAAGCACTCTTGTTTTATTCATCCATCAATATCTAGCATCAAATTACTGATTAAACTTTAGCCGTTATTTGCCTTCTCGAATCGCTTCTTAAGAAATTTAAAGAACTACCAACTCATTCAGCGGCTTGCACATAGGGGGGAAATGAGCAGTGATTCCGAAAGTTACGCTAAGGAATTAATAAGCCGTTTTCAATATCCGCTCGCCAGGAATAAAACTGTACCAATTAGAGTCTCTAAAATTTAGAAGCTTCAAAGCCTTATTGTGCCGTACTAAATTGCTGCACCAGTTAACCTATAGGTTAATTGGTACTTTGAGAATTGCCAAAAATGTTGCTCTAGCTTGAGCAGCAAGACTTGTCGCTGCCATGATGCTCATCCCTCCCGTCTACTGGGAGGAGTGGAATCAAACGTTCGCGCTCTTGGCAGATATTCTAAAGGCTAAATCCCCTGCTCTGTTTTCGTTCGAGTGAGCGCTGCCAAATCTTTTCCTGTTGCAGCTGCTCGCTCACCTTTGACCGTAAGGAGTGCATTCTCTCTCTTTCTTCTCTTGTGGGGTTAAACACGACAGTTTTCTCCCCCTCCACCCTTAGAATCTCTCGGTTATCCGCTTTCACGCTGACGCTGACGGTGTGACCCCGTTGCATCAGTCTCCAGCGATTCCCTTCAAGCATCAGAGAACCGTCCGGTTGTGGTTGAGTGCCAATGAGCCTAAACAACTGCTGCACGGCAATAGAGATTTCTCTACCTTCCTGCTGCCGTTCCCGTTCCTGGCGCTGTTCTTCTTTTATATGACTTAGCCTAGTTTGGACTTGGGGAGTGTTGAGGTATTCTCTCAACTGCTCCATTTCCTTCGTTGCAGGGGATGACTGCCAGCGGCGGTATTCCTCCTTTTGGCTATGCCATTCTTCAACTCTTCTCCCCGCTGCCATCCAGCTTTCATAAACCCGATCCCTTTGCGCCAATATCTTTTCCAAGGAGGCAAGATCGGTCTTGTATTTGGGTAGCAACCGTGACAACCAAGAAGCTTGTTCTATTTCGTCCTGTTTCTCAAGAGTTTGTTGGAATAAATCGTCATATAAAGCCGCTAATCTGCGCTCATCTCTTTGGAACCGTTGCAGCTCTTGCTCGTTGGGATGAGTTGGCAGTTTCGCGAAGTATGCCGCTACTTTCTTTTGGGCTGCTAATAATTCAGCATCGCCCAGTTGGGGCGTTAACTCCTTAATGCGGCGCTGTATCCCGTTCCAACTGTAGTCAGTCCCTAATTTATTGCCAGGAGTAGCAACGGTGACACCATTTTGGGTGTATTGGTAGGAGATGCCGCTAATGCTGCCATCCCGTTGGGTGCGGGTCTGGATTTGCACTCCGGCTGCCTGCATCTTCTCGATAAATTGCTCCGGCGTAGTACAGGTGGGTAGTACTTGGTCTGCAAGCTCGGCAATCCGTTCCTTGACGTTAGGAGTTGGGGTACTACCTGTTTCTACTTCTCTTCGCTGCTGCTCGTATTGTCCTTTAGTGATTCCCCGTCGCTCCACTTCCCAGCTGCTCAACACTGGTGTCAGGTTGTATTCCCTTTCCAAGGAGCGGATAATATCTTGACTCTTGCGATAGTCCCAACTGTCATCCACAACCGTCCCGTCCAGCTTGACCCTAGCAGCAACGATATGAATGTGGTCGTGGTCGCGGTCGAAGTGACGCACTACTATATATTGATTGCGGGTGAATCCCATTTGCTGGAGGTAGTCAGCAGCAATAGAATTCCAGCGCTCCTCATCGACGTGTTCGGCATAGTCTTCATGTTTGGGCAAGGATAAGCTGGCATGAAATACTGGCTGCTTGATATCGGGGTTGAGTTGTCGTGAGAGTTTGAATTCCGCTGCCAACTCCCGTGCATTCTCCCCCAACATATTCCCACCAATTAGTTCTGCCTGCTCCTTCTCCAACAGGTAGCTCAGGCAGCCCCTAAATCCTCGCCCTTTAGAAATGTTACCGATCACCGACGATCTCCAGTCCCAACTGTTTGATGGTTTGGTAAACCTTCTGCCAATGTTCCACCGTCACTTTAGGCTCTTGTCCCATTTTCACAGCCGTGTTAGCTGCCTTGGCTAACTGGTTGACGTTGTTGCCCAACTTCGCCAGCTGCTCGTAAGTGGCGATCGCCATTTCGCTTTTGGGTTGGGGTAGTGGTTGCGATAACGCAGCGCGTCTGACTGCTTCGCTAAAAGTTAGTTGTGAGGCGATCGCCTTTTGACTGACTGCTGCGTATTCATCTTCGGTGAATCGGATGCGTACCATCCGAGTGCGTTTTGGTTTTGATTTGACCACGCGGGAATTCCCTCTAATCTAAATCTGGCTCGTTGTAGCAAGAGCGGTGGCGACAGCTTACCAAATCTACGCATTCTACAGATCGTCTTTTTGGCTGTCGCCAACAACGAGCATGGGGGAGTCCAGAGGGGGGGAACCCCTTCTGGCAAGCTGCCGCCGACCCGATGATAGCACGGGGACGAGGTGTTTGTTGCTACGGCGGCATAGCTTGCTCCTGACCAAGATCTTCGGGGGTAACGGGGTGGACTGCGGTAACAGGGTCATTGGAACAGACGAATCGATTGCGGTGGTGAGGGATCTATGGGTAGACAGAGTGGACGGCGGTAACGGGGTCATTGGGGGAATTAGGGGATGTGGTGTGGTGGTCAATGAGGGGGACGAGAGGTGCTATGGAGCGAAATGACTTCAAAAAAACTGCCAGATTATTTCATTTTAGTGGCAACATGAGCCAAGATTTTGCTATAAAGTGGCGAGGGGTAGTTGGACAATGTTTTTTAGTTTGAGAAGAAAAATGGATTTGAGAGTTGTTTGACGACAATTCTCGAAAAAACTGCCACATTTTTTCAAAGGAGTGGCAATTTGAGCCACTTTTATCTGTTTAGAGTGGCGTTTTTTTGTCAGAGTTTCTTGAGTATAAATACTAATTTGTTTGGCAGTTGAGATGAGCGACAAAGACTTCGTTGATTTTACTTTTCGGTATCGTCCTAATACTGATAGTCCTGATGGAATTTTATTTCGTTATCTGCAAAGCTTTAAACCAACTAAGCGCCGTCACATGATCTTGAAAGCTCTCCGCGCTTTCTACTTGGTGGCAGCTTATGGAGCGGTGGAAGAGTTTCACGAGTTTGAGCAGGTGAGAGATTTGGTCGAGCTACTTGAAAAGACTTATGGTGAGGGTGCTGATGGCACGATTAAAGACTCGTTGAGTTTCAACATCGATCTTGAAGTGAGTTATATGGGAATGTCTTCGCTGCCTTTCACTGACGAGTCGGATGAGGATGAATAAAATTCGGTGACGAGACGCGAATGAATTCACCAACGCGCTCCCACTGTAGGGAGAAAACTATTGAATCCGCTCGGTGGAATCTTCGCAAAAGCGCGAATTACCCCAATTATCCCCAATATTGGGGCAATCATACCCACTATTACCCCAATCATCCCCGTAATTACCCCAAATTACCCCATTGGGAATTGATCGGAACGCCCCACTATTACCCCAATATTGGGGCAATCATACCCACTATTACCGATGGTGCTACCCGCTATTACCCCAATCATCCCCGCTATTACCCCAATTGTCTTTTTGGGTCAAAAACTACTCCGACTACCAAGCGTTACCAAGCGTTACCAACTGGTACCGTGCGTGGTACCAATTGGTAGCTGTTGGTAGCTGTTGGTAGTTGTTAAGAGTAGTTTGCAGCCCCAACCGCGATTAGCATTATTGCTCTGTGGAAATCTCACACGCTTTTCTTGATAACGCATCTTGGGGTGGGGTGGGAAGCGAGTGGACGCTCGTTGCAGTTGCACTCCATCTGGCTTTTGCTCTTCATTAACCATTACTCCTACCAATGCGACTGTGGCACGCGCACGATCTATTCAGGGAATTACTAGGGAATTTCTAGGGAAAGTTGGTGGCACTTCACCCGAATTCTTGAGAACACCTCCCCTTTATTGAGAATCAGCCCCAGTTCATTGACTCTACTTGGGGCAAGGTAGGGAATTACTAGGGAAAAACTAGGGAAAGTTGGCAGCAGCGAGAGTTACATAAAAACAGCTGGTTAAAGCGAATGACATTGGTTGTCGTTTCATTGTCGTTTCATTGTCGTTTCATCGTCGTTCATGCACTGCTTGAGACCGAAAAAACTAGGGCGAGTGACAAGTGTTGTCGTTTCATTGTCGTTTCATTGTCGTTTCATCGTCGTCTCATCGTCGTCAAATCGTCGTCCCATCGTCGTCTCATCGTCGTTCATGCACTGCTTGAGACCGAAAAGACAAGAGCGAGTGCATAACTACGTCGTCGCATCGTCGTCAAATCGTCGTCTCATCGTCGTCCCATCGTCGTCCCATCGTTACTTCACCACCACCTGTTTTCCGGTTCAAGCCTAAATTGATTGTGGAAGGCGACCTTCCACGCCATCCCTCAGCACTACGCCCCTATTCGGGGCTTTAGTAGGCTCCTAATCGTCGCAGCACCTGTCGCTCCAATTGGAGCTAAAAAACACCCTTCAAAGCTATGCTGTGACTAGCTTTGGAGCTAATCAATTTGAGAGTGAGCGCGACTGCCGTGAGCGCGTGTTCAAGGGCAGCTAGAGTCATGCAGAAGGTGAGGATCTTTGGGTTGGTGGGAAATATTTCGGGCGCTCTCCTGTCCCCAACTGCCAGCCTGTTATCTTGGTTAAGTATTTTTCTTCTGTCATCCTTTCTGCTTCTGCCTGCCGCTTTAACGTGGTTGGGGATATATCCAAGCGGCGCATGATTTCTGTTTTGCTCAAGCCCTCTCTAGCTTCTTTGACTGTGTAGGTGAATTGTCCGCTACTGATACTGGTGTTCTCTGCCAAATGCTCTTCTACTCCTGTTGCTAAGCTTCTGGCTCCGGCAGCGATGAGGGCTTCTCTCATCATCTGCATCTGAATTTCTAGCTGTTCTAGTCTGGGTGGTAGGTTGGCGGATTCTAGGGCGGCTACTCTGGGGGCGAGATCTGTGTCTCCGAGGGGTCGTCCGTCTTTTTTAAGGAAATGTTCTACTATCAGCGATACGGCTTGAGAGACTGAGCGCTGGTAGTTGTCATCCATCCATTTCTTTAGCTGCTCTAGCACTTCCTTTGGTAAATAGGTTGTAACTTGTACGCTCTTTTTTTCAGAATCTTCCATACATTGCTCCTACTGCTATTCCATGTATAACCAATGTGGATTAACTGTTGATTGCATCTTCTTTGCATGGTTATGACTGCTTACCCAGTCAGAGACAATGTGGTATAGATTTGGAACGCATTAGATTAGCATAAGTTGAATTTGCTAATCCAGTCATAAGCCATGTGCTATTAATGTTGAACACATGGGAGTAGCATAACTAACTACTGTTAATGCCATTTATGTTTATGTGCTAAAACATTGCAGCCATTTAAATTTACTGCTATTTTGACTGAGAACAAGTTAGTTTAAACTTGGTAGTCACTGTAGAGTCATGTGACATTAGTTGGGCGAGCGGGCTTGACGAAAGCGCCGGAGCTGTTCTAGGACGGCTTGACTTCTGGTAGTAGGTCTGGATTGGCTCTAGCCCAAGCTAGTACCTCGTCCATCAAAATCGGTTCGCCAGACTCCCAGAGGAAACGCATCTTGGCAACAGTTTCCCGTTGCTCTCGCTCTTGGGGGCTAAATCTTCTTCCCTCAATTAGGGACTGCGATTGGACTGCTTTTTTAGCGTGTTGTATGGCAATTAGCCGGATTTTGATGAGGCGGCGAATGGTTTGCGTGTCAGCTGGAGCAGTTGAGTGCAGCCGTGAATTTTCTACTTGAGTCGCAGCTAGTGACACACTCCCCCCCTTTGACTCTCTCCCTTGGAGTGAGGTAGATTGCTCTTGCTGCTGCTCTGGTGCGATAATGGCGGTAGCATCCACGATGCTAGATGCGTCAATTGATAAGTCCTGGTTATAGAATTTTTCCACCGCGCTGCCGGAAGTAGGGGATTTGTAATTCTTATCAGAGCAGCTATTTGATTCTGTTGGTAAAGAGTTTGAAGAATTTAAAGAGTTTTTAGAATTAGTTGAATCCTCAAGGGAATGGGGTTGGAGATCTTGTTTTGCCTGTGGCAAGCACAAGACCTTCATTATAGGCAAGGGTGTGTACAGATTGGTCTGTTCCTGAGTGGGAGCGGGTTGTGGCGGTTCTGGTTCGAGCCAGGGATCGGGAATTTGGGGGTATTTTTGGGGGGTAAAATCGGCTGCAACTGGCTCACAGTGCGGTTGTACACACCTTTGAGCATCTTTCGGGTAATTTCGGGGATGCCACAGGGCTAAGTATTCTGGCTTGTGTAGGGTGGTTTTGGACACACCTACTCCATATAGCTGTTTGGATGTGGCGATGATGGCTGTTGCTCGAATCGCTGGAGTTAGTGGTAGTTCTCCTGCAAGCTCTAGGTGGGCGACGATATTACGGATTCTTTCTTGGGTATGAAGCTGTTTTTCTTGGTTGAGATTGGAATGGGGAAAGTCTACTATGTTGTTGGCACAGCCAAAGTGCGAGCGGTAGTTGCGCTGGCGATTGGGGATTGATGGATAGGGGGTGTAGAATCCCATGCAGCAATATGCCCATTCTCTTGCTCTCTGCTCTATGTTGTGTTGGTGGCGGCAATATTCGCAGTAGCCTGGGGAGGTTAGGGCTGTTTCTACGATGTATTCCACTAGGGCTTCATCCGCTAGCTCTTTGAAGACGATGCCGTAACAGGCGATGTCTTTAAGCAGTGAGTTGGTCTGTCCGTAATCCGTCCAGCCTTGTGCAATTCTTTGTTTGAGGTCGAGTCGCCACAGTTCGGCTTTAATTGAGTTGGCTGGCTTGTAGAGTTTTTGCTGGCGAAGTGACGCGGCTTTGATGGCAAGTTTTAGGGTGAAATAGTCTTGTCCTGCTGCTGACCAGTCGGCGGCATCTAAAAACGAGTCTAGGTCGTTGGTGTAGGGTGACATACTCTCGTCCAGCATGAACGAACCTGCTTGCAAGGGTAGCCGCAGGGCGTTGTAGTTGCTGGGTAGGGCTGTCCAAGCTTTGAGGTTGGGGAAGATTTCTAGTTGCCCCTGCTTAATTTCTAATCCTGCATCCGTCAGTGCGTCAAAGCAGGCACAGGCTAGGGGGAAGGTGGGGAGTTCTTCGCCAAAGAAGTAGTAAACGTGTATCCCACCGCTGTCGCTGGATGTGACTGCAACGGGTTTGCACAGCCCGATTTCTTCTAGTGCGCCTAACACCGATTTATATGCTGTTGGGTCGTGTGCGGGATGGTAAGCGCTGTTGATATCTATGTCGATGGCGAAGTAACGGGTGTTTTTGCCGAATCGCAGTCCCAAGAAGGAATGGGGGTTTTGGTACTGCTGCCACAGGTTACGCGGTTGTAGCGGATAGCGGGTTTCTGTCTGCCAGTGCGGTTTTTCAGAGCGTATTGCTGGGGCGTAGATGAAGCCCCAAGGATGGTTGAAATACTGGCAGAATCTGACTCCTAGCGGGTCGGCGGGGGCGATCGCCTTTTCTGCGCCTTTTGGGGCAAATGATTTTTCTTTTGTAGTGGTGAGCATGACTCTTCTTTGCGTGTGTGGAGAGTCGGAGACTTCACCTGTCAAACTTATTTACTTTCTCCCAACCGCCAATAAAGCGTCTTCCAAGGGATTGCGTTCTCACACATCTCACTTATATATAGATATCTGCGCTTCGCCAGCATTACCAAGTCTTCCCCAATTTGGCAACCAAAGCGGGGAAAATAACTTGACTAATGTACGTAGGCGAAAACTTATTTCCATATAATAAATACAGTGGGAGTTGGTTAAGTTTTCAATGGCTCAAACCGACTCAGTGGAACCCCTTGGTTCTAGCGGCGGCGGGGAGTCGGGTAAGTTTCTCAGGCTTGTGACCGACTCTTGTGCCGTGATAAATTTGCCAATCATTTAGAAATGGGCAGCGCCAGATTCCCTCGCCGGAGTTTGGCGCTCTCTATTTCATTCATTCATTCGCTCCCTCCAAATTTTTCAAGTAGTGCTTGCCCTCGTTTCAATCGGTTGCAAAAAAGTAGAACGGAGATCGCCCTTACCCTTGCTTCTCAAGTTTCTTGAGCGCCTCATCCAAAATCCGATCTGCCAACTCTCCCATCGTTACCCCCATTTTGACGGCTTGGATTCTCAGCCGCGTCCTAGTGGATTCCCGAACGTCTACCTGTAGAACTACTATTTTCTCCTGCTCTGTCATTGCTAACATTGCCAACCTTCCAAGTCATTATCAGATATTGTGCTATTGACTGGGGAGTGTCCTAGCATTGCTGGCAATGCAGTTCATTCTAGCATTGTCAACCAGCCTTGAGTTGCCAGTGGTTAAGTTTCAAGAGACTCTTGCGCTAGCAACTGAAATTTGGACAAATTTGCTCAAAGGTCAAAAGCCGATCTTTCATAAGTAATTCTCCCATGCCCACACGCCTATAAGAACGTGCGGCGCTCAAGATCGGATCTCATCGACCCAACTCATATAATACGATCATCAACTGTCAAAATGATCGTGTTAATCCCTCAGCGATCGTGTTTTTTCCCAAACCGCATCTCGACCTGGCTTAATGCAGCGGATTTGACCTGATTCACGCAGCTCGGCTAAAGCTCGGTTGATTGTAGGGCGACTCACGCCAGGGCAAGCACGCTCAACATCTGCATATTGGAATTGATTGGGCAATCGTGCTACCACATCCAATACAATCTCGCGCTTTGCACCTCGGCTTGCCGTCACCGTACCAACGCGCTGCTCAAATTCTCGGTAAGCCGCGAGAACGACACCGAGAAAATATTCCCACCACGGGAGTAGCGTGTGTTGTCGGTCGTGCCAGCCCACGGAGGACTGATACAGGGTGTCGTAATAACTCTCTCTAGTTCGCTCGACAATCTGCTCCAGACTAATGTATCGACCGACTTCATAGCCCGCTTGGTAGAGTAATAACAAGGTTAGGAGACGAGCCATGCGACCGTTGCCGTCGCGGAATGGGTGAATGCAGAGAAAATCTAGCACATAGGTGGGAATTAGGAGCAATGGCTCTACTTCATCTGCTTGCGAAGAAGTGTTAAAGCGTTCGTGTAACTGCGCCATCGCGGTTGGCGTGAGAAAAGCACTGACGGGTTCAAAGCGCACGGCGGTAGTGCCGTCAGGACGAGTCTCAGTGATTTTGTTGTCAGCTGACTTCCACTGACCGCCCGACCCTGGTAGAAACCGATATAGATCTCGGTGCAGTTGTAATACTAAGCCAGTATTAAAAGGCATCCGCTCGTAGTTAGCATGAATGGTGTCGAGTACATCGCGATACCCAGCAATCTCTTGCTCGGAGCGGTTCATCGGCGTGGTCTTCTGCGCCACCAGTGCTAGTATGCGTTGGAGCGGCGCAACAACCCCCTCGATGCGATTGGATGATTCGGTGCTTTGAATGATGGCTGCAAGCTGCAATGTCTCCAAGACTTGGGGCGACTGTTGTTTGAATAGCTCCTGCTTGCCTTTGTACTCGCCAATCAGCCGGATGGTACGCAGTAGATTTTGAGTAATGGGCTGGCGCTCGAACGAGCCTGGGAAAAAGGAATTCATCTACTACTCCGACACGCTCTTGACTCGGCTAATATCCATTGTTTCCCGACATGGGACAACATCGACAGCGACGCGATCGCTTTCTCTGGCGTTAGCCGCGCTTGCACAGCCTCCAGTCAACAATATCCCACTGCGATCGCCAGATTTCTGCAAATCAGTAATTCTGTGTTTCTGTAAATACGTAATTACGCTTCAACTGCTAGCATCAAAATGCTGTTCTAACAAAGATCGCAGCAACTCAACCATCGTTACCCCTTCATCCACTGCCTTACGCTTGATCGCCCGATGCAGTGGTTCTGGAATGTCCAACGTCAGCCGCTTCATTTTTTCCGGCTGATCTAGATGTGGCTGTTCTGCCGACTCCTGGCGTTCTCGGTGAGTCACCCATTCGTTAAGCCTCTCGCCAAGCGGTTCTTCTGGCGCTGGCTTTTTCCCAAAGCTGACTTTCTTCGCTGGCATCCCTACACTCCTAAACTCATTAGTTCGTTCACCAGTGCCATCACTTCCTTGGCGGCTGCGCCTTTACTGTCAGTTTCTAAAACCGTGCTACCAGTAGCAGCAGACTCAGCAAATGCTACCCGCTGGCTGATAGTGGTATTCAGCACGGGTATGGGGTATTGTTCGAGCGCTTCTACTACATCCCTGCCAATAGCTGATTTTACGATTTTACGATTAATTACAAATACAGATTTCAGTTTTTCTTTAAATACGGAAGCTTCTTGAATCAGCTTGATAATTTCATCCGCTGCCCAAACATCGTAGGGCGAAGGCTGGATGGGAACCACGACTAAATCTGCGGCAATAATCGCGCTGCGGGCTAGATCGGAAACTCGCGGCGGACCGTCAATCACAGCATGGTCGAAGTCTTTCATTAATGTTGGTAGGTCGCGGTGAATCGTCGGACGGTCTAACCCAACCACGGGAAACGGTGGCAAGGCATCCCTCGCCGCCGCCCAATCACGGGCTGAACCCTGCGGATCGGCATCTACCAGTAGAACCTTGAAGCCCTTGAGTACCAGTGCATGACTGATATGGATAGCCAGCGTCGTTTTGCCAACGCCGCCTTTTTGATTAACGATCGATGTCACCATTTCCGTAATTACAGCGAAGCGGGTTTACAGATTTACAGAAATACAGATAAATTGTTGCGCCTAAACTCTAACCTACAACACCAAAACCCGCAATCATCTCTGATGGAATTGCAGAAAACTGTATTTACATATTTACAGAAATACAGAATCAGGACAGCCTATTCGAGCGTGTACTGAAATCATTATTTCCGTAATTGTAATAAATCGTGTTTACAGATTTACAGAAATACAGGGAGAAGGATAGCCTAAAAGGGTTGTGTTGCAGAAACTTTATTAGTTTCAGAATTAGCTCTCCTCAAATTTCTGGCATCTCTTCAAACAACTCGCGCAGCGATGCCGCTGACTGCGGCAGTCCTTGCTTTATCAGCGTGTCTAGGTATTCATCCTGCGTTCGTGGTGGATTTTTGAGCGTGCTTAGTTGCCGATTAGCGGCATACCCAACCTCTACCGCGTTCAGGTCAATCAGTTGCAGGATAAACTCATCTGGGTGAATTGCTTCAACGCCATAGGGTGCAAGAGCCACCATCGGAAAATCCTTGAGGTTGAAGGTGACAATAAAACTAGCAGCAGAACGAATTGCCGCAGCTAGAACGTGGAGATCGTCTGGATCTGGTAGTTCAAGACTTGGGATGAGCGACGAATAATCTGTGACTAGACAATCTCGGACATTGGCATTCATCAGATTTTTCGTGCGGGTCAGTTGAGCTAGTGTTAGGTCAGGACGGTTCAAAAGAACGTTTCTCATCCATTCGTCATGAATCTCATCCGTCCAACGAGCCTTAAACAGGTCGGTGAGCGCCAGCCACATCAAAAAATCCCGCAGCGGTGCTGGATATAAAACAGAGGCATCGTAGACCGCAGTGAAAAAAGCCACTTAGCTACTCGTAACCCATGTTTAGTTCTTGGGCTTGGGCAGCCAACTCAGCCAGGGCTTGCCGCCGCCTTTCGTCAATCCGGTGTTTGTATGTCATCAAATCTTGATAGAGAATCCGGCGACGGGTTCCAACTTTGCGGAAAGGAATTTTTCCCGACTCCAGTAAGTCCACTAAGTAGGGACGAGAGACATTCAAAATGTCAGCTGCCTCAGAGGTAGTGAGTTCCTTTTTGATGGGAACGATACTGACAGCATTGCCTTTAGCCATCTGGGTCAAGATGTCAACGAAAAGACGCAACGCAGATGTTGGGATAGTAACCGCTTCACCTTGTGTGCCATCTAGCATCACCCTAATTGTGCAATGAGATGCGTCCGAGTCCACAATTGATGCCAAAATTTGGCTGCTGGCTTGGGCGATTGCAGAATCTTCTGCTGTCGGTGCAATAATGTCGAAGGAACGGGGAGCTGATAGTGTCATGTTTCCAATGGTGTCGAAATAGTCATTGGCTGTATGGTGTCCGAGCGATCGCTTTTGAGAGATCGAATTGTCAAAAGGGCGAGCTACCTCTACTAACAATTATACGAAACGAGCGGAACATCCGAAATGAACGAAACAGCAACCCGCACGCGCAGCTGACTGTAACCAAGCTACAATGACTCGTTATCGGGGGATAGAGAGCAGTCAACTTCCTGACTTGACGTGTTTAGGTCGATGTCTAGGTCGTGATAGCGCGTTTTCCCGACATGGGAGAGCATAGATAAAGACGCGATCGCTCCCCTGACTTGCTCTGGGCGAACCTCTAAGTATTTCTGTAATTCGTCCAGGGTGCGGTGTCCTGATACTTCCTGTATGACTCGCAAGGGGATTCTAGCGTCGCTCATTATCGTTAAGGCGGTGCGCCGGAATGAATGGGTACTAGCTCCTTCTATCCCCACTATGCGGCAAGCTTCGCGCAATATACGAGCAGCACTATCTGGGTTAATGTGTCCTTTGCCGTGACGACCTGGAAACAAAAACCATTGGTAGGATGGGGGGTTGTAGTCGATTAACAAACTCCGCAGCTCCTCGCCCACCCAAATCGTGCGCGTTGCCAGCTTGCCTTTGGTATTGGCTTTGCGAATGATTAATTCACTACGGACTCTTCTTTTTTCGTCGAAGACATCTTTTCGCCTTAAGGTGCAAGCTTCGGTAATCCGGCAAGCGGTGTAAAGGCAGATGCCAAACAGGGCGCGATCTCGGCTGTTTTGTAGCCCAGAGTTAAATAGCAACTGGATTTCAATTGGGGTGAGTATTTTGGCTCTGCCGTGCCTGTCGATCTTCATCCAATACAGCGATTAAGGTGATAATTTCCAGGCTACACCTAGACAGTACCGCCCAGTGCAGTCTTTGGTGGGTGTGAGCGCGCCTCTTCTGGCAACGCGGAAAACTCTGATCTCAGGCAACAACAGCAGCCAGACCTTGAGGCTATCCGCGATCGCATCCTTTCTGAATTGAAACTAGGCAGGCAAGCGCGGAGTTACAAAGCTGCTGCCAAAGCGCTAGATCGTCTCATTGCCCAACTGCTTTCGC
This sequence comes from Scytonema millei VB511283, assembly GCF_000817735.3. Taxonomy (NCBI): domain Bacteria; kingdom Bacillati; phylum Cyanobacteriota; class Cyanophyceae; order Nostocales; family Scytonemataceae; genus Scytonema; species Scytonema millei. Next base: position 311 of record NZ_JTJC03000004.1, on the reverse strand, counting down.
CATAACCAAGCTACAATGACAACTCATCGTCTAAGAAAGAGCGATCGATTTCCTGATTTGGCGTGTCTAGATCTAGATCGTCTAACACATCTTTACCAGAAGCGGTTGGATTTCTCGCAGGCAGATTTACTTGTTTTAGAAGCTGTTGGGTGTTGTGTCAGCTAGTATAATATCTGTGCGAACGCTGCCTCAAGATCTGCCCCGCTCGCTTTGGGTTACTTGCCAGTCGGTTGAAAACTTTGGAAGTTATGCCCTCCTCGATAGCCAGAAAGCTTTGCCAGTGCTGACAAACTTTGAGTTCCCATGACAGT